>JAGKWY010000212.1 GCA_021151625.1 Gammaproteobacteria bacterium | reverse complement strand
CAAGAAACAACTGCGCGATAAAATTCCCGGCGTAGAAATTATTGATGCTCCCGACGGTGCACGCGCGCTGGCGCAAATGAAAAACCAATCGGTGGATTTGATTCTCTCCGATTGGGAAATGCCCAACATGACCGGCGCAGAATTATTAACAAACGTGCGCGCCATGCCCAATTCGGAAAAAACCCCGTTCATTATGATTTCCAGTCGCGGCGACAGAAACCATATCGTCAAAGCCATTGAACTGGGTGTGTCCGATTATTTAAGCAAACCCTTTTCCGCCGATGAATTGCTGAAGAAAGTCTTCAAGCAATTAAAAGTGATTGGCAAAACCCCGGCCCTGCGCGCCGGTGGTGCCACCACCCAGGGGATTGCCTTTGCCTCGGTGGATGTATTGACCGGCGGCCGCGCAGAACCTGCCGCTACTGCACCAAAACCGGCAAATCCTTTCGCTAATGGCAGCGCCGGAGTGCTGGGTGCAAAACCCGCCATGAAAGTGGTAGAAACTCCCAAAGCAGCCAAGGGCAAAGCCCAGTTGCGTTTTTCCAACAATCGCACCTTTAGCTGCGTGATTCGCGAAATGTCGCTGCAATTAATGAGTGGACTGATGCAGCGCGGCGACAATCTGCCCAGCGTGTTTGAACAGGCCGCCGTAGATATAGAGACCGGCGACGGCAGCAGCCTGGCGCGGGTCAATGGCTATGTACACAGCATCCAGGCCGGTGAAAATCGCCCGGACACCAATGTGGTAAAAGTCGTGATTCGCTTTGTAGATAACGACCCGGAAAAATTTGAAACCCTGTCCAAATACATCGCGCAAATGTAAGCCCTTTCGTCACCACCAACCTGCAATTCCAGACTCGCTGGCTATACTCAGTCCATATTGCCTTTCGGGTATCCGCCAGTTTTGCAGGTTGTTTTTCCATGGATGTCACCAAGTCCGTTTTATCCCCACTAATTGCGCTGTTGTTAACCAGCGCTTGCTCACTCGCCCAGGCAGAGGTAGACCATCGTTTTTCCGGTTTTGCCACCCTGGGAGTTGCCCTGAATAACAGTGATGAGCTGGTGTTTCGCAATGACGTTACCCAGGACAACGGCGCTTACAAAAACAGTGGCTACTGGATGAATGACTCGCGCCTAGGCCTGCAATGGCAAGGGCGTTGGTCATCGCAATGGGAAACTACCGTGCAGCTGGTGGCAAAAGACAGGTTCGATAACACCCTGGCCAATTCCATCGAATGGGCTTTTGTGCGCTACCGACCAGTGGATGGGCTGGACTTGCGCCTTGGTCGTTTGGGCGCCGATGCGTTTATGCTCTCGGACTACCGCCAGGTAGGTTACACACTCCCCTGGGCCCGCCCACCTCATGACCTCTACGGAATTACCTCACTCTATCACTTCGACGGCTTCGACCTGACCAAGCGCTTTGCCCTGGGTGATGCGCTACTCAACCTGAAAACCTTTTACGGCAACTCGGATGAGAAATACCCCACCGGCTTCGACAACGGCCAGTACACCAATTTTGATTTTGATTTGTTTGGCCTCAGCAGCACTCTCGAGTGGAACGAATGGAAACTGCGCTACAGCTATGTGGCGGTAGAGGTAAAGAGCGACTTGACCCAAAACTTGCGCAACGTATGGGCGCAATTCGCTCCACTCTGGCCGGGTGCCGGGGATCTGGCCGGCAACCTGCAAACCAAAAACCGGGACTTCCGCTATCACCAGTTGGGCCTGAATTACGACAACAATGACTGGTGGTTCCAAAGCGAATACGTGCGAATCAGCTCCGACCTGATACTGGTCACCAATGCCGAAAATGCTTATGCCAGCCTGGGCAAGCGCTTCGGTTCACTGAGCCTTTACGGCCTGGTTGGCTATGCCAACCCGCGCGAGCCAGAGCTGAACATAGCCATTCCTGCAGGCCTGCCCGAGCCCTATGCCACCCAACTGAATTATTTGGCCCTGTCTACTACTACTCGCCTCAACGGCGTAAGGATCAAGCAACACAGTTATGGTATTGGTGCGCGCTGGGATTTCACTCCAAAAATGGCCTTAAAGTTCCAGGTGGAAAAGTTTTCGGTTGATAAAGCGGGACCGGGCCTCTGGTTCGCAACCAATCCAACCGAGCTTGTCGCCCAAGACCAGAACCCCACTGTTATCAGCCTTGCCTGGGATGTGCTTTTCTAATGGCTAAACTGCTAGCGTTAATCACCCTGCTGATGCTCAGCGGCCCGCTCCAGGCAGACATACTGGTGATAGTGAACGCGCGCAATTCAGTCGCCCAATTGGAGAAAAAGCAGGTGGTGGATTTGTTTATGGGGCGCGTCTCGGCCTTTCCCGGCGGCGCACCGGCGCAAACCCTGGATCTAAAAACCGGCGCGCCCTTACGCGCTGATTTTTACAAACGCCTCACCGGCAAAAGTGAAGCCCAGGTGGATGCCTACTGGGCCACGCTGGTCTTTGCCGGGCGCATGTCGCCGCCGCAACAATTTAATGATGACCAGGCTCTTGTCGGCGCAATTCTTTTACCAGCGCGACTATAAAACCTCCTTTGCCGAGAGCGAGCGCTCGGTCTTGCAGTTGCTGGAAACCGTACAGGCCACTGCGGCCATAGCCGCTTACGTGGGCAACCGCGAACTGGCGCAGCAAGTGGTCACCGGCCTGACCCAAAATGACATAGTGATCGGGGCCAAAATTATGGCCGGCAAGGAAATCATCGGCCAGAACGGCAAGACCGCGCGCGAAGCCCAACAAGAGCTGATCGCCATTCCGCTAGTCGCCCCCTTTGATGACAAGGAAATTGTGGGCGAACTGGCGGTAGTACCTAACGCGACATTAATTGCAGCGCGGGCGCGCGACTCCGCCATGTCCACAGCCATAGGCCTTGCCGCCCAATCGGCATTGGTAGCCTTGCTGGTATTAATCCTGGTGTATTGGTTGATGACCCGGCCACTGTCGCGCCTCTCTGGCAACCTGCACCGGATTACCCCCGGCGATGGCGGTCGCCTGGATGTCAACAGTATCCACCGTGGCGATGAAATTGGCCTGCTCGCCGGTGACATCAACTCGCTCCTGCACACAGTGGAAAATATGCTGGAGGAGGAGCGGCAGCTGCGCCATAGAGTGGAGCAACTGGAAACCCGCTTTCGCGGCATCTTTGAAGACAGCAGCGCCGGGATTTTTCTGGTGCGCGAGCAGGGGACTTTGGTCACCGCCAACCCGGCGTTTTTTCGCCTGACCGGTATTGCGGAAACTGAACAACAGCGGCTGGGTGAAACCGACCTGGCCAACCAGGTATTTCTGGATAGCGAACAAGCCAGGTCGCTGATCAAACTGGCGCTGGTGAGCAAGCGCCCCCATTCGGCGGACCTGCGCATCCGCAGTGAGCAGGAAGACACGCTGCGCTGGGTGCACTGTATTTTTTCTCCGGCGGGCGACAGCTCCACGGTGGAAGGGGTGATGTACGACGTAACCCAACGCAAGCATTCCGAAGCGCGCATTCGCGAACAGGCTGAAACCGACGGCCTCACCGGGCTGCGCAACCGCCAGGCGGCAGATGTAGCCCTACAGGCATTAATTAGCCAAACCGCCATAGGCAACAAAGCGTTTGCGGTGATGCTGATCGACCTGGACAGGTTCAAATATATCAACGATACCTACGGTCACGATGCGGGCGACAAGGTGTTAATCACAGTCGCGGAGCGCTTGCGCAAGCTGGTGCGGGAGTCAGATGTAGTGGCGCGCATGGGCGGCGATGAGTTTTTTATTATCCTCAACCATGCCGGCAACATCGGCATGGTGACGCGCATTGCGCAAAAGATCCTCGATGCCCAGCAGGCGCCCATTGAAGTGCACAACGGCGTGCAGGAAAAAATCGGCATCAGCATTGGGATAGCCCTGTACCCCGAACACGGCGACAATCCGCTCAGCCTGCGCAAGCACGCCGACCAGGCTATGTACGCGGTCAAACGGCGCGGCAAAAACAACTTCGCCATCTATGAACCAGGCACCGAAGATCCATTGATGGAATCCGCCTGACCCCCCATTTGCAACACATCCGAGACAGGTTTTATTTCACTCAAAAATGTAAACGATTACATTTTTTACACGCCATGTAACGAAACGTTTTCACACAAAAAAGCACTAAAAGTAGGATTAAAAATTCAATAAAATCTATTTTTGAACAAAATATTTTCACTTCCTGCTTGCTCGATTTCATTTCGCTGTGTAGCATTTTTACTAACAGCTCTGCAGAAGCTCACCTTATCGGCAATACACACAGTCACCCATCACAGAGGTAATCCCAGTG
>JAGKWY010000211.1 GCA_021151625.1 Gammaproteobacteria bacterium | reverse complement strand
GCTGTTACCTGTTGCGCCGGTCACACCCATGTCGAACTGGACGTTTTTGCCCAGCTGCGCCACCTGGTTGCCGTTGGCATATGTATAGGTTTGCTGCCAGGAATCTTCGCCGTGCGGGCGCTCAACCTTGGCCAGTATCTGGCCTTGCATACTGGTGACGTACTCACGGGTGAAGTCGTTGTCGCCCGTTGCCCTCACACCTATTTGCGAAAAATATTTACTGAGGTCCCGCAGGCAACAACACTGGAACAGATTGAGGGGGTGTTGCCGTGGAATTGCAGGGTGCTGTTGGTTAGGTGCTTACGAAAATTTAGAACACACCAAGTAAAAAGCCGGATTAAATCCGGCTTTTTACTTTTACTCACATGGTTTTTTACCGCCAAATAACGCTAATCCGCTAAAACACCGTACTGAGCAATTACAAGCTCTTTGGCTTTAATAAAGCGCGCTTCAGTAGTGAATGCGTCCAGCCCAGGTTGGATAGCAGCTTGTACAAGCAATTCCCATGCATGCACGCCATTCAGCACTAACGCACCTTCCGCAAGAAGTTCTTTCGCGATACCAATTAAATAGGTTGGAAAAAGCGCGGCTTCCGGTATACCAAAATAGTCGCCGGACTCTTTCTTAAAATGTTTAATCGCGAGCTTCCAGATAGTTTCAAACTGCTGATTGATATAGTCACCAGCCTCCTGGCTCCGCCCCTGATTAGCCAGCTCATCTTTCACTGCAGTTACAACACTCTGATGGTTGTTTTTTGCCTCCAGCGCTGCCACGAGAATTTTATATTCAGCTTCTAACTCTTTGTCATAGCCTTGCAGGAAAGCATTGCCGATGTAATAACGGGATATAAAAAGTGCTTGTTTCAGGCTCACAAGATCCTCAAAGATCAATGCAATCCCAGAAAACTGCAGAGCCTGGATTGTATCCAGCCCACACACAAAACAACTATCAATTACTTCCGTTTCAATCCGCTCTTTGCGAAACGAAAAAGCAAACTCGGTAGTCCGCAAAAAGCATCCCGTTTTAATATCTGCTACCCCTGTCGGATCGGATTCAAATATTTTTTTGAATCCGTTTAGCACATAGCAACTATCAAGAGGAGTTGACGCAGTCAACAGGCTGCATAGATCTGATAGGTCTGTTTTACCTAATGAAAGAACTCTGTCCACTTCGATGCTATTGAAGCCATAGATATTTCGTTCTTGATACTTTTTTGACAAAGTAATGCTTTCTTCATAAATTTTGTTTTTCTTCATAATTACAACTTCACTTTGTTTCTTGTAGCTAGAGTATTTAAATTGGAAATCCAGTCGTAAGAATTAACTTGCATATTTTTACTACCAAATTGGCTAATCTGATACACATACCCATTAAACTTATTTGTTTTGCCATACTTGGCCATATCTCTTGCTAAATTCTGTGCGTCTAAATCCCAGCGTGAAGCAGCATTTATTTGTTTGCGAGCATACGGATCAGCCCCCATATTTTGCCCGTCAAGCAATCTTGACCATCGCTGACCTGATACTGCCGAGGTTTTAACTTCGATTGGGACATAGTCTCCGGATTTGGTTTTAGCAATCAGGTCAATACCATGATTTGAACCATTCTTTAAATCAGAGGACACTGATTCAAATAATCCGGATGCCTGGAATACCTTTTTCACCGCAAACTCACCCAGAATACCTGTCATCGCATCATTCGTAAGCATTTTTTGTGCGAGTGGCATGCGCTTTAAGCTGCTATAGGCCGCTTTATAGCCAACAGTTAAAACATCTCCGACTGTTTCATTCAGGATTTTTCTAACAACATTGTTGTGAATATCAGGGTTAACAATATTGCTCAGCTCTTTTAGTCGGCCCAATCCTGACTCCATGGAAGAGATCGCTTCTGCTAGGCCAGCCATCGTTGTCACCACTGCTGGTCCAACCAAAGGATTATCCCAGAGGCTCATACGATTTACTGCCACATTACGTGCGCTAGATTCTGCGCTGAACATGGTGCCTAAACCTGCTAATACTCTACCTTCAACAGCCAGCCTGTGATCTGAACGAAGTCCTGGTCCTGGTGCGGAGAAGGGGATTGACGATAAAGAGTCATCATTAAAGTCACCGGACACCGCTGCGATGATGTGTTTTTCTTCGAACCTTCCGACGTAGTCACTATAGGTGTAGTTACCCGACTGCTGACCACTCAAAATATCCAAACTTCGCTGTGATAAATCCAAAGCAAATTCTGATTTCACCAGAAGATTTTTAATAATTTGTTCTTTATTGGCACTAATGGATCCAGCATCAATACCCTCAGACGGCCAAATGTATTCGCCTCCGACTGCAGCGTACAAGGCAGATTCCGGCCCGTCCTTCGATAGCTGATCCATGAAGTTTTTCCATGCATCAGGGTCATTTTGCAATTGATCAGCCAATACCGATAACGAGACCCCTTGCTTCAGCAAGGTACCTGATGCTGCTTCCAAGCTATTTACCGCACCAGGGTTCCCGTTAGGGTTATATGAAACGTTTCGGATATCGTTTGGATTCACCCCAAGTTGTTTTGCAAGCATTTCGTTGCGAGTTTTAACCCGCTTGGATTCCTTTAACGCTTGGGCAGCGCCAGCCACAGCCATCTGACGACGACTTTGGTTGTCTACCATCTTGCCATTGGCATCCATGTGCTGACCAAAGGCACCCCAGCCGCCGCCCATAGAGGCTTCAACTATTCCATTAGCAGCCGCATTACCAAATGCATCTACCGCAATTTGGCCCCAATCCTGTTTGCCACCAACGCCCATCAAA
>JAGKWY010000116.1 GCA_021151625.1 Gammaproteobacteria bacterium | reverse complement strand
ATCAAACTCTTGCACGTCAAGGTATTCACCACTTTGGGGAAAAATTGGCAGTGTTGGCGGCATGTCTTGCTGTGCAGTTGATTGAAAGCTAATGCTCATGCCGATAAGCGCGCTGGCAACAATAAAAACCTTTTTAAAAATCATATTTATATCCTGTAAATAATAATGCTGGGTAAGTGAAATCCGTTACTAACTTTCACTTATTCAAGTTGCCCAATATGGGCAACTTGATTCTAGCTATGTTTTATCAAAGGATAAAATTGATTCTGCAAGCATTAATAAACGGGATTGTTTATGGCAAGGCGCGATATACCAGATTGCTAAAGCGCACCTTGCCTTTCCCTGCTGCATAAATTGCCGGGCGCAAACTCATAAAGCCGTAAGCGACATTGTGGTGATAGCCGGATACATCCATTTGCACTCCGTATTTCACCCAGGTTTTTCCGGTGTCGGTGCTGGTGTGAATAGTGAGTATGTGGCGATTGTTGGTGACGCGAATTCGCAATTTATTATTCATTCCCGCCGGTTTGGGTGTGGTGCGTTGATCCATACCATAGCGATGCAACACCATGCCATTTTTATTAATGCCCACTCCGGCGTAGAGTTTATCGTTATAAAATAAAAGAGCACCGCCCTGTGCTTCCGGGTCAATGTCCATATCCACTTCGAATTGATAAGCCTGGTCACCCACTAAATAAGTGAGCGGGGATGTATCCGCCGGTGAAGTACCTTTGGCGGTTAATTCGAGCGTGTTATTGCGATAGGTTACACGTTGGTTTTCAGTGATGTCACCGCGAAAAAAACTCCACTGAATGCCAAATTTATTGGTGGAAAAATTATCGGACAGCGCCATGCCGTGAATTATTTTTTCCTCACTGCGCGCGTGATATTTTGGTTTGCGAATAGGTTTGCCGACATCAACATCTTTGGCTTTAAACCAGCCATCACTAGTCCATTCAATCGGTTCCATCATCGCCTGGCGGCCGAGTGTATGAAAGCCATTTTCGTAGGCGTGGTACATCATGTGCCAGTCAGGTTTTTGCTCGCTGCTGAGTGGGCCTTCCACCAAGGTTGCGTGGCCCTTTGACCACCATTTTTCGGCGGCAGATTGCGTGCGAATAATTGGATTGTAGGGTGAGTTTTCCCAGGGGCCGTGAATGGATTTGGAGCGCGCAGACACAACCATATGGCCAGTGGGTGGGCCGGCGGTGCCGCCGAGTGCGAGCGTCATATAAAAATACTCGCCGTGTTTCATCATCTTGGGACCTTCCTGCGCAAAACTTTCTACATCCCACTCTTCCGGGTATTGCCAGCCATCATAAACGTGCTTCATCTCGCCCTGAATTTTTAAACCATCATCGCTAAGTTGTACGCGATCACCGTGGGATAAAAATAAATAGCGTTTGCCGTCTTCACCAACAATATGGCCGGGGTCGATGCGATCATTATTCAGTGCAACCGGTTCTGACCAGGGGCCGCGAATATTATCGGCCCAGATGACATAGATATTGTTATTGCCGGGTAATTTTGCGGGAATGTACAGGTAGTAGCGGTCATTGTGTTTGGTCAGCTCCGGCGCCCAGATGCTACCAATATATTTAGTTAACGCGGGGCCGATAGGTTGCCAGTTCACCAAATCTTTGGAGTGCCAGATCGTTAGTGCGGGGTAGGCCTCGAACGACGAAAAGGTCATGTAGTAATCATCGCCGTCCTTAAGCACGCTCGGGTCCGGATGATCACCTGCCATAATGGGATTTAAAAAATAGCCATTACCCAAATCGGCTTTGCGCTGGTCTTCAATGCTCGTCGCCCATGTTTGGCAATGACGTAAATAGGCATTGCCCAAATGTGGGGTGCATTCAGGTTTTGCATAACCGGGTTGCGCAAGAGGAAATAAAAAAAACAAACAGAAGATGACATAGTAGTTGGATATACGCATTGGTTGCTTCGCTCTCTTATGCTGAGTAACAGGAGCATTTACCAAATATATTGCCGCAATGAAATTATAATTTTTTGTTGCCGGGCAATATAAAGTATTTCAACGAATGCGAGTGCAAAGAATTGTGATCAGGTTTATGCCCTGCGTAATCGGTTTACGCAGGGCATTGGCGAAACTAGTGGCGAGCGTTCACTTGTACTCGGTCAGTTAATAGCGGTGGTTCCTGTACGCGCAAGCTGTGCATAATTTTGCAGGCAACAATCACCGCACCTATCACCAGCGCCGCATACACCAGCATCACAAATTCATATTGTGCGGTGTAATTCCAGGGGCGAGCAATGCCGAGGAAGCAAGCAAATAACCAGGAGGTAGAAGAAATTGCGCCGGTTGTGGCGATCAGCGATTGCTCCAGCGGTGAGCGGCCGAGCAATCCTGCCTGGGAAACCACGCGTGGGAAACTGAAATAATGCAGCAGTAATCCATTCAGGGTGAGTATGGAGACCACGGTAAATTTGGCCCAGAGTTTGGGGTTCATTAAATACTGTTGCGGGTTGTCCAGATAGCCAACAATCACTAATGCCAAACCCGTGACCCAAAGTACTACCAGCGCAGCAAACATAATGTCGGCAGCGGTGCGCAGGTCGTGCACCATTTTTTCCGGCAGCGGATTGCCGCGGGTTTTGGCGAGTGCGAGATCTTGCAGCAGCAGGATTCCCACAGAGACACAGGCAGCGAGCAAGTGTGCATAGACGAGTAAGGTTTTCATGATGGTTCCATTGTTGTTGTAGTGAGCCTGAAATCAATGGGTAAAACGCAAAGCGATAGCGCAACACCAGCCCGGTGCAGGAAGCACAAGGAATGGATAGGTAATTTGCCGAAACTGGGTTTGGTGTTGTCCACTGAATTGGGGCTGTCGGATTAACACAGGGAGAGGTGCGCTAACTCACAACAACTTCAGTTTGTAATTTTGTTCTAATAAGAATGCGTTTTTATGCAATTTCTTCCGGTTATTTTGTATTTTTAAATCTAAACCGGTATTTGTTGATGTCTGTTCAATCTACCGGGGCTGGCGCGCAAAATCTGCTTTTTGGTTCTCATTTTTTATGTATAAACATAGCGGCGTGAGACTTTCTGGTTCTAAAAAAGAGTTTTCGAAATAACTCCAATGTAAACACTGGATGATTTGCACGGCCAATTGATAGCTGAAACATCAACTGGCCTATGTCCATTCGCGAGCGTTTAAGTCTGCGGTTTGGTTGTTGCAGTTTTATGGTGGTTTTTGCGAGCTTTTGCCAACTCCCGCGCAAACGGATTTTTATTGGTCAACTTTTTACAGGCTGATGAGTCCTGAAGGTTACAGGGATGTGTTGCATCCAGCTCCTCTACCAGACGAAAGCCCAGCAAAGCAGATGCGCGCAGGTAATCGGCGGGCATGCTGCCACGCATATTCAACGCCATTGGTGACCAATGCCAGCTGCCACCGCGGGTTATGCGTTTGTCGCATTCGCCATCGGTACGTGCACTGCCATCGGCATTGTTTTCCGAGACAGTTGGGTTGTAGCAATCGGCAGTGAATTCACCGATATTGCCAATCATGTCATGCAAACCAAAAGCATTGGCTTCATAGCTACCCACAATACTGGCGTAGCCGGTGCCATCGTCACAGGTCTGGCGCGTCCAGGCGCCGGCGTATTCCAGTCCGTCATAATCGCGCTTGACCGCTTCGTTGGCAGAATGGTCGGCAATATTCGCATAGTGGCAGGCCTGCTCCGGGTCATCGCCCCAGAAGTAAGCTGAGGTTGTACCAGCGCGCGCCGCATATTCCCATTCGGCTTCGCTCGGCAAACGATAGTGTTTGCCGGTTTCCTTGCTCAACCACTGAGCATAGGCCTCAGCGGCTGGCCAACCTATGCAGGTCACTGGCCCGTACTCACCCGGTGAGTGGCTATGTTTAGCCCAGTTGGCTGGCATTAACCCAAACCATTGTTTGTCCTTCATTTGCATACATTGGGTTGGCGGCTGGTAATGAGTGGCGGCGATAAATCTGCCGAACTCCTTAAGCGTGACTTCGTATTTCCCCATACGAAATGGCTTGATGCTGACCTGTTGCGGCGGCGGCATCGGCTCGCTGTTGCTGTGAGAGGATTGTGCGGGTGGCGGAAGCAGCATTGGACTTTGCAAGGTAATTTCGCCCGCAGGGATATTCACCATGATCGGTTCGATATATTTCTTTGCAGCAAAAGCCGGAGCGCTAACCAGCAGCGCCAGCGCTATACCAGACCAGCAGCGAGTAGGGGTAAAACCTGAAATCATAAAGAGTCCTTGATTGCGTCTACGGGATGAAGAAGGCGTTCTGCCAGTGGTGAGGGGGCACAGGCAGTAGCGCAATAAAACGCCAGTCGGGAAGAAAAATCCTAGGGTTTTCCTAGATTGTGGGTTTTATAGAAAATTTATAGATTTTTAAGCGGCTGGCATTGCTGCAAATCGCGCAAGTCGCTGGTCAAAAGCGGGTAGACTGCCGCCGCCCTGGCCCGATAACTCTTCACGTTAATAACAAGATGCCTGTTAGATGGATTACTACTTCCTCGATTTTCATTTCAATAGCCGCACGCTGATTCTGACCCGCGCGGGGCAGGATGTCGCCATTCGCAATAATGAAGCGCGTTTGCTGGCCTTTTTCCTGAGCACACCTGAGCAGGTACTTAGCAAAGAGGCGATTCTGGATAATGTCTGGATTGGCAAAGTAGTTTCGGAACAAGCGGTCTTTCAGGCGATCAGTAATTTGCGCGCGCTCTTTGGTGAGGCGGCAATAAAGACCTACCCCAAAAAGGGTTATCAATGGCAGGTTGAGCTTTCCCCGGATGCAGAACCAATTCCAGCAGCAGAACACCGCTCGCATTCAGGCACAACGGCAGCACCAAAAATACATGCGGTCAGTTTTGTATCCAGGTGGCGCTGGGCTGTGGCAGCAGCCTTGCTGCTGGTTACCGGCGCGGTGTTTGCGTTGCTCGCCGAGCCGGGCGGCACAGAGCGCAGGTCGCCGGTTATTGTTTTGGCCCCGTTTGCGGTGGATGCCAGCCCTGGTGCAGTGCAAAAGGCTGGCGCCATGCAAGCGGCCCTTGTGGGAGGCGCGTCGCCGCTGGAGATTTCCCTACTCCCATCCACAGCTAACCCGGAACAATTACTGGCAGCACCAGAGCATTTTTTTGCCCGTTATCAGCAAACGAAAGCGGCGGATATTCTCATTGCTGGCCGCCTCTGGCTGAGTGGGGCGCAGGTTAATCTCGCCTATTACTTACAGGGAAGTGGTTACAAATGGCAGGGGTATATCACTGCGAATTCTGCGGAAGACGCAGCGCTGCAATTACAGCAGCTGCTAACAAAATTAGCGCCGGTGAAATTATTGTGGCAGAGCAAAGACCGGCGTTTGATTGATGCGCAATTAAAACTGCTGCACAACCAATACCCGCAAGAACTGGCGATCCATCACCAATTAATCGATAACTTGTTTATGCAAGGCGATGTACATTGGGCGCGTTTGCAAGCCAAAGAGTTGGAGCAAAATGCAAAGGCAGCCAGGTCAATTATCTACGAAACCCTCGCCCTGGTGATCCAGGCTAACGCCAGTCTGGACAGTCAGGAAAATGAATTGAACAGGCAATTAATGGGTAAAGCGATGGCGCTGGTGGATTCTGCCGTTGCCCCTTTTTTGCAAAGCCAGATTCTGCACTGCTATGCCGGCATCCAATACCAACAGAAAAATTTTACCGAGTTGGAGCAATCTTTATTGCAGGCCCTGAAGCAAGCACAGCTGGCCAACGCGCCTGAGCAGCAAACACAAGTGCTGCGTTCGCTTGCCGTTTTCAGTCATAAGTTCAAGCAGCCAGTAAAGCGCGATCAGTATTTGGCGCAAGCCAGAGCCATGGTAGAGCGCTATGAATTTCCCGGTGAAAGCCAGGCGCTGCTGGATGATATTGCCGGCATGTTTGCGCAAGAGCCGGCGCAACAGGAAAGCTTTTATCGCGCCGCACTGGCGCGTTTTAAGCCGGAGCAAGACGCCTGGGTTAAAGAGCGCGCGCAGGAACATTTGGTGAATTTATACATTAGCCAGCAGCGTTGGGAATCTGCCCAGCAAGTATTTGCGCAAGAAAAAATATTATCCGGCGCTGAGTGGGTGATGAAAGCCAGAATTTTTTGGGAGCAAAATAAATTGCAGGATGCGCAAGCGCAAGCCGAACAGGGCTTTAAACAAGCAACCCTGGCGGGTGAATATCTGGCTGCGCTGGATGCGGCTTTGTTACTCGTCCAGCTGCACCAGACGATGATGCAACCGGACTTGCAAAAACAATATAAAGACTTCATCCAGAAAAATGCGTCACACGCCTGGCGTCAAGCCAAAATAAAACCACTCACGGAGTTGGGGTTGGCGCAGTTGTAAATTAACCCCGCTTGGCGGGGTTAATACAATCTATTTTGTTTCCAGTAACAGGCTGGCAGTTTCCAATGCGTCTGTGGATGCACTGATTTTTAAATTGGCCAGTGAGTCACCCACCTCAACCAGTGCGCTGGCATAACCACCGCTTGTGGTTATTGTGGCCGGGCTAATTAATTTTCCATTACCTTCGAGCGAAAAATTTATCGCAATATTATTGGCGGTAACTGGATTATTTTTTGCGTCTAGTAATTGGGCGTAAACAAATACCACATCTTTTACGCCGGTTTGCGGCGCCTTGCCGCTGTTGTCCAGGGTCAGCTTAAGTTTCGCCGGGGCGCCGGGTGTGAATACCTTGTGTTCTGCAACTACCTTAGCGCCAATGTACAAATTTATTTGAAGCTTCACTCGGGTCGCGCTGGCTTTGGTAGAAGTAGTAACTGTACTTGGGCAGGCGATCAATGCTCATAATGCCCGAGCTTTCCAAATCCGGTGCATAGCCGCGATTGTAATCAAACATTACCCAGAAACCATCGGCAAATGCGGGCGTATTGAAATTGTCGTTGTGTGCTTCCTGAATATTTGCGGCTTGCTGCAATAAACGCGTTTCGCCATCGCTCAACAATTGGCGGCTGCTTCGGTCGGCTTGCAATAAATTCGCCCAGGCAGTTTGGTTTAAGCCGGCATTCATGGCGTAGTATTCCCAATCGCCGTATTCGCTCACTATGTAAGGTTTGGTGGGCGTATGGTAATGCTCTAAACGATGCTGGCGCGCTTGCAAATAAATATCGTAACCATATTCCTGCCAACCGGCCGAAATGGAGTTAGGATATTCTTCGTGAATAATTTTAGTTAGTGAGTCGATAAAGGGTTCGCTCATCCATGATTCATTCAACGAACATTCCCAAGCCATCACTGAGGCGTGGTTGCGATCGCGGCGAATTAAATCGCGGCAGGTTTGCTGGACTTGTGCCTGGAAGGCGGGATCTTCAGAAAAATATTGCCAGCCCAAAATAGAATCTAACAAGACCAAACCCAATTCATCGGCAGCCGCCATAAAAGCGGGCGAGTGCGGGTAATGTGAGAGACGCACATAGTCAAAACCAGCGGATTTAATTTTTACCGCATCGCGATACTCTGCTGCATCGGACGTGGCGTAACCCACGTAAGGATATTCCTGATGGCGATTCACGCCGCGCAAGAAGGTTTTTTCGCCGTTGATAAATAATTGGTTATCGACCCATTTAAATTCGCGGATGCCAATGCGTGTGCTCTGCTCATCTACCAGTGAATCACCATCATAAATACGTGTTACCAGTTGGTATAAATTTGGCGCTTTGGGCGACCAGAGTTTGGGATTGTTTAACACCAATTCGATAGTGTTTTCGCTATCGCTGTTACCTTTAATGCTTTGCAACTGGCTGGTTTGATCCACTACCACTTTGTCGCCATCCATTAAGCGCTGCACTACGCGAAATTGTTTGGGGTCGATATGAGCATTCACCAAATGGGTTTGCACACTGATGCTGGCTTGCTCTTTAGTCACTTTCGGGTAGCGCACAAAAATACCACCGCTTGCAGTTTTGCCTGCTGCAACTGCATCGCTAATGTGCAGGTCATTGTCGATTTGTAAAATTACATGGCGATAGATTCCGCCATAGGTATTAAAGTCCAAATCTTTAAGTGGCTTGGGGCCGGTAACGGGATTGTCGCGGTTATCCAGTCGCACTAACAATTCATTGCTGGAGTCCCATTTTAATTTTTCAGTTAGGTTAACACTGAAGGGCAAATAACCGCCCACGTGCGTTGTTAATTTTTCGCCGTTCAACCAGACCTCGGCCACATTCATGGCCGATTCAAATTTCAGTGTAATTTGTTTGCCTTTCCAACTTTTATCAGTGGCGATAGTTTTTTTGTACCAGGCATCGCCCTGGAATTGATCATTCACAATCAGCGGTTCGATTTTTGGGGTATGCGGCAGTTGCACTTTTTCCCATTGGGTTTGCTGTTGGGCACTGGCGAGGTCCAGCACTTTATCGCTGCGAAAAAATTCCCAATTTGCATTGTAATTGCTATCGACAACTACTTGCGTGGGTGGTTGTGAATTCTGGCTGCAGGCAGCGATAAATCCACACAGGCTGAGCGCGGCTAGTTGTTGTAATTTCATATCTCTCACTCGTCGGTCAGGTTGATTAATTTATTTTGTGTATTGCGCGTTGAAAAATAAAAACGCGGGCAGTGCATTGTTGTGGCGGGTGGCATCAAAGAAGCTGGCATTTTCCCAGTGTGAACCGCGCGCCCATAATGTTTTGCAGCGTGTGCTCACCCAGGCGGGTTCCCAGTAGATGACGCCAAGTCCGCCCGCTTTTTTAACTAACTGGGTCAGGGTTAGCAAATACATCAGCTGGCCTTTAGCGGTAGCAGGGAAATCGGGTTGCAGCGCTTTTTTATTGAGTACATTGCCGGCCTTGTCAAAATTTTTCAGCGTCCAGGGGTAAGCGGTTTCCACAATCATCACGTCTTTTTGATAGGTGGCTTTTAATTCCCGAATCGCTTCGGGCAATTGCGGTAATTTATATTCGGACCACTGGGGATAATAGGACAAGCCGATAATATCGTAATCAGTCACGCCATTTTCTTTGGCTTGCTTAAACCACCAGAGTGCATTTTCCGGTTGGGCGATATGCAACACAATTTCAATTTTTTGGTTTGCCTTTTTGCTGTAATCGCGCACGGCTTTGATACCGCTCTTAAATAGCGTGGCGTTGCGCTGCCAATTGGGAATGCCGTGCACAAGTGTTTTTTCTTGCTGCAAAATTTCAATATTGGTTTCGTTGCCCACCTGCACCATATCGGGCAGCAGGCCTTTTTTATCCAGCGCCGCTAAGGTTTCAGTGGTGTAATCGTAAAGCACTTTGGCTAGTTCGTTGGTATCGGTAATCTGTGCCCAGGCTTTGGGAATAAATTGTTTTTCCGGATCAGTCCAGGTGTCGGAATAATGAAAATCCAGCAGGGTTTTCATCTTGTTGTCTTTCGCGCGCTGCAGGGTTTTAGTCACATCCTCCAGATCGGAATAATTGGTCCAGTCGGCGTTGTGCCACAGGCGCACGCGTACCAGTTGCGCGCCTTTGCTGGCGAAGAGTGCAAAAGGATCGACCTTCTTGCCTTGCTCGCGATAGCTGGCACCGCAGGCTTCCAGTTCGTTAACGTAGGATAAATCGGCGCCGGTATAGAAACGCTCGTCAGCAAATACCGATTGACCGAACAAAAAAATCACTGCGGCGGCGAGCCAGATTTTTTTGTACACCAAATACTTCATCTCATTGCCTCAATCGTTTTCGTTGTCATTGTTATGCGGGGTGCTTAATTATGGTTTGCTCTCTGATGTTTTGCGCAGGTGCGGAAAAAAAGCGGCTGCCGAAGCAGCCGCAAATAAGGAGAGATAGTCCACAATAAAAAGTAAAGCGCGGTTGCTGTGCGATTACAGCTTCCAGTTCAAACCAATCGAGTAGCGCGTACCAAACTCTTCATACTTGTTGATGTGCGCCGGGTTGTTGGATTCCAGACCATAGGTTTTGTAAGGTTCGTTGGTCAGGTTTTGCACCTGGAAAGAAACCTTGTAATGGTCGTTGATCTCATAGGACAAGCTTAAATCCCAGTAACCTTCAGCATCGTTCATACCCTCTTCGCCCATCACCAGGTTGATGTCGCGTTGGAAGGCACTGCGGTAGCTGTAAGAGGTGCGCGCTTCAAACCCGTTCAGGTAGTACCAGAGGGTGAAGTTGGCTACGTCTTCCGACAAACCGGTCAACTGGGCTTTGTAGTCGCTATACAGCGGTACAAATTGCTCAACGTTGGATTCGTTGTGCGAGTAGTTGGTGTAAATACCCAAACCGTTAAACGGCGCAGGCAAGAACTCAAAGGATTGTTGCCACAACAATTCGTAACCGCGGATATAACCGCCGCTGCCGTTGATGGGGCGCGATACCTTGTATTCTTTGCCGTTGCTAACCACGGTTTCAGCGTCGGCGGCGCGGGCGATAAAGCTTTCCAGGTCTTTGTAGAACAGGTTGACGGCTACCTGTGAACCTTCGGCGTAGTACCACTCGTAGGCCAGGTCAGCTTGATCGGCGCGGAAAGGGTCCAGGGTTGGGTTGCCAGAGGTGGATTCGCCCGGATTGGAGCCCCACAGGTCCTGGTTCAGGTTGAGGCTTGGGCTCATCATATTTACTGGCGCACGTGCCATGGTTTTACCCGCAGCAAAGCGGAGCAAATGCTCGTCGGTGATACCCAGGGTCCAGTTGGTGCTCGGCAATACATCGTTGTAATCGTGATCGACAGAAATAGCTTCCACTACTTGCTGTGGCTGCCAGTTGCCGGGCGTTACTTCTACCCAAACATCCTCACCTTGCTGATAGCCGCTGGAAGTGGTCTCAGTATCGACATTGCGTACACCGATATTACCGGTCAGTGACATACCGGCGATTTCAGTAGCCATGTCCACTTGCACATATTGGGCGAAAATATCTTCACTCACGTCCCAACTGGCGATCAGATCATCCGCATCGCCCGGGCTCGGGTTTTTCAGGCTGCCGAAGTAATGGCTGATCAGAGCGCCGCGATCCAGGCTCAGGTAATCGGGCAAATCGCTCCAGTAGCTGGCGCTTTTTGCATCGACAACAGCATTGGCTGGAATTGTGGTTCCGGCGTTCTGGGTCACGCTTTGGGTCCAGATTTGGCTGTGTTCAAACTTGTCGCGGCTGGAGCTGGCCAGGCCGACTTTTACTGCTTGCAGAATGCCCACTTCCAGGTCGCGCTGTACGTCCAGCTTGAAAGAGGTCAGTTTGTCGCCGCCTTCGGCTTCCGGTTGTACCTGAATATCGCCAATGCTGTTGCTGGCCAGATCGGTCAGGTCCACATCCAGCAGGTCGAAGGTCATACGGCCATCATCAGTGGCGCCAAAGGTAGCGCGGCCAGGGTTGTTGATAGTGCTGCGGATGGATGCCCAGCGCTTGTCGCGGCTGGTTTCGGATACGCCTATATCTCCGGCAACAGTCCAGAGGTCCTGGGTCCACTTAACATTCAGGCCGTGGCTGGTGAGCTCGTCGTCCTGCACATATTCTTCGTTCAGGTTGCGCAGGCTGCTCAGGCCAACAGTGCCGGAAAGCAGGTCAACTGCGTTGGCACCCAGATCGGTGTTGGTATAGGCAGTCGGGGTGGTTTCAAGCAGATCCCACTGGTTGGCGTAGGCATTGCTGATCTGGAAATCAAAACCGCGTTGTTGTTCGGCGATATCAAAGGCAGACCAGAAACCGTCATAGGCGATTTCGAGGTTTTCGGTAGGTTTCCACTGGATGGCACCCATCACCCCTTTGCGCTCGTCTTCACCACCGCGTACCAGGGCTGAACCACCCCAGGGAGCAATAACATTGGCACCGAGTTTGTCGTTCCATTGGGTGTTGTGCCAGGTATCACCGTAGTTCCACAGTTCGGCGCGCTGGGTGGCGATAGGCTCGGAGCGACCTGAGTAGCCAATGGCAACGCCCAGGGTGTCATCGAGGAACTGGTCGATATAGGAAATGCTAAAGCGCTTGCCGATGCCATCACTGGCAGCGTCATCAATGTCTTTACCCAAAGAGAAGGAGGTAGCGCGCGCATCCACAACTACTTTGGTTTCGTTGTAGTCCAGCGGTTTAATGGTGTTCAGGTTGACGCTGCCGGATACGCCACCTTCGGCGATAGAGGCTTGCGGGGTTTTATACACTTGCGCGGCGTTGATCAGCTCAGACGGGAACTGGTCGTAACGGATATTGCGGGTCTCTTCCAGAATCGCCACTTCGCGGCCATTCAGGGTGGTAAAACCGAGCATACCGCCCATGCCGCGGATGGAGATCTGGCTGCCGTTGCCACGGTCGCGGTCTTGCGCCAAACCGGGCAGGCGTTTTAAGGAGTCGCTGATGGAAACATCGGGCAACTGGCCGATATCTTCGGCAGAAATGGCTTCAACTACTGTCGCTGAGTTGCGCTTGATGTCCATGGCGGACTGCAAGCTTTTGGCAAACTTACCGGTGACTACAACTTCTTCTACCAGGTCATCTTTGCTTTGTTGCGTTTGTGCATTGGCCATGCCGCTGATCAGGCCCAGAGCCAGGAACAGGGGTGTATGACGCAGGTTGATTCTTGAGTGTTTCATTCTCTCTTTCCTCGTACTGTTATAGTTATTGATAATAAAATATCATTTATATGATTATTAAATCAGCTGCAAGTGTCAATGGCTTAATGCGAGTCGCTGCAAAAAAAGCGTGTCGCGATTGCAAAAAGCCTAGGTTAAAAAATGGTAGTAACGGGTTTTGCCTGGCTTGGAAATTGATAAAAAGTCGTGTTAAACCTTATCCGCTAAAGGCGCCAGCGCTGGCTTTGGCCGGAATCAGGGTGGGTTTGCATTGGGTTTCCTGCTCGTAGCGACGGTTAACAGCATCCATCAATTGCGGGATGACCGCTGCCGGGGCTACGGCAACCACACAGCCGCCAAAGCCGCCACCAGTCATGCGCACACCCGCCTGGCCTTTGCCTGCTTCAGCGATAATCTCCACCAAGCGGTCGATGGCAGTAGTGGTGATATTGAAGTCGTCGCGCATGGAGTTGTGCGATTCGCCCATCACGCGTGCCAGTGTGCTCAGATCGCCCCTGGCGAGCGCATCCGCTGCCACCAAAGTGCGGGCATTTTCAGTGAGAACATGGCGTGCGCGGCGGAAGCTGAGGTCGTCGAGCTTGCCTTCGGCGGCCAGTAATTCAGCCAGGTTAACGGCGCGCAGGGAGCTTTGGTCAAAGTAGGCCGCTGCCTGCTCACACTGTTGGCGACGCTGGTTGTATTCGCTGTCCACCAGGCCGCGTTTAACGCCGCTGTGGACTATGAGAATTTCCCAATCGGAAGGCATGGTAACGGCGCGGGTGGAGAGGTCCTGGCAGTCAATCAATAGGGCGCTATTAACTGCACCACGGGCCGAGATCAGCTGATCCATAATGCCGCAGTTGCAGCCGACGAATTGGTTCTCTGCGGCTTGACCCAACAGGGCTGCTTTGGTGGGGTCGATAGTCTCGCCGCTCAGGCTGAGCAACGCGCGAATCACCGCCATTTCCAACGAGGCCGAACTGCTCAGGCCTGCGCCGGCAGGCAGGTCGCCGGCGACGTACAAATCGCCACCGGCCAGGCTGAAGCCGGCGCGGCAGAGTTGCTGCACTACGCCGCGAATATAATTGGACCAGCTGTGTTGCTCGTCTTCCTGTTGCGCTTCGGTAAGCGGAATTTCTACCTCGGCATGATCAAAGTTCCAGGCGATAACGCGCAGCACACGGTCAGTGCGCGGGCTCAGGGCGATATAGGTGTGGTAGTTGATGGCCGCGGGCAATACAAAACCGCCGTTGTAATCAGTGTGCTCGCCGATCAGGTTGACGCGCCCGGGTGCCTGTACCAATGCCTGTGGCTGGCTGCCGAAAAATTCGCTGAAGAGTTCGCTAACACGTGCTGCAGAAAGGGTGTTCATGGGCTTTTTACCTATCGCCTTATTCTTTTGTTGTAAACGTTATTTGTTTTTGAAGTGCTTCTTTATTTTTGAAGCGCTTATCGGTTTTTAAAGTGAACGGAGCTCTGCTCACGCAAGCGCGCAGCGGCCTGTTCCGGGGATATATCGCGCTGGGGTTCGCCCAGCATTTCATAGCCCACCATAAATTTGCGCACACTGGCAGAGCGCAGCAGCGGCGGATAAAAATGCGCATGCAATTGCCAGTGATCAATATTTTTTTCACCAAAAGGCGCGCCATGCCAGCCCATGGAATAAGGGAAGGAACATTCAAACAGGTTGTCGTAGCGCGCGGTCAGGTCGCGCAGTATCTGGCCCAGACTCAGCTGTTGCTGCTCATTCAAATCAGTGATGCGCGCCAGCTTGTGCTTGGGTAGCAGCAGGGTTTCAAACGGCCAGGCAGCCCAAAAGGGTACGACTACCAGCCAGTCATCATTTTCCACTACTACCCGCTCGCCATTGGCCGATTCTTTTTGGGCGTAGTCCAGCAGCAGGGATTTTCCCTGAGTGGCGAGGAATTGCTGCTGCTGTTCCTCCTCTTTGGCAACCAGCGTGGGGACATGGTCCTGCGCCCAGATTTGCCCATGGGGATGGGGGTTGGAGCAGCCCATAACGGCGCCTTTATTCTCAAAGATCTGCACACTGGCATAGCGCTGGCCAAGGTCAGCTGCTTCGTGCATCCAGGTGCTGATCACCGCCTGCATCTCCTCATCGGACAGCAGCGGCAGGGTTTTGCTGTGATCGGCCGAGAAACAGATAACGCGGCTGGTGCCCTGTTCGGACTGGATCTGGAACAGTGGATCGCTGGTGGCTGGCGCAGCGGGTACTTCCGGCATCAATGCGGCAAAGTCGTTAGTAAAGACAAAGGTGGTTTTGTACTTGGGGTTGTGCTCGCCGCCAATGCGCTCGTTGCCCGCGCACAAATAGCACTTGGGGTCGTGGGCAGGGCTGTCCGGCCATTGGTTTAACTCTTGCTGGCCCTGCCAGGGGCGCTTGGTTCTATGAGGAGAAACCAGCAGCCACTCCCCGGTTAAGGGGTTGAAGCGGCGATGGGGGTGGTCGTTGACCGAAAACCTTGAATCTGACACGGATTGCTCGCAATAAATATGATAATTAATATTTATGGATAATTTAGCGCATCACTGCTGAAAAAGCAATCGGCTTTACAGCAAATGGGCCGAGTGCAAACAGGTCAGTTAATGTGGCGGGCAGCTTAGGCGCTTTCGCCCAGCCATATATGCACCAGCTTCTCAATCCGCTCCAGATCATATTGGCGCAGGGCATTAAGCAACTGCTGCTGGCGTTGGCTACCCAGTTGGGCGGGTGTCAGGGCGAGGATGATTTTCTTACTGCTACTCATATCGCCACTGGCGGCGTGGCGGGCAAGTTCCTCCAGTTCGGGTTTAACGCTGGCGATATCTGCCTGCGCTTCTTCAGAGACAGTATTGGCAGGAGCTGAAACAGTTTCCTCACCCTCAAAACTGACCCCGGTAAAGCGGCGCAGGGCTTTGAATATGTCCTCAAAGGCGTAGGGCTTGCCGATAAAATCCTGAAAGCCTTCGGCCAGATAAAAGGCACGTTCGTGTTCCAGGCTGGAGGCGGAGACGGCGACAATTGGGGTAGCCTGATAACCCGGTTGGGCGCGCAGCCTGCGTAGCATCTCCA
Organism: Gammaproteobacteria bacterium; assembly: GCA_021151625.1. Lineage (GTDB taxonomy): Bacteria > Pseudomonadota > Gammaproteobacteria > Pseudomonadales > Cellvibrionaceae > Cellvibrio. The sequence continues at coordinate 2,342 of JAGKWY010000116.1, read as the reverse complement.
GACCGTTGATACCGGGCATGCGGATGTCAGTAAAAATAATATCGAAGTTGTGGCTGGCGCATTGCAGCAGGCCCTCATGACCGTCGCGTGCAAACAGGGTTTCGCACCCGATCTGGCGCATTAGGTCCACCAGTATCTCGCCGCTGGCCGGGTCGTCTTCCACCACCAGAGCCAGGCACTGGCTGCCTGCGACCAGGTGATGCATGGTCTGCTGGGGGCGTTGCTCCAGCGCAATATTTTGGCTCGCCAGCGGCAGGATTAAATAGGCTAATGTGCCCTGCCCCAATACGCTCGATAACTGCAGGCCGCCGCCCATGCCCTCAGCCAAGTGACGCGAAAGCGCGAGGCCCAGGCCGGTTCCTCCCGCATCTTCACCTGCTTGCCCCTGTTTAAAGGCAGCAAATAAATCGGCCATTTCTTTTTCGGCGATGCCGGGGCCGGTATCGCCAATCACAAATTCAATTTTATGTTCGGCGAGCGGCATTACTTGCAGGCTGACGCTGCCTTGCGGGGTAAATTTAATCGCGTTGCCGAGCAGGTTTAATAAAATCTGGCCAATCTTCTGGCGATCGCCCTGCACAATATAAGGTGCGGGCAAATCAATCTGGGTGATTAACTGCAGGCCTTTGTTGGTGGCGCGCTCGCGCATGATGGTTTGGATATCCATGACTTCCTGATGCAAATCAAAATAATCGCGGCGCAAATTCAACACGCCGGATTCGATTTTGGAGAGATCGAGAATATCGTTAATCAATCCGAGCAAGCGCTGGCTGGAAGTTAAAATTAATTCGAGTCGCTCGCGCTGGTTGCCGGTAAATTTTTCATCGCGCATCAGTAATTGTGTGTAGCCGAGTACCGCGTTCAGCGGTGTGCGAATTTCGTGGCTCATATTGGCGAGGAAGCGGCTTTTTGCGCGCGTTGCTTCCTCCGCCGTTTCTTTAGCAATCGATAATTGTTGTTCCGCTTCTTTTTGCGCCGCTATATCGCGCCCGATTCCCAAAATGCCCATGGCATTGCCCTGTTCATCGCGCACCGCGACTTTGGAAATATCGAGCAGATAATCCGCCTGACCTTCAATATGAATATGCTGTTCGTAGCGATGCAGCTGCGAGTTTTTTAGTGCGAGTTGATCGTTAAAACGAAAGGCTTCCGAAAGTTCGCGTCGCACCAGTTGATCCTCGGGGAAGCCCACGACCTGATCTTCAGTTTTGCCGAGCATGCGCGCAAAGGCAGTGTTGCAACTGATGTAAACGCCCTCGAGATTTTTAAACCAGATGGGGTCGGGAATATTATCCAGCAGGCTGCGCAGGTGCTGCTCGCGTTCTTTTAATGCCGCTTGCGATGCTTGCAATTGCTCCTGGGTTTGCTGGCGCTGCACAATTTCATTCAATAGCCAATCGTTAGCGGCGCGCAGTGCTTCCGTATGGGATTCCACATCTTGCTCGAGTTTTTGCTGGATCTGGCGAAATAAATCATCGTTTTTCTGGCGTGCGCGCAAATAGGCGGTGAGTAAACCAATCAGGGTTAAGCCAATTCCCAATGCAGAAATTTGTAGCCAACTGGGTAAATACCAGGGGCGCGCTTGATTCGCTTGCGCGAGCAGGTGATAGGAGCCACTGCGCTCCAGATAGCCAATTGCAGATACTAAAAATAAAACTAAACCAACACCGGCACACAACAATAAAAATGCTTGCGCATGGGTGTTGTTGTGACGAATGCGCGGAACCAGCACCCAGGCGAGAAAAGAAGTTACTACCAGCATGCCAATGCTGTCGCCAATCCACCAAAAGGCCCAGCTTTTAAAAAGTTCGTTGTCGGGCACTATGCCCAGGTAATTTAACGCGTTGGTGCCTATGCTGGAGGAGATGCTACAGCAGAGAAAAATACTGCCAATAAAATAGAGCGCGCGACGCAAGTTAATTAATTGATTGCGACTGAACAGGCCGCGATTAATTCGCGCTATTAATCCGCTTTGCAGTACATCAGCACTGCTCATCAGCAGAGCCAAGCTAACACTGGTGAAAGTGAAACCAACATTGGGTCCCATGTTCATCAGCAAGCTCGCGCTGCAAGAGCCAATAAAAATTCCTGGTGCTACGCGCAAACCAAATAATAAAAAACCAAACAGTGCAAAGCCGGCGGCGGGCCATACCAGAGTGACATTAGAAGTGAGCGAGCTGTACATCATGCCAAATTGCGCGAGGTAAAAATAACCCAGCGCAAAGGCGAGGTTTAACAGCGGTAGCTTGGCAAAAAAATAGAGTTTGTTGCGCGCGATATTAACCAAGGAAAAAGCTCCGTCAGGCGAGGTAATGTTCCAATGCCTGGGAACTCAACTCTTC
>JAGKWY010000019.1 GCA_021151625.1 Gammaproteobacteria bacterium | reverse complement strand
GACAAACAACTTTTGTGACTTGGACATACAGGCTCCTACTGGTTCCCTAACAAGTTTTAGGTAGTTATTTTCAAGCTGGGCCTAGCATAGCAACCCCTCAGGGGTTTTTACAGCGGGATTCCCCTACCGTTGGGCATGAAAGGAATAAAAGCACTTGATATGGATTAAACTGTACGTCTTTTTTACAAGCCCCAAGGGATAAGTCTATGAGTTTGCTTGAAAATTGCCCAATTACCGAGATAGCTGTGGGCCAAACCGCCAGCTACAGCAAAACCTTAACCGAGCAGGATGTGATCCTGTTTGCCGCCTGTTCCGGCGATGTGAATCCAGTGCACCTGGATAAAACCTATGCCGCCAGCACACCCTTTGGCGAACCTATCGGCCATGGCATGTGGACCGGTGCACTGGTATCTGCCGCTATTGCCACCCGCTTGCCTGGCCCTGGCTCTGTTTACCGCAGTCAGAGCCTGAGTTTTAAGCATCCGGTAAAAATTGGCGATACCGTTACGGTTACGTTGACAGTTACGGAAATTAAGGAGCGCGTGAAATTGGTGACGCTGGATTGCGAGGCGCACAATCAGGATGGAAAGTTAATTGCCAAAGGTGTAGCAGAAGTCATTGCGCCAGCGGAAAAATTATCCATCGAACCTGGCGCCTTGCCGTCGATTAGTTTCAATTAAAAGCTGCATCCAGATCGCTAGCCAGGTTGAGCGAATAGTTAGCGATCTTTCTCTTTCGCCAGTAATAAATTGGCCACCGTTTTCCCCAGGCCTTTTACCACCAACTTATAGGAATTATCGATCATACGTTTTACTTCCCCGTCGGGAATTGAACCGTTGATGATGACCGTATTCCAGTGTTTTTTATTCATGTGATAGCCGGGGATAACTGCATCGAACACCATGCGCAGTTGTTCTGCTTCCACCGGGTCGCATTTTAAGTTGATACGTATTTCTTTATTTTTCGCATCTGTAGTTTGATTTTCTGCACTCATCAGCGCAAACATTTTGTCGCGCACTTTATACACGGCGACCTCGGGGCCAAAGGGAAAATCCTCTATGGCCTCGGGTTTATCGAGCAGGTATTGTTTGATGTTAAATGCCATGAAATCCGTTCCCGGAAATGTGAATATGAAAGTGAATGGGCGATTTACTCCGCCTCTTCATCACCCTCATCTTCACTGGGCGACCAGCCGCCCAATTCTTTCCAGCGATTGACGATCAGGCAAAATAACTCAGCGGTTTTTTCAGCATCGTAAGCCGCAGAGTGGGCCGCAGAGTTGCTGAATTCAATACCGGCTACCTGACAAGCTTTGGCCAATACGGTTTGACCAAACGCCAGGCCAGAGAGGGTTGCGGTATCGAATACTGAAAACGGATGAAAGGGGCTGCGTTTGATATTGCAGCGCTCAATCACCGCGTTGACAAAGTTCAAATCGAAATGCGCGTTATGGCCGACGATAACGGCGCGAGTGCAGCCGTTTTCTTTTACCGAGCGGCGCACTGCCGTGAGCAAATCAGTCATCACCATTAATTCCGGTTCGGCTAAGCGATCCGGGTCATCCAGGTCTATGCCGGTAAAATCCAGCGCAGCCTGCTCGATGTTGGCGCCTTCAAACGGCTCCACATGAAAGGCAAAGGTTTCATGGCGATGCAGATTGCCTTCTTCATCCATGCGAATGGTGACGGCGGCAATTTCCAGGAGTGCATCGGTTTGCGAATTAAAACCGCCAGTTTCCACATCGACAATCACTGGCAAAAAACCGCGAAAGCGTTGCGCCAGTGGCGAGTTGGGGTCGCGGATATTTTCAGGTGGATTCACAGCTATCCCTTAAGCAGTTTGCAACTGCCAACGTAAAGTTTCACCTGCGCGCAAAGGCACTAATGGCTGCTCATTAAAGCTCAGCGTATCAGGCACCTGCCATTCTTGTTTCACTAATGTAATGGTATCGGTATTGCGTGGCAAACCATAAAAATCTGCACCGAAATGGCTGGCGAAACCTTCGAGCTTATCCAGTGCATTGGCATCTTCAAAGGCTTCTGCATAAAGTTCAATCGCCGCATAGGCCGTATAACTACCGGCGCAACCACAGGCAGCTTCTTTTTTGTCTTTGGCGTGGGGCGCAGAATCGGTACCCAAAAAGAATTTTGGACTGCCGCTGGTCGCTGCTTTAATCAGCGCTTGCTGATGAGTGCCGCGCTTTAAAATGGGCAAACAATAATAATGCGGGCGAATACCGCCAGCGAGCATATGGTTGCGGTTATACAGCAGGTGATGTGCCGTAATTGTTGCCGCAACATTTGCTGGTGCGGCTGCAACAAACTCAGCGGCATCAGCGGTGGTGATATGTTCCAGCACCATTTTTAGCGCAGGGAAGTTTTTAACCACCTGACTAAAAGTGCGATCCAGAAATTCTTTTTCGCGATCAAAAATATCGATAGCCGAATCGGTCACTTCACCGTGCAATAAAAAATGCATACCGGCTTTTTCCATGGCTTCCAGAACCGGATAGATCTTTTTCAGATCGGTCACGCCAGACGCCGAGTTGGTGGTCGCACCTGCCGGGTAGAGTTTACAGGCGGTGATTCCAGCTGCTTTGGCTTTGGCGATTTCGGCCGGGTCGGTATTGTCGGTCAGGTAGAGCACCATCAATGGCTCAAAGTTGTTACCTACCGGGCGAGCCGCCTGGATACGCGCTTTGTAGGCGAGGGCTTGTTCGGTGTTCATTACCGGCGGCACCAGGTTGGGCATTACAATCGCCCGGGCAAATTGGGCTGCGGCGTCGCCTACGGTGCGAGTCAGAACCGCGCCATCGCGCAGGTGGATATGCCAATCGTCGGGGCGGATCAGGGTTAATTGCTGGGTCATGGGGTGGGGGATTCCGTAGCAGTAAATCAAAACAGGCAAATATGGCGGCATGCTACCAAAATCGGACTGGCTCCGCAGCCTTATCGGTTGCGCGCATTTTGAGCAGGGCTAGCTATACTCGGAAGGTTCCTTTAATAGCAATGTGAGTTATTGCGCTGGGAATTGGTTGTTGGTGGTTTCTTTGCTGGAGATTGTTTCTGGTTAATTGTTTTTGGTGGTTTTTTTGGGTGGATTGTTTCATGCGGTTGGTTTCTCGAGTTTTCTTACCCCTGACGGTGTTGGTGTCTGGTGCGCTGGCGGTTTCTACCCAAGCGCAAACCTATATCACCGACTTTTCCGACTCCCAGTGGAAGGCGCAATCTGGCGCCTTTGCCTGTAGCCTCACTCATGAGATAGCCGCCTTTGGTAGTGCGCGCCTGGTACGCAATGCTGGTACTGCAGAACTGCTGGAGTTGAAAGGTAAAGCCCAGTCATTTGGTGATGGAGCAGTGCGAGTAGAAGCTGTACCGCCGGTGTGGCGCACCGATGTCAGCTCCAATAATCTCGGCCAGGCCCAGTCCAGCGGCCAATCGCTCAAGGTCAGCGGGGCACAAATCGCGACTATTACTGCCAGCCTGGAGCAGGGCACTAATGTGATGTTCAGTGGCAGCAACCTGCGGGTTGGGCTGGCTGCGCGCAACTTCAGCACTGCCTTTGCCAGTTATAGATCCTGTGTGAAGAACCTGATCCCCTATACCTTTGACCAACTGTCACGCACCCAGTTGAGTTACACCCGCGCGGCGGAGGAGTTGAGTCAGGCCGCAAAAGCAGAGCTGGATAAAATCGTGCGCTACATGAAAGCGGATCAGAAAGTCCTGGGGATCATTATTGATGCCCATAGCGATAAGTCACCCAAGCCGGAAGAGAGCGAGGCTTTATCCCAACGCCAGGCGGAACTGGTCACCAGTTATTTGATTGAAAAGGGTATTGCGGCGGATCACATTACCACCCGCTGGCATGGCGATAAATTTCCGATTGCCAACAACCAAAACAAAGCGGGGCAGGCGAAAAATCGCCGCGTTACCGTACGCTTGGAAAGCGAGCAAACCCGCAAGGAAATGGAGAAAAAAATCGCCGTTATAAAAGAGGCTGAGCAAAAAGCCGCTGCGGAAAAAGCAGCAAAAGAAGCGACAGAAAAACCGGACCCCGGAATTAACCCTGCCGAACTGGAAAAACTGACTGAGCAACAAAACCTGTCATCCGGTAAGCAACCGGAAATTGGCCTGCCCAGATAATCTTGCAGAGATAAACCCGGCGAAGTGAGAATTATTCGCCGGGACTTGCATTTTTTAACCACAATTCCCAAATTATTCTTAACCCGGATTTTACAGTTCGGGTGGAATTTTTTAGTTTCCGTTTAGTCTCATGTTGCGAGTATGTGCTGCGCCTGGTGGCTGCAGCCAGCGAATTATTGATCAAGGAGTTAACTATGCAAGTATTGACCCGCCAGTGGACGAACACTATTGCTGTTCTCAGTCTGGTATTTATTTCTATTTCCAGTGTTGCAGCTGAACTGCCTGATTTTACTCAGCTGATTGAAAATTTCCAATGATGGCTATGTGTTAACCAATGATCATGTGGTAGATCAAATGGATAACATTACTGTGATTCTGAATGACCAGCGCGAATTTACCGCCAAGTTAATCGGCAGCGATGAGCGTTCGGATTTGGCGCTATTAAAAATCGAAGCGAAAAATTTACCCACACTATCCTTGGCCAAGGATGAGAAATTGAAAGTAGGGCAATGGGTGGTTGCAATCGGTTCTCCTTTTGGTCTGGATTATTCCGCAACGGCGGGCATAGTGAGTGCGATTGGGCGCAGTATTCCATCGGCGCATAATGAAAGTAATTATGTTCCCTTTATTCAAACTGACGTAGCTATTAACCCGGGCAACTCTGGTGGTCCGCTATTTAATATGGATGGTGAGGTAGTGGGTATTAACTCGCAAATTTATTCACCCAGTGGTGGCTCTGTCGGGTTGTCATTTGCGATTCCTGCATCGCTGGCGCAAGACGTAGTCGCACAACTAAAAGATAAAGGTCGTGTAGATCGCGGTTGGTTGGGGGTGATGATCCAGGATGTGGATAAAGACCTTGCCAGCTCACTGGGGATTGATAAACCCATGGGTGCCTTGATCAGTGAGGCAGACCCTGAAGGCCCTGCCGCAAAATCCGGTTTGAAAGATGGCGATTTGATTATCAAATTTAATGGCAATGATGTGCATACTTCCAGTGACTTGCCTTATCTGGTTGGCAGAACTGCACCAAAATCCAAAGTGCCGGTAGTGATTGTGCGCAAGGGTAAAGAGCAGACATTAAATGTAACTGTGGGTATTTTACCGGTATCGCCAGAAGAAGCAGTTGAACGCCCCGCCAGCGCGCCGGTAGAAAATTCGGTGGATGTGTTAGGGCTGGTAGTTGCGCCGCTGGATCGCAGTACTCGTGGTGGTGCTGAGGCGGGTGTGATAGTGCAGGATGTTAAACCGGATAGCCCTGCCGCAGAGGCGGGTTTACAAGCGGGCGATGTGATTACCCAGTTGGCATTTAGCGATATTAAATCCGTTGCCGATTACAACAAGGTGGTAAAAGGCTTGCCGAAAAATGAACCGCAAGCTGTTCGCTTCTATCGTCAGAATCGCCCGGTATTCAGATCGGTAATTATTAAATAGTTGATCTGCTGAATATTCAAAATAGTAGGTAGCAAAAGAAAAACGCCGGCAAAAATTGCCGGCGTTTTTCTTTGAGTCAGCATTGCTGTCATCCCTGACAAACAACGCTGGGGGCTGAGTTGATCTCAATCAGTTGTAGCGCGCTCTGATCTGATCGAATTTGATTTCTAAACGTTCCGGGCACTCTTCAGTTTCCATCATAAACTCCAGACTTTTGGCACCTTGCTGGGCTGAATTAAGTAAGAATTGTTGGTGCGACTGTTCAAATTTCAAAAATTCTGCCTCGCGTTCTGTTGCCGTTCCTTCATTGGCAAGTTTCATTTTCTCCAATGCGGTTTGCCAATTAGTCAATTCGGCTTTTGCCTTGGCCAGCGATTGCTGTTGCGCGACATACAGTTGTTTTAATTCACGCAGCGCCTGTGCGGTTCCCGGTGCTTTTAAGTCCTGGATACGGCAAGCTAATCCATAAACTTTTTTCGGCGGGTCTTCCTCTTTGGGTGGTTGTTTGGGTTCTTCCGGCTCTGGTGCTTCCTCGGTGGGAATTTCATCCGGCGGTAACTCCTCTACCGGAATTTCTGTTTCATCATCCGGTGCGGGTTCAGGTGGTTGTGGTTTGGGTTCGTCGGGTTTTGGTGGTGGCGGTGATTTTTCGCAGAAGGCGAGGTGATCGCTAATGTGGATATATTCTTTTATTAATTTATTATGCTGCGGCTCCAACTCGGCGAGCTGATCAGCAACTCCGACAAGAATTCCCAGGTCCTGACCAAATTTTTCCGCTGCGAGCCCAGCTTCGATATAAGTTTTAGCGAGGGCAATAGCTTGTTTTTGGCTTATTAGCACGGCTGCACCTATGGCGGCTTTAAGGGTCGCCCCCCGATCAGCGGGATTGTCATAGGCTTCTTTTGCATCATTGTAAAGATTAAGTGCATCCCAAGCGGTGCCGGCAATTTCGAGAGCTTTGCCGTTGACGATAACTTCTTTGCTTAAAAAAATACCATTTTTCGCAGCGAATTCAATCTGTCTGGTTTCGTTAAATGTTAATGTGTTGATAATGGTCTCACCGGTTTTTATCGCCATTTCTGTGGTGGTTTTGGCGATTTCTTTTCCTGCGCGTTGAAATTCGCTATCGCCAGTTAATCCGGTAATGCGCTTAACTATTGTATCCAGTCGTTGTTTGTGCGCTTCTTTTTTAGTGCGAAGTTGCTGCTGTACTTCATCATCGCAGCGAACAATTTCAATGGGAATCGGGCTGCCAATTTTGCTTCCGCACAGGGTTTTGGCTTGCATTACCGTTTTGCCTAATTTCACCGGCTGAATTTGAATGTTGGTGGAGGTATTTACCACGCTGGCCAGCACGTCATTTTCCAGCGTCATCTGCACATAACCATCAACTGGATCAAGCTTTAAGGGAAAACTGTAAGTCGTACCAATTTTTTTACCCTCGACATCATAGAGCCCAAGTTTGGGAATCGCGCTGCCGTTATTAATACTGACTAGATCAACAACGCTACCAGCTACGGTCGTACTGGCTGTTTTTCCATTGCGTGTGTATTCAACAGTGACATCACCTTTACCTGGTGTGGTTCCCAGGATGCTGGCAGTATTTTTTTGTTGGCGATTAATGGTTAATACATTGGAGGGATTCGATGAGAAAAGATAATTGCCTCCATCAGGTGATCCCTGTGCAGTAATTTCACGGGTTTCATTTTTGGCCAGATGCAAGCATGCATCCAGTGCAACCGTTGGGTCTTCATCACCAGATTTATAGCGTAAATTTACCGAGCCTGATTTCAATTGATGGCCCATGCACAGGGGCGCAATGCCCACAACTGTGCCATCAAATTTGTAAGTTTTATTAAATCCTTTTTTCAAATCGTCCAGGGTAATATCCAGCGCCGGGCTGATGCTGTTGAGCGCCCCGGTATGAATGCTGGTCATTACATTGGGGTAATCAAACACATTGCCCGATGCGTTGACTTTGCATGCACCCATTTCATCAGCAGAAAAAATAAATGCCGGGGAATTAAATGCAGCATTCTGCGCGAGGCTCACGGTTAACTGGATTTTATTGGAATTTCTCTGGTTAATAGTACCGGTCATTACCACTTTGCCATCGTTATCGCGACAGGTGACCTTTTTGCTGGAAAATTTTACTGATGGGATAGGGCGCTGGCCCGGGTGGCTGGTATCAAATGCAGTGTAACTAATCAGTAAATCTGCCAAGGGGCCATTTTCAACATACACCGGCCCTTTCCAATGGACGCTCCAGTCTCCGCCTTCGCAGTTTTCCCCTTCATAGGGCAGGCCTTCCATTTTTACATCGGCATAAACGGGTTCGGGTTCATCGGAGCTCGCTAATGAAATAGATGTGTAGAAAAAAGAAGCGATGGATAAAACAAATATTCCTTGTCGAGTCATGATCATTCCTGTGAGTAGTATTTTATTTAATGTTAGCAATGTGCCATGCATGGATTCCGTAATAGGTTCCGAGACACGCCGTGAATACATCCCTGTAGGCTTGTCGTCGACCGCATGCGGCCCTGCCAACAGATAAATCTGATGGCGCTCAGCTGCGCGCAAAGCATGCTTTGCAAACGCTTGCTTCGCCCTTGTCTCCGACATTCTCGGAACCTATTACGAAATCCATGCGGGATAGTATGAACTTATAGCCCTAACTCATCTTCCAGTTCATCAGTTTCCTTCTGATATTCAGCAGACTTGCCTTTCTGTTGTTGCGCTTCCATTTGTTTTTGCATTTCCTGTGCTTGTTTTTGCAGTTCCTGGATTTTTTGAGGATCGCTATACATTTTTTGCATTTCTGCAATTTGTGCTGCGGAACCCATTTGCGCGTCTTTCGCTAATTGTTCGCCTTGTGCATCCAGTTTTGCGCGCGCCTGTTCTTCCTTGTCGTAATCACCAATTAAACTATATAAGTTGCTCGCGCGCTGGTATTGCGTTGCAGCCATGGCTTGATCCGCATAGTTTCGTGCTTTTTGTTCCAGTGCTTTTATTTGCGCTTCTTTGTCTTGCTGGCGATAAAATTCCATTGCACTTTCCAACAACTTCACTGTGCTGCTATAAGAATTTGCCAGTCTGTCTGCGTGGGCCAAACGCGCTTTATCAATTTTTGCACGCAGCAGATCGGATTCTTTGTAATCGCGGATTTGCTGGGTCCAGCTATGGGCTTCATCAAAGGCTTTGCGGATATCTTCAATGCGATCGCTTTTCCACTGCTGCTGAAATTGAGTGCTGGCTTGCTGCACGCTCATAGCGCCCATGAAGTCACCCGGTTTAATGGCGTCATTCTGCTGCTCAAGTTTGGCCAAAGCTTGCAGGTAGGTGTCTGGCAACAGGGTTTGATAGCTATTTAATAGTCGTTCGATATTGGTTGGGGGCAGGCTCACCACATAGGGATCAAAGGATGGGTCTAGCTTGTAGCCGCCACTCGCCTCAATCGCCATGTTGTTGTTCGAGGCAAAATAGTCCTGTGCGCGCACTTTAAAATGTTCCTGGGCAAAAGCGGACAGCTGAATATTCGTGGGCGCTTTTTTCAGGGCAGCAATCAGGACTTTGTCGGCAGCAGCAAATTGCGCACCTTTTTCGTAGTATTGAAATGCGCCGGCCAATTTACCATCCTTGAATAAATTACCTTTTTGCTCTTCCAATTTTCCTTGTTTGCTACCTAATGCAATAGCTTTGGTTAGTGCCTGTTTGGCGATTGGGTTGCCACCATCCTCACACACGTAACCTTGCGCAATATCGTATTTATTGATGGCATCCCAATATTGCCCCTGGGCTTCGAGATTGGTTCCTTCCAGGTAGGCTTTTTTTGCATCGGCCACACTCAGGTCGGCCACACAATCGGCAAAACCGGATGGGGTGAAAATTGCGAATGACAAAAAGCTCGCGCTGAGTAGTCGTTTCATCATAAAAACTCCGTGTAATTCCGTTACTGATTATTGCGGGCGAAAGTTTTTCATCATATTGCCCATGCTTGGCATAGGCTGATAGTCAGCAGGTAATTCAAATAATGCTGCTTCCTGGGGTTCTACCTTTAAATTTTTTAACGTCATAGTGACACGGTTTTTGTTCTTGCCTTCCTTGCTCAGAAAATCCATTTTTACCGGAATATTCTCGGGCGATAGCCAGATGAAGCCTCCGGCGCTTTTATCTTTCATCAGGATTTTGTATTTGGTGGTGGTGATTCCCTCCTGGGTTTCATTGCCCACTTTTTCAATGGTGACATCGTCAGGTGCATTGCCTGACATTTTGTTGGCGTTTTTTAAATCAATTTCCATATACATTTTTTGCATGGGCATCAATTGCCAGGCAACTTTTTTATCCGGACGCAAAATAGTCGCCATGCTCATTCCTTCCATCTGCATTTCATTACGCTCTTTGCCGTGCGAGTGATGTACGGTTTGGGTAAAACTGCCTTCGGCGGTTACTACCGTACGCACTCCGGAATATTCTGTATCAGGCGCAGGAATGGTGTTTGCGGCGCTGGGGCTGGAAAAAAACAAACCCGGCATCATGGCGAAAAACAGAGTGAGAATATAAGTGATTTTTTTCATAATCGAATTCCATTTGTGGTGAGTGAATGCTTGTAACACAAATTTTCGGCGAAAAAGACCTGTGGGCATCTGGCATCGATGACCCCACAGGTATAAGCAGAAAGAAATGTAAAACGAAAAATCAGGCGGCAGTGTGTGTTTGCTGATCCAGATGTAAACCGGCGTTTAATTTCAACCAGTCTTTACCGGTTAAAAGCGGTTTAAGCATGGCGAGCGTGCCATTAAATGCATCAGCGGGAACTGCCTGGCGAAATCCCTGCAAGAAAGTTACGCGCTCAGAGTGCGTGATGCTGGGCAGGATCATCAATAAGCCTAGCAGGTTTTCTTCGGGTGATAGTGAGCTAACAAGTTTTTGTTCAATTGCGTGAATTTCTGCGTCGCTAAAATATTTCCACAGCAGTTCCGCATTGTGAGTTTCTTCAATGCGCATGTGGGTAAAATTTTCTGCAACAAATAAAGTGAATGAACTGTAAAAAGATTCCAACGCTTTGGTTCTATCTGCGCTGTACAGGTTCTTAATCAATGCGATCTTATGCTGCAATTCATCGATCACCGTCTCGTGTTCATGGTGATCATCAAGAGTTTGTAGGGGATTTTTATCCAGCGATTGAATAACTGGATGAATAAAATTGTTTTCGTGCTCCAGGTGTCCGCGACAAAAATTCAATAAGCTTCCGGTAATATCCAGTTGGTGTGTAACAGCTTCTGCATCGGTGTCGTCGAGTTTTCCCAAATCGACGAGGTTTTGGCACAGGCTTGCTCTCAGTCCTTTGTGAATCAGGGTGTAGATGTTGTAGCGTGAGTGGTTCATGGTCTCAGGTTCCATTGAGTAGTTGATATTGAGTGAGTGTTTAGTGAGTCCTTGCGCAAGCCAAATAACAGTCATCCGTTGTTATTTAACTGCGTTCTTGTCATGTAACTGCAATGACAGCAGTGTCATTGTGCATCGTTAAAGTAGTTAAGCACCTGTGACTGACCTGAGCCATATCCGCAACTTTTCCATCATCGCCCACATTGACCACGGTAAATCCACCATCGCCGACCGCTTCATCCAGATGTGCGGCGGCCTGAGTGACCGTGAAATGGAAGCGCAAGTGCTTGATTCCATGGACTTGGAGCGTGAGCGTGGCATCACCATCAAAGCCCACAGCGTGACCCTGCATTACAACGCGCGCGATGGCAAAACCTACCAACTCAACTTTATTGATACTCCCGGCCACGTGGACTTCACCTATGAAGTATCCCGTTCTCTGGCCGCCTGTGAAGGTGCGTTGCTGGTAGTGGATGCCGGGCAGGGCGTAGAAGCCCAATCAGTTGCCAACTGCTATACCGCGATCGAGCAAGGTCTGGAAGTGATTCCGGTACTGAACAAGATGGACTTGCCTCAGGCAGAGCCAGATCGTGTTGCACAGGAAATTGAAGACATTATTGGTATTGATGCCACTGAAGCCGTGCGCTGCTCCGCCAAGTCTGGAATGGGCATGGAAGAGGTGCTGGAGGAGCTGGTGCGCCTGGTTCCTCCGCCGGTCGGCGATGTTGATGCGCCCTTGCAAGCACTGATCATCGACTCCTGGTTCGACAATTACCTTGGGGTTGTCTCTCTGGTGCGCGTAAAGCAGGGCACCCTGCGTTTAAAAGACAAGATCATCACCAAAACCATCGGCAAGGCACAAATTGTTGATGGTGTGGGCGTATTCAGCCCCAAGCCTACTCAATTAAAAGAACTCAAAGCCGGTGAAGTGGGTTTTGTGGTTGCCGGTATCAAAGACATTCACGGCGCACCTGTGGGCGATACCATCACCCACGCGCAAACCCCGGATGTTGAAGCTCTGGAAGGTTTCCAGAAGATCAAACCGCAGGTTTACGCGGGTATGTTCCCGATTAGCTCTGATGACTTCGAAGATTTCCGCGAAGCGCTGGCCAAGCTGACCCTGAACGATGCCTCCCTGTTCTATGAACCGGAAAGTTCGGATGCACTGGGCTTTGGCTTTCGCGTGGGTTTCCTCGGCATGCTGCACATGGAGATCATTCAGGAGCGCCTGGAGCGCGAATACGATCTCGACCTGATCACCACCGCGCCAACTGTAGTATTTGAAGTGGTTAAACGTGGCGGCGAAGTTATCTATGTCGATAACCCATCCAAGCTGCCAGATCCGGGTTCTATCGAGGAGATGCGCGAGCCGATTGTTGAAGCGAATATCCTTGTGCCACAGGAACATTTGGGTAACGTTATTACTCTGTGTATTGAAAAACGCGGCGTGCAGAAAGATCTGCAATTTACTGGTTCACAGGTATCGGTGCGTTACGAATTGCCGATGAACGAAGTGGTGACGGATTTCTTTGACCGCCTCAAGTCGGTAAGCCGTGGCTTCGCATCACTCGACTACAGTTTTGTGCGCTTCCAGGCGGCCAGTCTGGTGCGTTTGGATGTATTGATTAACAGCGAGAAAGTGGATGCCCTGGCGATTATTGTGCATCGCGATAAAGCGCATGGCATGGGGCGTTCGCTCACCGAAAAAATGAAAGAGTTGATTCCACGCCAGATGTATGACGTTGCTATCCAAGCGGCAATTGGTGGTCAAATCGTGGCTCGCTCTACCGTAAAAGCCTTGCGTAAAGACGTAACAGCTAAGTGTTACGGTGGTGATGCTACACGTAAGAAAAAGCTGTTGGAAAAACAAAAAGCCGGTAAGAAGCGCATGAAGCAAGTGGGTAGTGTAGAAATCCCACAAGCCGCTTTCTTCGCCGTGTTGAAAATAGATAGCTAATAACATCTACAACAAATAACAACCTAAGGAAACTTGATGAGCAGTATTAATCTCCCGCTGATTCTCACTTTGGCTGTGTTGGTAACTGGTCTGGTGTGGTTATTTGATGCTTTGGTGTTAGCGCGCCCGCGCAAGGAAAAAGTCGCCGCTGTTGACAAGCAATTCACCGGTATGGCACTGGAGACTGAACAGCAAAAAACGGCTTATGAAGATGCCAAAAGTGTCGCCGCACGTGAGCCGGTATTGGTTGAATACGCGAAGTCTTTTTTTCCGGTACTGTTTATTGTTTTCTTTTTGCGTTCTTTTTTGGTTGAGCCTTTCCAGATTCCATCGGGCTCCATGATTCCCACCCTGGAAGTGGGCGATTTTATTCTGGTGAATAAATTTGCCTACGGTATTCGTGAGCCTATTACCAATACCCAGCTGATCCCGGTTAGCAAACCCCTGCGTGGCGATGTCATGGTGTTCTTTCCACCGCATGCCCCAACAACCTATTACATCAAGCGTGTAATTGGCGTTCCCGGTGACCATATTTCCTATATCAACCATGTGCTGACGATTAACGGCAAGGTTATCGAGGAAAAACTGGTGGCAGAATTGCCGGCCGGTGCTCCTTACCTGCGGATGGTGAAAGAAACTATCGATGATAAAACCTTTACCGCATTCAAACATTTCCAGCCTGGCCCATTGAGTGTGCGCGGTTCCTGGGTAGTGCCTGAGGGCCACTATTTCATGATGGGCGACAATCGCGATAACAGCCTCGATAGTCGCGACTGGGGAGTGGTATCTGAAGATGCTATTGTTGGCAAAGCGTTTGCGGTGTGGATGCACTGGGATAAGTTTTTCAGTGTGCCTTCTTTTGATCATGTTGGCGTTATCAAGTAGATTTTTGTGCTAGCGTAAAAGCAGTCTTATTTTCTCTTGTGGAGTCCAAATTGATGAAAGCTGTTCAAATGAAGTCAATCAAACACCAGCGTGGACTGGGGATGATACAGTGGGCCCTGGTTCTCGCTGTGGCTGGTTTTTTTCTGATGTTCGCATTTAAGGTGGTACCTCTTTATGCGGAGAATCGTTATGTTGAGTCTGCGTTGCGCTCATTGGTTTCTGCCGGTGACAAACTGGAGGAAATGAGTGATCAGGAAATTCAGAAGAAGCTGGATAATTTCTATATGGTCAATAATGTGCGCAGTGCAGGTCCCAACAAGAATATTAAAATTGAGCGTGAAAGCGAGTGGGTGCTTGTTACGGTTGACTATGAAACCAGAGTCAATCTTTTTTGGAACATTGATCTGGTTGCTATATTTAATAATCATTTGGATAGTCGTCACCCCAGTGTTTGTTGCCGACCCGCACCTGATACCCGCAACAGCAAAAAAATTGAATAATCTGTGCTAAGCCTTAAATATCAACGCCTTGAACAACGTCTTGGCTATCAATTTGAAAACCAGCGTCAGCTGCAACTGGCGCTTACCCACCGCAGCCATGGTGCTACTAACAATGAGCGTCTGGAGTTTCTGGGCGATTCCATTTTAAACTTTATTATCGGTGAAGCCTTATTTAACCGTTTTGCGGATGCGCGTGAAGGGCAGCTGAGCCGTCTGCGCTCGCAATTGGTAAAAGGTGAGACTCTCGCTGAGCTTGCTCGTGAATTTGAAGTAGGCGACTACCTGATTTTAGGCGAGGGTGAATTGAAGTCCGGTGGCAGGAATCGAGATTCAATTCTTGCTGACAGTGTTGAGGCAATTATCGGGGCGATTTATACCGAGCGCGGTCTGGATGTATGTCGTGAGCGAGTGTTGAGCTGGTTTGCTTCGCGCCTGGATGCCATAGGTATTGATACCAGCGCCAAGGATGCCAAGTCGCGTTTACAGGAATATTTACAAGCCCAACGTCAACCTTTGCCTGAATATGCTGTAATCAATATTGGCGGGGAAGGGCATGCCCAGGTTTTTACCATTGAATGCCGGGTCGCGTTAGCCAAAAAGCCAACCCAAGCCTCCGCCTCCAGCCGTCGTGAAGCGGAAAAGCAGTGTGCACTGTTAATGCTTAAACAGCTAAAACTAGACTAACTTGCTTGTGCGCTAAAACCCTTTTTTATTCTTTTCCTTCTATTTTCCGTAGCATTTTTTATGACTTTTGATTCTGATACTGACAACACCGATACCCGTTGCGGCTATGTAGCTATTGTTGGGCGCCCTAACGTAGGTAAATCAACTTTGCTCAATCATATTCTTGGGCAGAAAATCAGTATTACTTCGCGTAAACCCCAGACCACACGCAATGCAGTGGTGGGGATTAAAACAGAAGGCGATATCCAGATCATTTTCGTCGATACTCCAGGGTTACATCTGGGGCAGCAAAAAGCGATTAACCGCTATATGAACCGTGCCGCTACCACGGCAATGAAAGATGTGGATGTAGTGGTGTTTGTAGTGGATCGTTTTATCTGGACGGAAGAAGATGAGGCAGTCGCAGAAAAACTGCAGAACATTAATAGCCCTGTGATACTCGCTGTTAACAAAGTTGATCAAATTGAGGATAAAGAAACCCTGTTGCCGCACTTGCAGCAGTTGGCAGAAAAATTACAGGTGGCAGAGATTGTCCCTATTTCGGCCCTGCGCAATAATAATCTGGAGCGTTTGGAGCAGCTGATTGTTGAGCGCTTGCCGGAAGGGGTACATATGTATCCGGAAGATCAGATTACTGATCGCAGCTCACGTTTTATGGCTGCCGAAATTGTGCGCGAAAAAATTACCCGTCAGTTGGGTGATGAGCTGCCTTATGAAATGGCAGTGGAAATTGAAGAGTTCAAACAGGAAGGTAATCTGCTTAATATATCTGCCTTGATTCTGGTTGAGCGCGATGGGCAGAAAAAAATTCTGATTGGCGATAAAGGTGCGCGGATCAAATTGATCGGCACTGAAGCGCGTATCGATATGGAGAAATTGTTTGAGATGAAAATCATGCTCAAACTCTGGGTAAAGGTTAAGTCTGGTTGGTCCGATGACGAGCGCGCACTACGCAGTCTTGGCTATAATGATTTTTAATTTCTGAATGCAACTTTATGCGTGTCGATCTGCAGCCAGCCTACATATTGCACACGCGCCCCTACCGCGATACCAGTTTACTAGTCGATTTACTCACACCGGATTTCGGGCGTGTCACAGCAGTGGCGCGCGGTGTACGTAAAAATAAAACCCCCAAACGCCAATTATTGAATCCGTTTAGTCGTTTGTTGGTTTGCTGGCAAGGCAAAACAGATATGAAACTGTTGACCAGCTTTGAATCCGATAACCATTTTCTTAGCCTCAAGGGCAATCATTTATATTCTGCGTTCTATCTTAATGAGTTGTTGGTGCGCCTGTTGCCAGAGATGGACAGGCATAACGGATTATTTTATGCCTATGAGCAATGCGTAGATGCTTTGCAGCTACAGGTGGATATTGAACCCTTGTTGCGCAGTTTTGAGTTGCGATTGTTGGAAGAGCTTGGCTACGCATTGGATTTTACTCTGGATGTACGCAACGGCTGTGCAATTGAAGAGCAGGGATTTTATGAGTGTCATGTACAAGAAGGATTTTATGCAGCGGCTCCGGATATCCCTGAAAATTTGCTAATTAAAGGTGAATGGTTGTTGGCTATCGCGCAGGGGGATTATTCCTCTTCTGCAACGCGGCAAGCAGCAAAGTACTTGACGCGGCGTATGCTGAGGCCTCTGCTGGGAAGCAAACCACTGCACAGCCGCGAATTATTCAAGCAAGCCAATCAATAGCACTAGGATGCTGGTGTTTCACTGGCTTCCAGGCCGAACAGTGCGTCGAGATTTTTATCCCTACCCCAGTTGAGTAAGTCATCCAAAGCGTGGTTGAGTGCTGGCATGGCACTGCGCGCCTGTTCAAATTGTTTACTTTGGAATAATTTATCCAATAGCCCGCTGATGTGTTTCAAGCGCGGCACACCGCAATAGCAGCTGCTGCCATAGAGTCGATGAATCAGTTCCCCCAGCGCTTCATATTCTTCATCGGCCAGTGCTTGTTGAATTTGTGCTTTCTCGCTTTCTAATCCTGCTAGTAGCATGCTCAACATATCGCGCGCCAGTGCTGGTTTATGGTTGGCGAGTTTGAGGCAGAGTTGGATATCAACCGAGCCGGTCAGGTCTTCTGTTGGAATGGCTTCGCGCACGGGGGCGCTGGGTTTTTCTTCCGGCTGGATAACAATTTCTTTCTTTCCCGACAAACTATTCCAGCGGTTGATGATATGGGCCAACTGGTTTTCATTTACCGGTTTACTGATACAGTCATCCATGCCTGCAATCAGCAGCTCCGCTTTTTGTTCGGTAATGGTATGCGCTGTTAACGCAATGATAGGTGTGCGTCGCTTACCTTCTTCCAGTGTGCGAATATGACGCGTTGCTTCCATACCATCCATCCCCGGCATTTGGATATCCATAAAAATCACATCGAATTCATGTTGCTTGCAGGCTTCAATAGCTAAAAGACCATTGCTTGCCTGGGTAACCTGGGTATTCAAACCGCGCAACAATTCTGACGCAAGTTGCAAGTTCGCGGGGTTGTCATCGACCAACAACACAGAAATGCTCGGTTGCAATAAATCCTCGTCCTGTTCGCGCATATCTTTGATGTGCAAATCCAGTTGGCGTCCCAGTGTTTGCAGTAAGGCGTCATAGGCAATAGGCTTATTAATAAATAGCGCGCGCGACTTATCGGAATGATTGCGGAACAAACGCTGATGAGCTGGTGTGCAGCATGCGATAAGCGTGCAATTAAATTCCATGTGTAACTGTTCGGCGAGATTGTTCAACAGAACCGGCGGAATTTTTCGCTCGCTCGGGGCAATATCCAAAATTAATAAATCAAAATTGTTGTTGGCATTGCGCGCATTGCGCAGTATCGGGAAGCAATCGTGGATCGCAGGAATATTTTGGGTGTTGCCATTCCATTCGTGCAACAGGTTATCAATTTGTTTTAATGATGCCGGGTTTTCACCGCACAATAAAATACGGTAGTCGCTCAGGTTGGCAAGTTGGCTGAGGGACGGCTGGCGCTTGTCGATACCCATACGTGCAGTAAACCAGAAGGTGGAGCCTTTTTCCGGTTCGCTGACCACGCCGATTTCACCGTGCATGCGTTCCACCAACCCTTTACAGATTGCAAGTCCCAAACCTGTGCCTTCATGTTCCCGGGTGATGGAGGTATCTGCCTGGTTGAACGGGCTAAATAATTGATCCTGCTCTTCGCGGCTGAGACCTATTCCTTCGTCACTCACACAAATTTTCAAGGTGATTTGTGTTTCCTGGCGCTGCAGGATACTGACATCCACTACTATGTTGCCGCTGTTGCTGTATTTAATGGCATTGGTTAATAAATTGGATAGAACTTGTTTAAAACGCAATGCATCGCCCAATAAATTTTTGGGGATACCAGGTTCTACATAATTGACCAGTTCGAGATTTTTTTCATGGGCGTCAGGTGCCAATATATGCAGAACTTCATCAATGCTCTGGCGAATCGGCAGGGGGGCATAATCCAGGGTGAGTTTGCCAGATTCAATTTTGGAAAAATCGAGAATCCCATTAATGACCGTTAACAGGTTTTGTGCCGAGTCGCGAATGGTTTCCAGATATTCACGCTGTTGTTCATTCAGTTCTGTTTTTAACGCAAGGTTAATAAAGCCGAGGATGCCATTTAATGGTGTGCGAATTTCATGGCTGGTATTGGCGAGGAATTCTGATTTTACCCGGCTTGCCTCAAGTGCTTCCTTGCGCGCAAGGTCCAGTTCTACGTTCTGGATTTCGATGGTCTCCAATGTCTCGCGCAAGTCTTCAATCGCGTGATCGATATGTCCTTGCATATCAGCTTGTGCTGCCTCCATGTAATCAGCCATGGTGTTGATTGCTTCCGCAAGCCCGAGAAACTCGTTGGAATTTTGTTGCACGACTCGCTCATTCAATCGGCCGCGCGCCAATGCATGGACCACATTTTTAATATGGTCGAGTGGGTCGGTTATACGGTAATAAAGTGAAATAGCAAAATAGGTACCGATGATCAAACACAACGTAGTTAGTGCAATAGTTAGCACAATTGCTTCGTAACGCACCACTGCATAGGGGGCTGCCAGCAATTCAATTTCTATCCAGCCGATAGGGTTTTTATTTTCCAGGTTTACCAGCGGATGGGAGAAGCGCAAGGTACGGTAGGTTTTGCGCTCCAATGGCTGTTGCATATTGGGCTCGCCAGTATCATGGGTTTCCATAAATTGCGGGCCGGCATGGAAGCTTTGGTCTTTATCGGTGTAGTAGGCGTGAATCGCACGAATATAAGGCTCTTCCAGAGAGGCATCGAGAATATGCTGCGTCAACTCGCGATCGTTGTCTGATATAGGTTTGTGCAACAAGTGTGCAGTTTTCTGTGCGAGTATGCTGCCGCGCAAATCGATGAATTTATTAATTTGCGAAATGCACAGATAGGTAAGGCTGATCGCAATAAAAATAATGATGCTGATGGAGGGAATAAAAATCAGGCGCCACACATCGGACTTGATACTGTTGCGTTTATTCATGGCAAGCGGCCTTGTTCCTTGTTCTTCTGATTAATTGTTGATGACTAACTGCTTAACTGGCGGGAATAAAGTCCTCAACGGATGTGGGCCAGGTGTTCGCAGGGCGGGCGATCACAGGTAGAATAGCCGCCTCGCGCGCGCCAGCGCAACCAGCCAGCCAGCCAGCCAGCCAGCCAGCCATTCGAATATCCCATGAGGCATTTATGGATTTCCCCACGATTGACGCGTATGTCGGTAATACACCACTGGTGCGGTTGCAGCGGTTACCCGGCACTACCAGCAATAATGTTTTGGTCAAGTTGGAGGGGAATAATCCGGCCGGGTCGGTCAAAGATCGTCCAGCGCTTTCAATGATTACACGCGCAGAGCTGCGTGGCGATATTCAGCCTGGCGACACCTTGATTGAAGCGACCAGTGGCAATACCGGAATTGCGTTGGCAATGGTCGCTGCGATTAAAGGTTATCGCATGATTTTGATTATGCCTGATAACTCTACTGCCGAGCGCAAGGCATCTATGGCAGCTTATGGTGCGGAACTCATTTTGGTTTCCAAAGAGTCTGGAATGGAAGGTGCCCGTGATTTGGCTTTGCAAATGCAAGCCGAGGGTAGGGGTAAGGTGCTGGATCAATTTGGCAATCCGGACAACCCACTCGCCCATTACACCACCACTGGCCCGGAAATCTGGCAGCAAACCAATGGTCGCATTACCCATTTTGTCAGCTCCATGGGAACTACAGGTACTATCATGGGGACTTCGCGCTATTTAAAGGAAAAAAATCCTGCGATTCAGATTATCGGTTTGCAACCGTCAGAAGGGGCGCAGATTCCGGGGATTCGCCGTTGGCCTGAAGCTTATCTTCCCAAAATTTACGAGCGCGACCGCGTGGATGGCATAGTGAGCATGCCCCAGCGATTGGCCGAAGATACCATGCGTGAGCTCGCGCGCAAGGAAGGTATTTTTTGCGGCGTCTCTTCTGGCGGTGCTGTGGCAGCGGCGCTGGAGCTAAGCCAACAAGTAGAGAACGCAGTGATTGTGGCGATTATTTGCGATCGCGGAGATCGCTATTTGTCGTCCGGTTTATTTAACGTTTAAACCATTAATACAACGGTAAAATTTAACTAATAATAAACAAGCAGGAGCTTTTATGTCGGTCGTTACGCGGATGTATGTAGTTGTTATGATACTTGTGCTTGGCGCTTGTGGTGGATCAGGTTCAGGCGGTGGTGATAGTAAAGGCGGGAATACTCAATCAAGTATTTCATCTCAGGTGGCTTTGTCCTCCAGCTCCAGCAGCCTTGCAATACCAGCAGATTTTCCTAAAGGAACGGTAGAGACATTACCGTCTCTTTCGCTGACTACTGATAGTGCAGCGCCCATTGTTTCCAAAGAGGAATACATTACCGGCCAATTCACGTTGAATGGTGAAGGAGTAGAGCAAGTATCAGGAACAATGGAGATTCGCGGGCGGGGCAACTCTACATGGAGCTGGCCGAAAAAGCCCTATCGTTTGAAGTTAACCAACTCTGTGTCGCTGATGGGAATGCCTGCCAGTAAGCATTGGGTGTTGTTGGCAAATTACGCGGATAAAACGCTGATGCGCAATGACATCACTTTTATGTTTAGCAAAAGCCTTGGCATGGAGTACACCCCGCGCGCGCAGTATGTGGAGGTGAACTTGAATGGTGTTTATCAGGGCGTTTATCAATTGGTGGAGCATATTCGTGTAGCAAAAGACCGCGTGAATATCCCGGAAATGAAAGTGACGGATACCGATGCGGAGAAAATTACTGGCGGTTATTTAATGGAAATTGATTTCCGTTATCACAAAAATTTTTGCATTGGAAATACGTGGGATTCGTTTTGTGTGAATGGTGAAAATCTAAATCGCAAAATAGATTTTTGTATTGATTCAACCCATGGGATGGACCCTTTCTGTTTACAGAGCCCTGAGACGCTGCTGGACCCTGCCTGGTCAGCTCAGCGCGACTATATTTCAAAATATTTTGCCGATACCGAATCCGCTTTATTTGGCAGTGATTTCAAGGATACAACCAAGGGTTATGCGGCCTATATTGATATTGATTCGGTGGTTAACTATTACATTATTAATGAGCTGTTTAAAAATCCGGATGGTGCAACAGCCAGTGCCTATGTTTACAAAAAGCGCGGGGGAAAATTATTTTTTGGCCCTGTGTGGGATTTTGACCTCGCATTTGGTAATGCCGGCTACGCTGATGTCGATAAAACCTACGGCTGGCGTATTCGCGAAAGTGCCTGGTTTAAACGCTTGTTTGAAGACCCTGCCTTTGAGACAAAAGTGAAAGCGCGTTGGAAAGCGCTGAAAGCGGAAGGCAAATTTGAATTGCTGTTTATTTATGCCGATGCGCGTGCAGCCTGGTTAGAGAAACAGCAAGTAAAAAATTATTCCATCTGGTCAGTAACTGATTTTGCCTCCTGGATCTGGCATGGTAGTCATGGTGGTACTGGCAGCTATGAAGCAGAAGTTAAGGAAATGATTCGCTGGCAGCGTGAAAGGTATCAATGGATGGATACGCAGTTGGGTAAATAGCGCTTATCAGCGTGACAATGTAGTAAATCGATGTACAGAGACAAAGCAATGACAAATCGCGCTAATAAAGGTGGTAGTGGTAAAAGCGGTAATGGGCAGGGCGGTAATGGAAAGGGCGGTAATTTGCTCGGTAAAAAGCCGCGCCCCAAAAAAGTCGGCGAGCCTGTCTATGTGCGCGATGACACTCCACGCATGAATGCACCGCGTGCGGCAGAAAAAACTCTGCCGCAAATTAATAAGCGTTTGGGTGAATTTACCATCGAGCGCTGGAGTCACGATGGTCGTGGTTTAACGAGTCTGGATGGCAAAACCCTTTTTATCCAGGGGGCGCTACCGGGTGAGCGCGTGAGTGCGCGTTTGGTAGAAGAGCACCCGCGTTTTATTGAGGCGCGTGTCGATCAGATTATTGAATTGTCTATTGATCGCACCGAGCCACCTTGTGTGCATTATCAGGAATGCGGTGGCTGTCAGCTACAGCATGTGAAACCTGAAGCGCAAATTACCTTAAAGCAAAACGCGCTGGAGCAGCAATTACAGCATTGGGGTAAGGTAACGCCAAAACATATCCTTCCTGCGATAAGTGTTGCAGATAGTGGCTATCGCACCCGCGCGCGCCTGGGTGTGTGGTATGAAAATGATGGCAGCGTGAGTCTCGGTTTTCGCCAGCAGCAGAGTAAAACGATTGCGGCTATCCAGAGTTGTCTGGTGTTGGTACCAGAATTAAATGTGTTGATTAAACCGTTACAGCATTGGTTGGAACAATTGCGCTCTGCAAAAGCAGTAACGCACATTGAACTGGTACGTGGAGGCAATGAATCTGCTGCTATCGTGCGTCATACAAAAAAATTAACTGAGCAGGATGTACAAAGCCTCGCGCAATTTGCGCAAGAGTATTCTTGCAAAGTATGGTTGGAGCCTAACGGCAATCTTGGGCTTACCGACCTGGATTCTCATAGTTGTAATCCGCGTTTGAATTATTCTCTGGGTGATTTGCCACTGAATTTTCATCCACAAGATTTTACCCAGGTAAATCCACGAGTAAATGAACAGATGGTGGCGCAAGCGCTGTCGCTGCTAAATCTGCAACCTCACGAACGTGTGTTGGATTTGTTTTGTGGTATCGGCAACTTTACCTTGCCCATGGCGCGGGTTTGCCATGAGGTCATTGGCATAGAGGCAGTGGAGTCCATGGTGGTGCGCGGTCGTGAAAATGCTGAGCATCTGGGTATTGCCAATGCAAAATTTATTGCCGCGAACCTGACTGATATGACCCATACTCAATGGCAACGACTGGCCGGTGGGAAAGAGCATGAAATTGCAGCAATTTTGCTTGATCCGCCCCGCGATGGTGCGAAAGAGGTAGTTACTGCTATCAAGCAATGGGTTGCCACCAAGCAACTTTCACCCAGGCGGATTGTCTACGTCAGTTGCAACCCGGCAACCTTGGCGCGTGATGCTGCAATTTTGGCGGAGGCAGGCTACCAATTAGATGCCGCAGGTGTGAGTAGACGTTATGGTTAAAGTCAGAGCAGATCACCCCATAGCCGCTGACGGCAAGGTCGATATAGATGCCTGGATCGACCGGCTCAACCACTCCCACTTACAGGTGGAAACCAATCGCGCCGAATTGCGTCGCGCGGCCGAAAGAAGCCTGTCGCTGGTCGATATCCACGCAGATGACGATCACAACTGGGGGGAGGAGTTTTCCTGTTTTCGTATCGGCCTGGAAATGGCAGAAATCCTGGCTGATTTGCAGTTGGACCAGGATGCCCTGGTCGCTGCGATTCTCTATCGTGCGGTGCGCGAGCATAAAATTACCCTGAAAGATGTACAGGAAGAATTTGGCGAAACCGTTGGCAAATTGGTCAAAGGTGTATTGCGTATGGCGGCGATTAGCTACCAACGCAATGAAGAGGAAAAAGTGCTTGGCTCCCAAGCCACTGAGCAGGCGGAAAAAATCCGCAAGATGCTGGTGGCCATGGTGGACGATGTGCGTATTGCACTGATCAAACTGGCTGAGCGCACCTGCGCTATTCGCTCGGTGAAAAATGCTGAACCGGATCGTCGTCGCCAGGTATCGCGTGAGGTTGCCGATATTTATGCCCCATTGGCGCATCGCTTGGGGATTGGCCATATCAAGTGGGAATTGGAGGATCTATCCTTCCGCTACCTGCAACCGGATGATTACAAACGTATTGCCAAGTTACTGGATGAACGCCGCCTGGCGCGTCAGGAATATATCGATAACCTGCTCAATCTATTGCGCGGTGAATTAAAGAAAGCTGGCATTGAAGGCACCGTTGGCGGTCGCGCCAAGCATATCTACAGCATCTGGAGGAAGATGCAGCGCAAGGGGATTCCTTTTTCCCAGGTCTACGATATTCGCGCGGTGCGTATCCTGGTTCCGAGCATTCGCGATTGCTACGCCGTATTGGGTATTGTCCACAGCTTATGGCGCAACATCCCCCACGAATTTGACGACTATATTGCCTCCCCTAAAGAAAACGGCTACCGCTCGTTGCATACGGCGGTGTGGGGACCGGAAAACAAGGTATTGGAAATCCAGATCCGCACCCATGAAATGCATGAGGAGTCGGAGTTGGGTGTATGTGCCCACTGGCGCTATAAGGGCACAGATACCAAATCTACCCAGGATGCTTACGAACAGAAAATTTCCTGGTTGCGTCAGGTGCTTGAATGGCATGAAGAATTGGGTGGCGACAGTTCGCAACTGCAAGAGGATCTGCGCTCAGTCAATCAGGATCGCATTTACGTATTTACGCCCGAAGGTCATGTGGTGGATTTACCGCGCACAGCAACACCGCTTGATTTCGCGTACAAGATCCACACCGACGTTGGCCATCGCTGCCGTGGTGCCAAGGTCAACAACCGAATTGTGCCACTCAACTATCAGCTAACTAATGCTGATCAGGTGGAAATTCTTACCGGTAAACTGGAGTCGCCCAGTCGCGATTGGCTTAATGCTGCGCTTGGGTACGTGAATACGCCGCGCGCGCGCGCCAAAATCCAACACTGGTTTAAGCAGCAGGCGCGCGATAAAAACATCGCAGAAGGTCAGGCACTGCTGGATCGCGAATTCAAACGTCTTGCCCTGTTGGATCTGGACTTTGAAGAGCTAGCGAAAAAACTGCGCTTTAATTCGCTCGATGATTTGTACGCAGCAGTAGGTGCGAGTGATATAGGTGTAGGGCAAGTATTAAATGCCGCCCAGAAACAACTGGATGAGGCTGATCCACAGCAGCCATTAATTCCATTCAAGGCAAAAACACCGCGACCGAAAAAAGATTCGGATTTTTATATCGAAGGCGTGGGGAACTTGCTCACCCAGATTGCCCACTGTTGTAACCCGGTGCCGGGTGATGCAATTACAGGCTATATAACGCTGGGCAAAGGGGTTTCCATTCATCGTCAGGATTGCTCCAATATTTTACAACTCCAAACCGATGAGCCCCAACGCATTATCAAAGTGGAGTGGGGCGATGCCCCACAAAGTTTCTACTCTGTAGATGTAGTGATTGAGGCTTACGACCGTTACGGCTTGTTGAAAGACATTACCACCTTACTGGATCAGGAGCGGATCAATATTATTGCGCTGCAGACCTTGTCGGATAAGCGCAAAAACACGGTAGATATGCAAGTGACAGTAGAAATTCGCAGTTTCGATGAGTTGAGTCGCATACTCACTAAACTCAATCAGTTACCCAACATCGCCTCGGCGCGTCGCAAGCATTAACTTTTTTGGCTATCACTTTATGACCGTGCAATATTCTGTCGACGATTTGCTTTATTTGATGGCGCGCTTGCGTGATCCTGAGTCTGGCTGCCCTTGGGATATTAAGCAGGATTACGCCAGTATCGCCCCCTCCACTCTGGAAGAGGCTTATGAAGTTGTCGATGCAATTGAAAAGCAGGATTTTGCTCATTTGAAAGAGGAGTTGGGCGATTTGCTGTTTCAAGTCATCTTTTATAGTCAGCTTGGCAAAGAAGAAGAACGGTTTGAGTTTGCCAGCGTTGTGTCTGATCTGGTTGCCAAATTAATTCGCCGTCATCCCCATGTGTTTCCTGACGGCACCTTGCAGAGCCGTGTAGATAATCGCAACACCTTGCCGGGTGATGTCAAAACCCGCTGGGAGGCCATCAAGCAACAAGAGCGCGAAGCCAAAGGTGCGCAGGGGTTATTGGCAGATGTTCCTTTGAACTTGCCAGCACTCAGCCGCGCAGCAAAATTACAAAAGCGTGCTGCCGGTGTGGGTTTTGATTGGGATGATGTTTACGGTCCCATTGCCAAGGTGCGTGAAGAGCTATTGGAAGTGGAGGCCGAGCTGGACTCGGGAGATCGACAAGCGCTTGAGGAGGAACTGGGGGATCTGTTGTTTGCTGCCGTGAATATTGCGCGCTACATGAAGATAGATCCTGAGCAGGCTTTGCGCCTTGCCAATCAAAAATTCGAACAACGCTTTCATTTTATTGAAAAAAATGTCACACAATCTTTAGAAGAGACCTCTATCGATGAGATGAACCGGTTATGGGATTTAGCCAAAACCCTTTAATATTTTTCCCTGTGAAAACTCATTTTTACACCTGTTCATCTGTTGAATGTGTGGCGCTTAAATTAACTTAAAGTAATAAAACGTTTTTTTTTGATAGCTTTTTGTTTAATGTTAACGCTTTCAAAAGCAGCTATGATTCAATCATCGATGAGTAATTTACTCATCATTTCTTCATCAATATACGGCGCTCCGCAGTAATAATAACAACAGCAAAGTGAGGTTTCTTTGGATCGGCAAGAAGTAAAGCCGGGCTATGTGGATAAGCGTCTAAGCACCATCAAGATCCACATCTCAGAGCTGAAAATAGGCATGTTTGTGTCCAGGCTTGATCGCGACTGGCAGGAAACGCCGTTTCTAATGCAAGGCTTTATGATTGAAAGCCTGGATGACATAGATTCGGTTGCTGAATACTCTGAGCATGTCTGGATAGATGCAGTTCGCGAAGAGTGGGTGCCGCCTGAAGAGCGCGGTGTAGCTGGCCCCCCAATCCAGAAAGTTAAATCCTACATCAATAAAATCGATGCCCAGAAAGAACATCAGGCTGCTTTGGGTGTTTTTCGCGAAGCTAAAAAACTCACCAAAACCTTGCTTGATGATGCTCGTCTGGGTGGTGTGGTAAATACCGAACAAGCGAAAGCAACGGTTAAAGATTGCGTTGGCAGTATTCTGCGCAACCCGGATGCACTTATCTGGATGTCGCGCATGCGCAATGAAGATGAATACACTGCTGAGCATTGCCTCAATGTGTGCATCCTTTCAATCGCTTTTGGGCGCCATTTGGGCATGAGCGAGCCTGAGCTGGAAAAGCTCGGCTTGTGCGGGTTATTGCACGATGTGGGTAAAATGCGAGTTCCTTCCAATGTACTTAACAAGCGTGAAGAACTCACTGATAAAGAATTTAATATCATTAAGGCTCATACGGTACATGGCCGCAATTTGCTGATGTCATCACCGGGAATTCCCAATGCAACCGTGGACGTAGCCTACAGCCATCATGAGCGAGTAGATGGCTCCGGTTACCCGCGCAAATTAAAAGCAGCAGGCATTTCTGATTTTGCACGCATTATTGCGATTGTCGATGCCTATGACGCAATGACGGGGGATCGTTGTTATTCGCGTGCGATTCCGGGAACCGATGCGTTAAAACGTATTTTTGATGAGCGCGGCAAGCATTTTGATGAGCGACTTGCACTGGAATTTATCAAGTGTGTGGGGCTGTATCCCCCAGGTAGTATTGTTGAACTGATCAATGGTCTGGTTGGTATTGTTCTGGAAACCAACTACCGCTATCGTCATCTGCCCAAGATCATTGTGGTTAAAGACCTCAATAAGCCGCTGGAGAAAGAGTTGATTCTTAATCTGGTGGATGTTGAACAGAAAAAACTCGATAAAACTTATCTAATCAAGCGTGCATTGTGCGACGGAACCCATGACATACGTTTGCGCGATTATCGCGAGAAAGGATTAACCTTCACCTACGGCTAACAACTGCTGGTTTGAATCCCAATCGAAAAAAATAAAGGCGCATATTTGCGCCTTTATTTTTTCAAAAAGAAATACAAAGTCTGGGCTTAAAGAGCTACTTGGGTGTGAGAGTAACTTTTGGCCTGGGTTTTTGAATAACCAATGTTTGAGTTGCCGGTTTGGGCGCTTTTACTGGAGTTTTAGTAGTTGCTGTTTTAGTTCTCGTGTTGTTTGCCCCTACTTTGTTACTTGCTGATGATTTTGTTGGCTTGTCTTGCTCTCCTGATTTATTAGTTCTGCGACTATCTCTACTTTTTTGGAGGGCATTTGTATCCCCGCTTTTTGAGGTTCCATTGCCGGATCTTTCCGCTGGCTTATACGAACGACGTTGATTGGGGCGAGCTTGCGGATTCGCTGCAGTTTTGGGCAAGTGAATGGTTTCAGTTTTATATTTACCTTGCTCAATCCCTTCCAGTGTCCAGTTGCCAATTTTCACGCGTACCAAGCGTAGAGTGGGGTGGCCTACGGCGGCAGTCATACGGCGCACCTGACGGTTACGCCCCTCCGTAATCACAATTTCCATCCACTGGGTGGGAATATTGGCTCGCTCGCGAATGGGTGGGTCCCGCTCCCAGAGCTTTGGTGCAGGAATCAAGCGAACTTCGGCGGGTTGCGTCATGCCATCGTTAAGTTCAACACCCTGGCGTAATTTGGTGAGTGCATAACTATTGGGTGCGCCCTCCACCTGAACCCAGTAGGTTTTGGGCAATTTATGGGCGGGGTGGGCAATATGGTGTTGCAGTTGGCCATCATCGGTTAATAGCAGTAATCCTTCGGAATCATGATCCAGGCGCCCGGCAGGGTATACCTGGGGAATCTTGATATAGTCCTTCAAGGTTGGACGGCCCTCGCCATCAGTAAATTGGGATGCCACTTATTCCCTCTTGCCTATTGTTCAGGCATACACCAAGTCTTCCGGTGTAGTGATTGAAACCCGCGATATTTCTCTGTCAGGCCGCATCATTGCTGCCTTCCCCGAGCGTTTGAGTGAAGCTCAACGCATTGGCGATCACCTGGCAGAATTAGGTCAATTAGCGACCACGCCAGAAGCGAATATCATCAAGCTGCCAAATATCAGTGCTTCTATCCCGCAGCTGAAAGCAGCGATTAAAGAATTGCAATCCCAGGGTTACAACCTTCCTGATTACCCGGAAAACCCTACCAATGATACTGAAAAAGATGCAAAAGCACGCTACGATAAAATCAAAGGCTCAGCAGTAAACCCGGTTCTGCGTGAAGGTAACTCTGACCGTCGTGCGCCTTTGTCCGTCAAAAATTATGCGCGCAAAAACCCGCACAAAATGGGCGCTTGGGCTGCTGACTCCAAATCCCATGTTGCGCACATGGATGCCGGCGATTTCTTCGGTAGTGAGAAATCTACCACTGTTGCTGATGCAGGAACTGTAAAAATTGAACTGGTTGGTAAAGATGGCAGCACCAAAGTGCTGAAAGAAACCACCAAGGTTCAGACGGGTGAAATTATCGACGCATCAGTTCTGAGCAAAAAAGCACTGCGCACTTACATTGCTGCGCAAATTGAAGATGCTAAAAATACCGGCGTTCTGCTTTCGATTCACCTGAAAGCTACCATGATGAAAGTATCTGATCCAATTATCTTTGGTCACTTTGTATCTGTGTATTACGCTCCGGTGCTGGAAAAACACGCTGCTGTTCTGGCCGAGCTGGCTGTAGATGTTAATAACGGTATCGGCGACCTTTACACCAAAATCAAATCTCTGCCTGCTGACAAGCAAGCGGAAATTGAAGCGGATATCAAAGCGCTTTATGCAACTCGTCCACAATTGGCGATGGTGAATTCTGACAAAGGTATCACCAACCTGCATGTTCCCAGCGACGTGATTGTAGACGCGTCTATGCCTGCGATGATTCGCGATTCAGGCAAAATGTGGAATGCCGAAGGCAAACTGCAAGATACCAAAGCTTGTATTCCAGATCGTTGCTATGCCGGTGTTTATCAAGTGGTTATTGATGACTGTAAAAAACATGGCGCTTTCGATCCGAAAACCATGGGTAGCGTGCCTAACGTAGGTTTGATGGCACAAGCGGCGGAAGAGTACGGTTCACATGACAAGACTTTCCAAATCCCGGCAGATGGCGTTGTGCGTGTAGTTGACGCATCTGGCAAAGTTCTGCTGGAGCAAAATGTAGAGCAGGGTGATATTTGGCGTATGTGCCAAGTGAAAGATGCTCCGATCCAGGATTGGGTAAAGTTGGCTGTTAACCGTGCTCGCGCGTCTGGCACTCCAGCAGTCTTTTGGTTGAACCCTGCGCGTGCGCACGATGCGCAACTGATTGCCAAGGTAAATACCTACCTGAAGAACCATGACACTACCGGTTTGGAAATTCATATCAAGACCCCGGAAGACGCGACTCAATTCTCCCTGGATCGTATCCGCGCTGGTAAAGATACTATTTCCGTAACTGGTAACGTATTGCGTGACTACCTGACAGACCTCTTCCCGATTATGGAATTGGGTACTTCGGCCAAAATGCTTTCAATTGTTCCGTTGATGAATGGTGGTGGTCTGTTTGAGACTGGTGCTGGTGGTTCTGCGCCCAAGCACGTTCAGCAATTTGTAGAAGAAGGCCATTTGCGTTGGGATTCACTGGGTGAGTTCCTGGCTTTAGCCGAGTCGCTGGATCACTACGGCAACATCACTGGCAATGCCAAGGCTAAAGTGCTGGCTAAGGCGTTGGATCAGGCGAATGGTTTATTCCTCGACAACAACAAGTCGCCAGGTCGTGCGGTAGGCGAGTTTGATAACCGTGGCAGCCATTTCTATCTGGCGCTTTACTGGGCACAAACTTTGGCAGCGCAAACTGATGATGCTGCACTGGCTGCACAATTTGCTCCCTTGGCCAAAACCTTGACTGAGAACGAGGGCAAAATTGTTGCTGAATTGATTGCTGCAGGCGGTAAGACTGTTGAGCTGGGTGGTTACTATCATCCTGATTTTGCAAAAACCTCAGCGGCTATGCGTCCAAGTGCAACCTTCAATGCAGCACTGGCAAGCCTGAGCTAGATAATTGCCGGCGTGTGCCGGCAATTGCGATGACAAAAGCCTCTGGTGGAAACACGAGAGGCTTTTTTATTGCGTTTATTTGCGTAAGAATAAAGCCGTAACCTTTTGCGTTATTAAACCATTTGACTGTGCCTGTTGGCATGATTTGGAATCCTTCTGCCCGAGTGATGCCCTTGAAAAACATCACTGTCGTTATTATTGTCCCAAGTACTGCAATTGCTCGGGGGTCATGGACGAGAGATTTGCCTGGAAGGGGGCTAGTGCATTTAACTTATGCTTTTAAGCGGCCAAGTATTTTATTGTTATTTGCGATAAGCGCCCCAATCTAAGCAAAGTGCCGCATTAATGTGCATCGGCGCTCTTTTTTTATCCAACAATTGACCCAAAGTCAAGCATTTATCCGGTATTAGCGTCGATTAGGATGGATTAGGGCTTGTTATGCCGATGGGTTACAATACTGGCAAACATCCAATCATTTTTTATTTTGTATTAAATCTCTATGGGCAATCTCCACAAGCTTCAACTAACCTTAGGTAAAGATGATGACAATTCTGCCGATGAATCTGACGGTGGTCTTGCAGTTGTAACATCCAAGCCCAAGTTAAAGCGACCACCTATGTATAAGGTGGTTTTATTGAATGATGACTACACACCCATGGATTTCGTGGTGGAAATACTGGAAGTGTTTTTTTCCATGTCGCGCGAAAAAGCTACCCATGTGATGTTAACGGTACATGTTCACGGCAAAGCAGTTTGCGGCATCTATACTCGAGATATTGCTGAAACTAAAGCGGCGCAAGGCTCATCGATAATGATTCGGCGGCAAATGTATTACGCGCTTGCGGTGCTGATTTAATTAGTTTACGCAAAGAATTAATCGAGTTTGTCGATTCCACCACGCCACTTATTCCTGAAAATGACAGTGAGCGCGAAACCCAGCCAACACTGGGGTTTCAGCGTGTGCTGCAACGCGCTGTATTCCACGTCCAGTCTTCTGGCAAACAAGAAGTTACCGGCGCAAATGTCTTGGTAGCGATTTTTAGTGAGCAGGAAAGCCAGGCTGTTTATTACCTGAAACAACAAAGTATTGCTCGCATCGATGTGGTCAACTACATCACTCATGGTATTCACAAAGTGGCTGGCAATAATGACCACAGCAGTGATAATCACCACAATTCGCAAGAAGGGCAGGATGAGGAATCTGCTACCGGTGAATCCAGTGCACAAAGCCCGTTGGAAAATTTTGCTACCAATCTCAATGAAGCTGCAATGCAGGGGCGTATCGATCCGTTGGTGGGGCGTGAGTTTGAAGTAGAGCGCGTCTGCCAGATTCTCTCCCGTCGTCGCAAAAACAACCCATTGTTAGTGGGTGAATCCGGTGTAGGTAAGACCGCGATTGCGGAAGGTTTGGCGAAACGTATCGTTGATGGAGATGTTCCTGAATCGCTCGCTGAC
This sequence comes from Gammaproteobacteria bacterium, assembly GCA_021151625.1. Lineage (GTDB taxonomy): Bacteria > Pseudomonadota > Gammaproteobacteria > Pseudomonadales > Cellvibrionaceae > Cellvibrio. The sequence continues at coordinate 81,193 of JAGKWY010000019.1, read as the reverse complement.
AGTATTGTATTCTCTCTGGATATGGGGGCTTTGTTGGCAGGTACCAAATATCGCGGTGACTTTGAAAAACGCTTCAAAAGTTTGCTGAATGAATTGAAAAAGCAAAAAAACTCGATTTTGTTTATTGATGAAATCCACACCATTATCGGTGCCGGAGCTGCTTCCGGTGGTGTGATGGATGCATCCAACCTATTGAAGCCATTGCTATCATCCGGTGAAATTCGCTGCATGGGTTCAACGACATATCAGGAGTTCCGCGGAATTTTTGATAAAGACCGCGCGCTTTCTCGCCGCTTCCAGAAAGTGGATGTGAATGAGCCGACGGTTGATGAGACCTATCAAATCCTTAAAGGGCTTAAGAGCCGTTTTGAGAAGCATCACAATTTGCGTTATACCGATGCCGCTTTGCGTGCAGCTGCGGAATTGGCTGAGCGTTACATTAATGATCGTTTCTTGCCGGATAAAGCCATTGACGTAATTGATGAGGCGGGTGCATACCAACAACTGCTGGCGCCGAGCAAGCGCAAGAAGACTATTGGTGTTACTGATGTGGAAAACGTGGTTGCCAAAATTGCGCGCATACCACCAAAAAGTGTGTCTTCTTCTGATAAAGAGCAATTGCGCAAACTGGATCAGAATTTGAAGATGACAGTATTTGGTCAGGATGAGGCGATTGATACTCTGGCGACTGCCATCAAGCTGTCACGTGCAGGTCTCGGCTCAGCTGAAAAACCTATTGGCTCCTTCCTGTTTGCTGGTCCTACTGGTGTGGGTAAAACTGAGGTTTGTCGCCAATTGGCTAAATGCATGGGCATGGAGTTGGTGCGCTTTGATATGTCTGAGTACATGGAGCGCCATACTGTATCGCGTTTGATCGGTGCTCCTCCTGGTTATGTGGGTTTTGATCAGGGTGGTTTGTTAACTGACGCTATCACCAAGCAGCCGCACTGTGTGTTGTTGCTGGATGAGATAGAGAAGGCGCATCCCGAGGTTTTCAACTTGCTGCTGCAAGTCATGGATCACGGTACCCTGACGGACAACAATGGTCGCAAGGCGGATTTCCGTAATGTGATTTTGATTATGACTACCAACGCCGGTGCTGAGGTAATGAGTCGCGCTTCTATAGGCTTTACTCATCAGGATCACGCTACTGACGGTATGGAAGCCATCAAGAAAATGTTTACACCGGAATTCAGGAACCGTCTGGATGCGATTGTGCAGTTTGCATCACTGACCTTGAATACCATTAAAACCGTGGTTGATAAGTTCCTGATGGAATTGCAGACCCAGTTGGATGACAAGCATGTGACCCTGGAGATTAGTGACGAAGCCCGCGAATGGTTGGCGATCCATGGCTATGATGTGAAAATGGGCGCGCGCCCAATGGCTCGCTTGATTCAGGACAAACTGAAAAAGCCATTGGCTGAGGAAATCCTCTTTGGAACCTTGTCTAGCGGCGGCGGAACTGTAGATGTGGATGTTGATCCGATAGAGGATAAGATCACTATCGAGGTCAAGGCCAAGCAGGCTGCACAACCAGCCTGATTTAACTGAAAGCTCCAATAAAACAAAAGCCGCACTTTATAGTGCGGCTTTTGTTTTATTGGGCAGTAGTTCTTTTTGCAAAGAGCTACTTTAGGTATTAACGGGCGCGATAGGTAATACGGCCTTTGGTCAGGTCATAGGGAGTCATCTCAACCTTGACCTTGTCGCCAGTCAGAATACGGATATAGTTTTTGCGCATCTTGCCGGAGATGTGGGCGATTACCACATGTCCATTTTCCAGTTTTACGCGAAAGGTAGTGTTGGGCAGGGTATCAACCACTTCACCGTCAAATTCAATGCAATCGTCTTTTGCCATGCGGCAGCTTCCTCAGGGTTTCGATAGTTCTTGTCTATCACGGCGGGGTGATAGAGGGGGGTAAAAAAATAGGCGTGAATTGTGCCTTAATTAACCAGAGTCGCCAAGGGGAATAAGGGAGAAAAGCGGATTTTGCCTAGGCTTTCGGCGTGTCTCTGTACAAATGAGGCGGTTGTTGCTCAGTTAAGTCGCATCCAGCGACGGTTTACCAGCAGCTCCAGGGGGCGATACTGGGTCTTGTAGTTCATTTTTTCACAGTCCTTGATCCAGTAGCCTAAGTAGAGATAATCCAAGCCCATAGTCCGAGCCTTTTCTATCTGCGCCAGAATTGCAAACTTGCCCAGGCCACGGTGTTCTTCGGCTGGGTCGTAAAAGGTATAAACCGCAGAAAGTCCATCGCCCAATTGGTCGCATACCGAGACCCCAATCAATCGTCCTTCGAGGCGCAGCTCAATATATTGGGTAATTCCCCATTCGCTAGTGAGAAAAGCTTTGTATTGCTCCTCTGACGGAGGATACATATCCCCATCCTGATGGCGCCCCTCAATATAGTGTGCATAGAGGTTGTAATGCTCAGTAGTGTTGATGTTACAAGTGATATGTAGCGATAAGTCGCGGTTGCGTTGTAAGCAGCGCCGTTGGGTGCGATTGGGTCTGAATAATTTCACGGGGATTCGACAGGAGACACATGCCTGGCAGCGCAGGCATTGCGGGCGATACAAATGGGCTCCGCTGCGACGAAAGCCCAGCTGCGACAATTGGGTATAGAGCGAAGGGTCTATTTTCGCATCCGGATCGACAAAAACTGTTGTAGCCTCTTGCCCGTCCAGATAACTGCAAGGGTGGGGTTGAGTGGCAAATAATTTTAATGTTGATAAGTCGGACATGACCGCCTCGCGCAAATCCGGTTATTCCCAAGGGAGAATGGTCAGTGTTGACCAGGGCTGGGAATACACACTCGGCTCATGAGCAAAGTTTACCAGTATTTTTTGAAATTCTTCACGGGGAATTTCAATGGCCCCCAAACTAAATAAGTGATCATTTGCAACCTGGCAATCAATCAACTGGAAATCCCACCGGCATAATTGTCGGACTAAATGTGCAAACCCGAATTTAGAGGCATTGTCGGCGCGACTAAACATCGACTCACCAAAAAAAACACGCCCCAATGCCATACCATAAAGTCCGCCAACTAATTGATTTTCTTGCCAGACTTCCACCGAATGAGCAACACCCTGGCGATGTAGGGCGGTATAGCCAGCGATAATTTCTTCACTAATCCAGGTTCCATCAGCGTAGCTGCGCGGTGCCGCGCAGGCGCGCATTACATTTTCAAAGCAATTATCAAAGGTTACGCGATAAATTCCTTTGCGCAGCATTTTGCACAGACTTTTGGAAATATGGAGTTGTTCCGGGTAAATCACTGTGCGCGGGCTGGGGCTCCACCACAAAATGGGATCGCCCGGATTAAACCAGGGGAAAATTCCTTGTCGATATGCCGCAAGTATCCGTTCAGGTGAGAGATCGCCGCCTACTGCCAACAACCCGTTAGGATCATCCAATGCATACTCGGGAGCGGGAAATTGCAAGTTGTAGGGGTTGAGCCAGGGAATAGAAATCATGAATTTGATTACTTGGCGCGTTTTTTGAGTGTAAAAGCTTAACGAGAAATCAGTCAATTAATTGTTATTACTTTTAATACTTGAGAAATTTAGGGCTATGCTTATGGATAACGAGCTACTTAAATTTTCCCAAGTGGGAATAGGTCAAATTAGTTGCTGTCTTACTGATCTGTGTTTACCGATTTAATCGCTAACCCGAGGTAGATTATGAGTATATTCAGTCATTATCGCGAACGTTTTGAAGCTACCCAGCAGGAAGAGTTAACGATTAAGGAGTATCTCGAGCTCTGTAAAAAAGACCCCAGTGTTTATGCCTCGGCGGCTGAGCGTATGCTGATGGCCATTGGTGATCCGGAGATGGTGGATACTTCTCAAGATCCTCGCCTCAGCCGAATTTTTTCCAACAAAATTATCAAGCGCTACAAAGCTTTTGGTGATTTTTATGGTATGGAAGAGTCGATTCAACAAATAGTGTCGTTTTTCAAGCACGCTGCCCAGGGGTTGGAGGAAAAGAAACAAATCCTTTATCTGTTGGGCCCGGTGGGTGGTGGTAAATCATCATTGGCTGAAATGCTGAAAACGTTGATGGAAAAAATGCCCATCTATTGCATTAAAGGCTCTCCGGTTTTTGAATCACCTCTTGGGTTGTTTAATCCTGAAGAGGACGGAAAAATTCTGGAGGAAGATTACGGCATTCCGCGTCGCTACATCAAATCAATTATGTCGCCCTGGGCGGCAAAGCGTCTGCAAGAATTTCGCGGTGATATTACCCAATTCAAAGTGGTTAAGGTTTTTCCATCCATACTGAATCAAATCGCGATTACCAAAACTGAACCAGGTGATGAAAACAACCAGGATATTTCCTCGTTAGTGGGTAAGGTAGATATTCGCCAGCTGGAAGAGTTTCCACAAAACGATCCTGATGCTTATAGTTTTAGCGGCGGCTTGTGTCGCGCGAACCAGGGGTTGATGGAATTTGTGGAGATGTTCAAAGCTCCTATCAAAGTTTTGCACCCGTTGTTAACGGCAACGCAAGAGGGGAATTTCAATAGTACTGAAGGTTTGGGTGCAATTCCGTTTGATGGAATTATTCTCGCTCACTCTAACGAATCTGAATGGCAAAATTTTCGCAACAACAAAAACAATGAAGCATTTATTGACCGTGTCTACATAGTCAAGGTTCCTTATTGCTTGCGTGTTACCGAGGAAATGAAAATTTACGAAAAATTACTGCAGCATTCCTCTTTATCCAAAGCGCCCTGTGCGCCGGATACTCTGCGGATGCTAGCGCAATTCTCGGCCTTGTCGCGCATTAAAGAGCCGGAAAATTCCAACATCTATTCCAAAATGCGTATCTATGATGGTGAAAACCTGAAAGATACAGATCCGCGTGCGAAGTCTTTGCAAGAATATAAAGACGCGGCGGGGGTGGATGAAGGTATGAATGGGCTTTCAACCCGTTTCGCATTTAAAATTTTATCCAAGGTCTTTAATTTTGATCCAACAGAAATTGCTGCAAACCCGGTGCACCTGATGTATGTGCTGGAACAACAAATCGAGCAGGAGCAATTCCCCAAAGAGGTGCAGGATAAATACCTGAATGCCTTAAAAGAATTCATTTCACCCAAGTATGTGGACTTTATTGGCAAGGAAATCCAGACCGCTTATCTGGAGTCCTATGCAGAATATGGTCAAAATATTTTCGATCGCTATGTAACCTACGCTGATTTCTGGATTCAGGATCAGGAGTACCGCGATCCGGAAACTGGCGAAATTCTGAATCGTGCATCGCTTAATGACGAATTGGAAAAAATTGAGAAACCAGCGGGTATTAGCAATCCCAAAGATTTTCGCAATGAGATTGTCAACTTTGTGCTGCGTGCGAAGGCGAGTAATGCTGGGAAAAATCCCGATTGGCGCGGTTATGAAAAGTTGCGCATAGTGATTGAGAAGAAAATGTTCTCCAATACCGAAGACTTGCTGCCAGTTATTTCGTTCAATGCCAAGGCATCAGTGCAAGACAAGAAAAAACATCACGATTTTGTGCAGCGCATGGTGGAACGCGGTTATACCGAAAAACAAGTGCGCTTGCTTTCTGAGTGGTACTTGCGTGTAAGAAAATCACAATAATTGATGAATTAATCTGAGAGGTCCTAGCAAAAAAGCGAAAAAGAGTAAGTAAACCCGTAAGAGCAGTATGCAGTATCAAAGAGTAACCTGAAACACTATTGCTTTATAAAAAGTTAAGGTTGGGTTATGAGTTACATTATTGATCGACGTCTCAATGCCAAAAATAAAAGCGCTGTAAACCGCCAGCGCTTTTTGCGGCGCTATCGCCAACAAATTCAGAAAGCAGTATCAGATGCGGTGAATGAACGCTCAATTACCGATATAGATAAAGGTGGCAAAGTCAGTATTCCTGGTCGTGATATTAGCGAACCTATTATTCACCACGGGCAGGGCGGGCTTAATGAGCGAGTTCTGCCGGGCAATAAACATTTCTCTGAGGGTGACAAAATTGCACGCCCTCAAGGTGGTGAAGGGCAGGGCGGTGGTGGTAAAGCCAGCGACTCAGGTGAAGGGATGGATGATTTTTCATTTACACTTTCGCAAGAAGAATTTCTGGATTTTATGTTTGATGGTCTTGAATTACCCAATTTGATCAAACGGCAATTATCCGGTTTGGAAGAATTCAAAACTGTGCGCGGTGGTATCGCCAATGAGGGACAGCCAGGGCGCATTAATATTGTACGCTCCCTGCGTTCTGCCAATATGCGGCGTCTGGCATTGACGGGCGGCAAACGTAAACAGCTTCTAGCCTTACAGGAAGAATTGGCTGAGCTGGAAAAAATTCCCGAGGCTCATCGCGATCTCGCGCATTACAGTGAATTGCTCGCGGCGATTGCCAAACTGGAGCGCTCCATCAGCAAAGTTCCCTGGTTGGATACCTTCGATCTCAAATACAATTTGATGATCAAGCAACCTGTGCCTCGCTCTAAAGCAGTTATGTTTTGCATTATGGACGTTTCCGGGTCAATGGATCAGGCCACTAAAGATATCGCCAAACGTTTTTTTATCCTTCTCTATTTATTCCTGCAGCGCAATTACGAAAAAACAGAAATTGTGTTTATTCGCCATCATACCAGCGCTAAAGAAGTCGATGAGGATGAATTCTTTCATTCACGCGAAACCGGCGGCACAGTAGTGTCAAGTGCATTGCGTTTGATGCAGGAAATTATTAAGGATCGCTATTCCCCTGAGCATTGGAATATCTACGGTGCCCAGGCTTCTGACGGCGACAACTGGGGTGAAGATTCAGACGTGTGTCGCGATATTTTGGTCGATGAGCTCCTGCCCAGTTGCCAATATTTCTCCTATATAGAAATTACTAACAATGAGCACCAGGCGTTGTGGAGTGTGTACGAAACAATCCAGGAGCAATTTCCCGAGAGTTTCGCACTGCAACACATTCGCGGTGTCGGCGATATTTATCCGGTATTCCGTGAGCTATTCCATAAGAAGGTCGCATGAAAAAACCACTGTTTACCACCTCTGAATGGAACTTCGATTTGATTCGCGAAGTGGATCAGGTCTTGGCTGGTTTGGCCGAAGAATTTGGTTTGGATACTTACCCTAATCAAATCGAAGTGATTAGCTCCGAGCAAATGATGGATGCTTATTCATCGGTGGGAATGCCGATTGGTTACAGTCATTGGTCTTACGGCAAACAACTGTTGAGCACCGAGCATTCCTACAAGCGTGGGCAAATGGGATTAGCTTATGAAATTGTGATTAACTCCAATCCCTGCATTGCCTATTTGATGGAAGAAAATACTATGACCATGCAGACGTTGGTGATTGCCCACGCTTGCTATGGACACAATTCTTTTTTTAAGGGCAATTATTTATTTCGCACCTGGACTGATGCCAGTTCGATAATTGATTATCTGGTATTTGCGAAAAACTATATCAGTAAATGCGAAGAGCGCTATGGCATCAGTGCAGTTGAAGACATTCTGGATTCCTGCCATGCCTTGATGAATTACGGGGTAGACAGATACAAACGCCCATACCCCATATCCGCACAGGAAGAGGAGCGTCGCCAAAGCGAGCGCGAGGAATATTTGCGCAAACATGTAAATGATTTGTGGCGAACTATTCCAAAGTCTGCCAATGCCGATGCGCAAAAAAACGCACCGCGTTTTCCGCAGGAACCGCAGGAAAATATCCTTTATTTCCTGGAAAAAAACTCTCCCTTGCTGGAGCCCTGGCAACGCGAAGTGATTCGCATAGTGCGCAAGATCGCCCAGTATTTTTACCCGCAGCGCCAAACCCAGGTGATGAATGAAGGTTGGGCTACCTTTTGGCATTACACGTTACTAAATGAGTTGCATGCCCGTGGTTATGTGACTGATGGTTTTATGATGGAATTCTTGCAATCCCATACCAGTGTGGTCGCCCAGCCGGCTTACGATCACCCTTACTTCAGTGGTATTAACCCCTATACCCTTGGCTTTTCGATCATGAGTGATATTCGCCGCATGTGCGAAAACCCTACCGACGAAGATCGCACCTGGTTTCCGGAAATTGCGGGCTCCAACTGGAAAGAGACCTTGCAATTTGCGATGAAAAATTTTAAAGATGAAAGTTTTATCCTGCAGTTTTTATCGCCCAAGGTGATGCGCGATTTAAAATTATTCAGTATTGTCGATGATGATCAGCAAGAAAAAATTCGTGTTGATGCGATTCACAATGAACGCGGTTTTCGCAAGCTGCGCGAAAATCTTGCCGGTCAATACAACCTTGGCAATCGTGAACCAAACATTCAAGTTTATAAAGTGGAAGTGCGCGGTGATCGTTCGTTGACCTTACATCATTACATGCACAATCGCAGGCCATTGGGTGAATCAACACAAGAAGTATTAAAGCATTTGCACCGCTTGTGGGGCTTTGATGTGCATTTGCATTCGCTGGATGGTGATGAAATTAAACAGAGTTTTCATTGTCCGCAAAAGCCTGCGTGATCACATAGATTAAAGAATACTGAACTAAATAGCGGGAGCAATGTCAGCATATTGCTGTAACATGCTCCCGTTTTTCTTTTTGGGCAAATCCCTGAAGGAAGCGATCAGATAATAATCAGGACATTGTATGAATATTGCGGTGGTTCGTTTTTTAATCTTGTTAAGCACTTTTATCTCTTCATTTTCATTTTCCCGTGAAATCTCGCTGACATTTGATGATGCTCCAACTTCCGATTCAGTATTAATGACCGGGGCTGAACGTACACAAACGCTAATTGCCGCGCTAAAACAGGCTAAAGTGCCCGATGCGTTGATCTTTGTAAAAGCAGGCAGTATTAATCCGCAAACGGCTGAGCGACTAAAGCAATATTCCGATGCTGGTTTTCATTTGGCGAGCCATAGTTTTTCGCACCAATCTGCAAACCAGTTAGGTGTAAATGCCTATGCGCAGGATGCTTATAGCGCGCACCTGGCTTTGAAGCCTTTTGCTAATGTGCTCAATTTCCATCGTTTCCCCTATCTTCACTACGGTAAGGATCTCGCCGAGATTAACCAGTTGCAAAATTTGCTGGGCGAGTTGGGTTATAAAGACGGCTACGTAACTGTCGATAACTTTGATTGGTATATCAGCTCGTTAATTACCAAAGCGGCGGAAGAAAAGAAAACTATCAATTATGAAAAGGCGCGGGATTTTTACGTAAATAGTCTGTATGAATCGATTGAATTCTACGATGCGATTGCCAAAAAGTCGTTAAAGCGATCACCAAGGCATGTATTGCTGTTGCATGAAAACGATGCAGCCGCTTTATTTGTTGGGGATTTGATTCAGCATTTGCGCAGCAAAGGCTGGAAGATTATTTCTCCACAGCAAGCATACAAAGATCCCATTGCGAAAAACTTTCCACAAGTTGCTTTCCATAAGCAGGGTAGGGTGGCGGCCATTGCCAACAGTAAAGGTGTTTCCGAATCTGAACTACGTCATCCTTCGGAAAACGAACAATATATTGATCAGGCTTTTGCGAAAGCGGGTGTTATCGAAAACTAATAATCAAACCCTGAAAAACCCATAAGGATTTTTAGATGCTAGTTAAAAAGGTGTTTCTGTTATCGTTACTGTTAGGGATTGCCAGCACTACGGCTAATGCCAATGCAGCTGAATTACCACCATTTGGATACCCTGCATTTGATACTGTGAATATTCATGCGAATAGCAACAACAAAGACTATGAACTTTATATTCAGCTCCCGCAGTCCTATCCAGATACAAAAACTACATACCCATTAATAATCGTCAATGACTCGCGCTTTGGTTTTCCCATTACTAATGGTGCTATGGCGTTAATGGGGGGTAATGTCGTTAAAGAAGCCATTGTGGTTGGTATCTCCTATGCCAAAGGAGAAGACCGTACCATTAGCCGTACCCGCGATTACACGCCTACTTATTCACCGGATGAGCCTAATGGGCATTCTTCGGCTGCAAGAAAAGCATCCGGTCATGCCAAAGAGTATGTAGAGTTTTTGGCTGATCAAGTTATTCCTTTATTGCAGAAAACTTATCGGGTGGATGGAAGCAATAAAATTTTTGTCGGTCATTCGTTTGGTGGTTTGTTGGGCAGTTATATTTTAGTGAATAGGCCAGATCTATTTGACCACTATATCATTGGTAGTCCATCGCTTTGGTATGACGATAAAGTAATTTTCAAAATGGAAGAGGCCTATGCCAAAAATCATAAAACCCTGAAGGCACATGCCATGATTTATGTGGATGATAATGACGGTAGTGTTAATGATAGAAAGATGGCGGATGATGTATTGGCGTTTGAAAAGATTTTGCGTTCGCGTAACTATTCAGGTCTAAAGCTCAAGGTTGAGGTTATAAAGGGTGAGGGGCACCATAGCGTATTCCCCGGTTTGTTATCCAAAGGGCTTATGGCGGCTATTCCATTAAAAAAATAACTGAATTTGGTGCATTGTAGATGTACGCAAGGTATACATAATTCACAGATGTGTACCTTGCACACTATTTTATTGTTGTTCAGAGTTTCCTGCTGCAAAATCCTTCAATAACTTAATAGCATCTTTACAGGTGATATCCTCCAATTTGAGTGATACCTCGTCATTATCGGCTTTGGCTAACACCTCGGTTGTGCCGCACTTTTTATTTACCTCTTTCATAACCTCATGCGCTGAAATTTTGGTGACGTCAAGGGAAATGGTTTTTCCTGAATTGTCAGAGGTTGCATTTACACAGAGAGCCACTAATAAGCCGGTGAGCAAAATGGATAGACTCGCCGTTGATCTGGTTGTTGTAGACGGTTTATTTTTTCTTGCATCAAATAGTCGAGTAATGCGCTGTAACAGATGTTTTCTGTGAGTAATGTTCATCGCGATCTTTTGATTGTAGTTCATTTCAGCAAGCTCCTTTAGGGTATTGGCAAATAAAATCGGGTTTTGGTTGATGGTTACTGCAATATCGTCACATGCATGTTCACGCTCCCTATCGATTTGAGAAGAAATCCAAATTAAAAAAGGATTAAAAAAGAAAATGGCTTTTATAAAGGTTTGTACTATTCCCAACAAATAATCCTGGCGACGTATATGTGCGAGCTCGTGCAACAAAATAGCTTCTATTTGCTGTTGGTTCATGCCAAGCAATATTTTTATGGGTAATAGCACTACAGGTTTTAAGTGGCCAATAACGCAAGGAGCCATTGCAATCAGCGAAATGCGCAACTCAATGGTCGATTTAATTCCTATTTTATGTGCGAGACTATCGAAAATTATTTGCCACTTTTCTGGTGTGGCGGTCAAGTTATTATTCTTTAAGTGTTGGCAGTTGTTGTAGTCAAACAGTATCTTTATTGCATAGATGACCACACCAAGTAACCACAAGAGCGTGATATTGCTCAGGTATGCATTAATGAAATCAACTATCCCCCCTATAGTGGAGTGACTGAATGGTGTTGCTGGTTCGTTAGTTGCCAGCGGACGCATTACAATTTCGCTGTTGTCTTTTTGGTATTTATAAAAAGTGATTGTGCTGGTGAATAGCGCTAAAACACTGCTTCCCGCGGCAACTAGATAACGATAATTTGCGTTTTCCTGCCGGAGGGAAACGAGTGTTAGTCCACAGCATAATGCTATTAATGCATGTTGCCATAGGGAATGTAACAGTGCCCAACCAAGAGAGTGTATCCAATCTTGTTGCACGATGTTCATAACGCTTTCCATGGCTATTTCTCTAAATTATCCAAAAAAGCTTTTATTTCATTAAGCTCTTTTTTGGATACTTTTTTATTGCCCAGTAAGTGCATTACCAATTGTGACTTGGAGCCACCAAAGGCACTCTGCAATAATTTTTCCAACATGGAACTCTGTGTGTCTTCCTGCGCGATCAGAGGGAAATAAATATGGCTTTTCCCATCCTTTGTCCGCCCCAATAAACCTTTTTGTTCCATTATTTGCATGGTTTTCAAGGTTGTGGTGTAGCCAACCGGCTTTATTTCACTTAATTTGTCATTAACTGCTTGCACTTTGGCTTCGCCCAAAAACCAAAGTACCTGCAGTATTTCCAATTCTGCTGGGGTAGGTGTTGTCATCTATTTTCTTTCCGATAGATATGGGTAAGTAAAACTACGTAACTCTTCGTATTAATATATACGAAGGGTTACGTAGTTGCAAGTTTTAAAAAGGCAAATTAATGCCCGGCTTTTATGCGGGTGGGTATTGATACGTGAGAGGTGGGCTTGGTGCGGGAAGTGCTAGCGCACTAATTCGTAAACACACATATTGACAGCAGAGGCTAGGTTGAGTGATTCAATCGCGCCACTGCCGGCAATAGTAAATGCTTGAGCATTCATCTTGTTCAAATCGTCGCGCGGTACACCGCGTGCTTCATTGCCGAACACATAGCATTCGTATTGTTTAAAACTTGAATCACTTAATTTTTTGCCCTGCATATCCAGCGTGGCAATCGATTTGAAGCGCTGCGTTAACAAATCCAGCGGCACATCCAGCTCCATAGGTACATGAAATATAGCCCCCATACTGGAGCGAACAACTTTGGGGTTATAAGGGTCAACCGAACCGGGGCTGAGCAGGCAGCGGAAATTGCCGAACCAGGCGAGGCTGCGCAGTATGGTGCCCAGATTGCCGGGGTCTTGTACTTCATAAAGATAGATAGCTTTTTCAATTGAACTTGTGTCGAGAGTTGCATTAAGCAATGGGGCAACAGCGATAATTCCCTGCGGAGTTTTGGTATCGGAGAGTTGCGCCATATGTTTTTCACTCACCAGATGTTTTTTAAACTGGCTGGGAAAATCCTTATAGGCTTCGGTTACAAACACTTCGCTCTGTGCAAGCGCCGGGTTGTTCGCGGCTGCTTTTTCCAATTCGAGAATCAGGTGTTCACCCTCCACCAAAAAATGGCCGAATTCTGTACGGTATTTTTTCTGGTGCAGTTTTTTTACATCGTCAAGTTTCATTGGGTGGCTTCTGTGCTTACTAACAGGAATTGCGCAATTGTAGCAGTTGCGCCTGGTAAAAGCAGGCTGAAGGGCGGAGTGGGGCTGGCGATGTTGCTTAGGTGGTGGAGTGTGGTGCGGAAAGTTATTGGAAAATGGCAGATTATTAAAAAATGGGAAGGTACGGGAAAATGAGAGATTACTGGAAAATCCAGCGGGAGTAACTCCCGCTGGAAACAGTGAAACAATTATTGCACGTGTTTATTTGGCGGTAACGATTACGTCATCCACAAACAAATTAATTCCCCCGGCAGGACCTTCGGCGTAAATAATAAAATCATTAATCACGCAGTCGGCCGGAATTGCCAGGTCACCTGTGAGTGTGGTCCAGCTTCCTTCGGTTACTGCCCCTGTGTTGGCAACCCAGCTATAGGTGGTGTTACTGCCACACGTGAGTTTGCGAGTGATATTCACTGGTGCTGTAGCTGCGCCTTGAATGGTCACTGCCATGCTCACGGAATAGGTTTTACCGGCAACCAGCAACGGTTTTAAATTGTTGTAAACCGCCGGACCATTGCCACTACGGCCACTTAATTTCAAACTGTAGCTGCCGGATTTTGCTATTTCAGTGGATGCTGCAACAGTGCCATTCCAGGATGACCAGCCACTCACGTTACCCAATTCAAAATCGCCATTGCTGACTAAATTAGCAGTAACAATTTCACGTACCGATACATCATCCAGATAAATATCAATTCCGCCAGCAGGACCTTCGGCATAAATTAATAAATCGTTTAGGGTGCAATTCGGTACATTTAATTGGCCAGAGAGCTCCACCCACTGCGAATTATTAATCGTAACTGGGCTCACCAACCAACTGTAAGCATCAGACGAGCCTGCGCAACTAATTTTGGTGGTGATATTCACATTGGCAGATGCAGCACCGGCGATACTGGCCCAGAGTTTAACTGCATATTTGCTGCCGGGTTTCACCAGCGATTTCACATTGTAAGCCGCCGGGCCGTTGCCACTGCGATTGGTAAGTTTTAATGCGTAGCTACCCGCATGTGGATTAAATGTATCGGCACTGATGGTGCCATTCCAACTAAACCAACCGCTGGCAGTACCATTTTCAAAGTTGCCGTTAGCAATTAAGTTCGGGCCAAAACCTGTGCCGGCATCCGGTGCGTGGAATTTCACCGAATCCAGGTTGGCAACACCGTAGACATTATTGAATTTAATGTAGACGTCATGTTGTCCGCTCACGGCAGGCCAGGGCATGGTAAGTGTTTTTGCTGTGCCCCAACCGCCAGTGGATTCGAGATTTTTTTCTACCAATGGCGCTGCATCCGGGCTATCCAAATGGAAAGACACTGAACCTACATCGGTATTACCTTTGATATAGGTGATACTCAGTTGGTCCCAGGCAGTTTGGAAATTCACTTTCTTGAATGCAATCCAGTCGCCTTTATCGGTGTAGGACACTACATCACCGGAAGCAATAATACCTTTACCTTCATCGTACTCTTCTGCTTGCAGGGTTATGCCAGTTGCATCGCCGCTCCAGCCCGCAGGAATATAATCCGGTACCGCGCAATTAGTGCCACTGGCAACATAGCAGAGCATCCAGTCAAAGCCCGGGCGCAGGGTTTTATTGGTGCGAATTAAATAGGCATTTTCTCGCCACATATAACCTTGCAAGTGTCCCCAGTGAGTAACACCCACTACCGATGGGTTATCCCAGAAAATGGTGAAGAGATCGCGTACGCGATTTGCGTGTTGCGCATCATTTTTGAAATTCAAATCGAATTCAGAAATGTAAATAGGTAAGCCGGTTGCCGCGAGGGTTTCCAGGTTTTTCTTCACCACATCATTTTCTGCGCGCTCTAAAAAGTGCGATTGCAAACCAATGCCGTCAATTAAATCGCGCTCTTGCAACAATTTAATCAATTTCAAATAATCTTGGGTGAAGGCTTCCATGATCAGGATTTGATAATCGTTGAGCAACAATTGCGAATTGGGGAAATGCGTGCGTGCCATTTCAAAGGATTTGATCATCCAATCCCAACCAGTGGTGCCAGCGCCGCCTAATGCATTTCTAAATGCCGGTGGTGCGTGTAATGGTTCGTTAACGACATCAATCATTTGCAGGTCGGGATAACGCTGTGCAACGGCAGCCATCCACTCATCAATTTCTGCGAGTTGTTCTTCAGCAGGCAAGCTGTTCATCCAGCTCGGCGCCTGCTGGCCCCAAATCAAGGTGTGCATTTTGAAAGGCATACCGTTGGCTTTGGCGAAGTTGTAGGCTTTATCCAGCTCTTCCCATTTCATGACATCGCGCGTGCTTTCTACGCTGCCCCATTTGCCTGCATTGCCGGGAGTTAATTGATCGAAATAGAGCGGCAGGTCATCGTATTCTGCGGCTCTGTCTACCGCAGAACCGAGGAAGCGATTGCCAATGGCGGTAAATACGCGCACAGAATTAGAGGCGGTTTTGTTGCCGCTGGGGTCATAGGCAGTGGCGGTATAAATCTGGCGACCATTGTTTGTGCTGGTGAGAGGAATGCTCAGGGTGAAGGGCGCTTTGGTGACCTGGCCGATCACTTTTCCATTCACTTCAAACACAACTTTGCGTACTGCAACGTTATCGCTTGCTTGTGCGTCGAGTGTGATGTTGGCGTTGCTGGTAAATAATTTTTTGTTCGCACTCAAATTAATTGCTGGCGCTTCGCTATCGCATTTTTTTCCATTAATGGAAAGCACATAGCCAGTTGCGCCCGTGTAAGTGCCAGTGCCTATATAGCCAAAGCGATATTCCTGCCCGGTGCGAATGGTTTGGTATTGCAGATAAGACGGCGAGTTAACCAGGTAGCCGCCCTCTGTGGGGCTGTACTCTGCCTGGTAGCCATTGCTGATGCTGGTGTTACCCACATCCAGCAATATCTGGAAGCTCTTGGCAACTTCGCCGGTTTTATTGATTACGCTGGTCCAGCCCTGGTAAGAGTTCGGGTTGGGCCAGCTAGCATAAATGCCAAAATTCACGGTGTAGCCGCAATTGCCGGGGTTAGTGGTTTGTGCGGCGAGGCCTGAGCTAAATGCGAGCAGGCCCACCGCGCATCCGAGCGGGAGCAATTTGTTGGACATGTCAGTCTCCGAATTTTATTAATTATTGGGTAGAGCCAGGGTTATTTCCTTTGACCGTACGAGGTGGGATCAAGAAAACTGGGAAAGCAGCACGGGAAAGACAGCATAAATAACCTTATGGTCATTCATACTAGTAGGCAAGTGCTATTGAAATCAATAGCACTTATAGTACTTGTAAGATTAAATTTTTATGCGACAGGTTCTAAGCAGCGTTTTTACTCTTGACTGGTTATATCGGCCAGCATGGCTTTAGCGACTGCTTCGGCAACTTTGATGCCATCCACGCCGGCTGACAAAATCCCGCCTGCGTAACCTGCGCCTTCACCGGCGGGGTAGAGCCCGCGTGTGTTCAGGCTTTGCAGGGAGTCATGGTCGCGCGTAATACGCACAGGCGATGACGTTCTTGTTTCAATACCGGTGAGGATCGCGTCTTTGCGATCAAACCCGCGAATCTGCTTGCCAAATTCCGGCAGGGCTTCGCGAATTGCTTCGATCACATAATCCGGTAATGACGGAGCCAAATCACCCAGGAGTACGCCCGGTTTGTACGAGGGTTCTACCTCGCCAAATTCCGTGGAGGCTTTGCCGCGAATAAAGTCGCCTACTAACTGACCGGGAGCGCAGTAATCTTTGCCGCCCAATTCATAGGCGCGCGATTCCAACCGCTCTTGCAATTCCACACCTGCAAGTGGGCCACCGGGGAAATCTTCTTCCGGATTAATGCCCACAACAATGCCTGCATTCGCATTGCGCTCATTACGTGAGTATTGACTCATGCCATTGGTAACCACGCGTTCTGGCTCCGAGGTGGCCGCTACCACGGTGCCGCCCGGGCACATACAGAAACTGTAAACCGCGCGACCATTTTTTGCGTGATAAACCAGTTTGTAATCCGCTGCACCAAGCTCCGGGTGGCCGGCATATTTGCCCAGGCGAGCGTGATCAATTAATGACTGTGGGTGCTCAATGCGGAAACCCACCGCAAACGGTTTTGCTTCAACAAATACACCGCGTTCATGCAATTTACGAAAGGTATCGCGCGAGCTGTGGCCCAGGGCGAGTACGACATAACGGCTGCGCAACTCTTCGCCATCGGCGAGTTTCACGCCCTGGATGCGGCCATTTTCGATAATAAAATCGGTCACTCTACTTTCAAAACGCACTTCACCGCCGAGCGTTTTAATTTCTTCGCGCATAGTGGAAACCACACCGGTTAAACGGAAAGTTCCTATGTGCGGTTTACTCACATACATAATTTCTTCCGGCGCGCCGGCGCGTACAAATTCGTACATCACCTTGCGGCCGTAAAATTTCGGGTCTTTGATTTGGCTATAAAGTTTTCCATCAGAAAATAAACCCGCACCACCTTCACCAAATTGCACGTTGGATTCCGGTGTTAACACTTTGTTACGCCATAAGGCCCAGGTGTCTTTGGTGCGACGGCGCACATCTTTACCGCGCTCCAGCACAATCGGTTTAAAGCCCATTTGCGCGAGTGTGAGTGCGGCAAATAAACCGCAGGGGCCAAAGCCGATTACCAGCGGACGCTCGGTTAAATTGTCGGGTGCTTGTGCACCCGGGTAGTAATTGGTATCGGGAGCAGGACGGATATTTTTATCATCGACAAAACGCTGCAGAATTTTTTCTTCATTGTTGACTTGCAGGTCGATGATATAGACAAAGGTGATTTCGCTATTTTTTTTGCGCGCATCATAGCTGCGTTTAAAAACGGTGAATTCGAGTAAGTCGGAATCTTTAATTTTCAAGCGCTGGACTATGGCTTTACGCAGGTCGTCAGCGGGGTGATCCAGCGGCAGCTGGAGTTCATTAATGCGGATCATATTAGCTCCTGGCCGGTGACTTTCCGGCAAAGGGGTTGGTAAAACGGGGATGCTGCTCATTTTACGCAGGATTGATCTGGCGATCCACTCCCCCGATTTTATCAAGAAGAATTCTTAATTGTTGGGGTGATAGTTATTCGTTATCAAGCGTTTGTATATGCTTAAACACGCCGTACACCACTCTGGCTATTCGCTGGTAATCAAGCTTCTCATGGGTATCTTCTGCGTGATGGTAGTGCTTATTCCGATAGAAAGAGGTGTCGGTCACCATGACTGCCGGGTAGCCATGAAACCAATAATTCCTATGGTCTGAGAAATCTATACCAGTGACCTGGCTGGGGGCATTAATAGAGTAGGCATCCAGATCGGTGTATTTATTGATGGCGGCTTTTAGCGGAGCAGCCTGGTTGGCCCATAATTGATCCACTATGGCAATAAAATTTCCCCTGTTGGGATAAAACAAATTCAGTAGAGGAATGGGAAATGATTGGGAGTTTGGTTGCTCTGAAAAGTAGCCAATCATTTCTAACGAAATCATTAGTTTTACGTTCAGGTTATTTTTACGTAGTGACGCTGCATGTACAAAGCTACCCATGAATTCAGAATCAAAATAAGGTGGTTCTTCCAATGTGTAGGCAACCAATTGTACTTTGTGTTTCAAATTAGCTCCCTGCAATAATTTTCCTAATTCAATTAAGCCAGCTACCCCACTGGCATTGTCATCGGCAGCGGGGTGTTCGCCGTAGGCGTCGTAGTGAGCACCTATAACGATAACTTCTCTCGTGTCCGGCCCAAACTCGGCGATAACATTTTTGAATTCGGTACTTGCTACTGAATAGGTTTGGTAGTCCACACTGGAAGAAAATTGTTCAAATCCTGTTTTTATATAATCAGCTGCCAGGTTCAAATTTTCAGGGTGTTCGCTATCCCGCGGAATAGCATCTTGGCTGAGAAAAATAACCCTGCGTTTAAGGTCCTCTGGGTTTATGGCTGCGAGGGTTTCCTCGGTGGTTGATTTCGTAAGAGTGGGGCGGGCAATTGTCAGCCACAGTAATAAAATTATCGTCCCGAGAACCAATAGAATTCGCAACAAAGATTTTGCAATTTTTATCATTCCTACTCCGTTATGATAAACCTATACTCCACAGGGAAATTTTCATTTGAAATTTTACCCTGATTTCTATGCCAGGTCACTGTATGCCCGCATCCCTGCAGGCGGATTTGGTTTGTTATCTATAGATGAGTTCATTGAGGTTGCTAAAGTAAATAGCGATTTTTAGTAGAGTGGTAGTTAGCTGTTGACGGAGTGCCTCAGGTCAGATTATTGACCTGTTTTGTAAAGGCTGTATTGAAAGCAATAGGTGCCTGTTAGTGTATAACCCGGAGCGGGCGAGTTAACCTTGCAGCCATCTAGTCGCATGGCGTAATGTTTCTTATACAATACTGTCATGCTGTCACAGACAAGCGCAGAAACACTGAATGTAAATCCTGCTCCTCCTGATGCGTCTGTGTATAGAAATTGCCAGGCGCAGCCTAGCTTCAAGTATTCCTTCCTACTGTCAAATGATTCTCCTTTTGCGATGAGCTCTCCCGTTTGGGCAGACGCGATTGAACTTGCTGCGCTTAAAAGTACCATTGCTACCAGTTGATCTTTTTTTAACATTTTAATTTTTCCTTTTAGAAAAACATTTACCTCAATTCTTCCCTGTCTTGCGATAAATAAATTGTGCTCTGGTTGAGCAATTAACGATCGTCCATGAAAATCTTATAGTCATTATTAAAATAATATTATTTAAATTTTTTAACTAGTTGTGGCTATTTTATTTGGCTGAGCTGATGTTTTCAATTGTGAAAATAATTCAGAGAGGCTCAGTTTTTAAGGGCGTTAGAATGTGAGGGATAAACTTCTTATCAGGAAAATGGATGGAATTAAGTATTTTTTTGTCATCAAAGCTTCATCTAATGGCAATGATCTCGTCACAAATCGTCACCATCCTTGCGGGCTTCTGTCTTCGTAATCAACCTTTTTGAAGGACAAGCCAATGCAATTTACACGAAAACTATTGCCGCTAATGCTAGTGGCAAGCTTGCCATTACTGATGACTGCCTGCGGCGGTGACGATGGTAAAAACGGTACCAATGGTACTAACGGCACCAATGGCAGTAACGGTGCGAATGGAAGCAATGGTTCAAATGGAGCAAAAAGTTTGCTGAGCCAAACTGTGTTGGCTGCAGGTAATGCGCAGTGCTTTAAAGGCGGCGTGAAAATTGAAAGTGGTGTGGATGCCAACAACGACAACACTTTGCAATCCACTGAAGTTTCACAAACCACTTACCAGTGCGATAAAAGTGTTATCAACACCCAGATGAATTTCAATCGCGTGGCTACTTTGCCAAGCTGTATGCAAATCAATGCAACCTGTAATACCAATGATGTTACTGCGGCAGAAATTGTTGCAGCAAGCACTGATGGTATGACGTTGGTGTATACCGATAGCCCGAAAAACCAGATTGGTTTTGTTGATATTGCCAACCCTGCGCAACCCAAAGCAACTGGCGTATTAGCGATGGGTGGTGAACCAACGTCTATCGCCGTTAAAGGCGCTAATGCATTAGTCGCGGTAAATACTTCAGCAGATTTTGTAAACGTATCGGGCAAGCTGGCGATTGTTGATATCGCCACTAAAGCCGTTGTACACAGTATTAATCTCGGTGGACAACCGGATTCTGTTGCCATCAGTCCCGATGGAAAATATGCATTAGTCGTAATCGAAAACGAGCGCGACGAGAGTTTGAATGGCGGTGTACCACCACAATTGCCAGCGGGGAAATTGGTGATAGTGGATTTGACTGCAGCAGCGCCAAGCGCATGGACTACGCGCGATGTGAATTTAACCGGAATCGCTGCGCTTTATCCGTCTGATCCTGAGCCGGAATATGTTGATATTAATTCCGACAATATCGCCGTAGTGACTCTACAAGAAAATAATCACATTGCATTAATTAACCTGGCAACTGGTGCGATTGTTCGCCACTTCAGTGCGGGCAGTGTGGACCTGGCGAATGTGGATTTAACCGATGATCGCCCGGCAGTAATTAAACCGGTTGAAGTGCAAAAAGCGCGCATGCGTGAGCCAGATGGTGTGAGCTGGATTAACAACGATTATTTCGCTACTGCCAATGAAGGTGATTTAAATGGTGGCAGCCGTGGCTTTAGTATTTTTAACAGCATGGGCGAAGTGGTGTGGGATTCCGGCGCTGAGTTGGATGACCTGGCAATTCGTTTTGGTCACTATCAAGACCGTCGTTCTGATGCTAAAGGCAATGAGCCGGAAAATATCGAATTGGGTGTGTTTGGTAACGAGCGCTTCCTGTTTGTAAATTCCGAGCGTTCCAGTTTGATTTTTGTGTACGACCTGGCTGATCCGAAGAAGCCGGTATTTAAACAAGCTCTGCCAGCAACTGCTGCACCTGAAGGTGGTTTGGCAATTCCCGCACGCAATTTGTTAGTGGTTGCGTCTGAAAGCGATTTGCGTAACGTCGCCATTCGCGCCGGCATTAATATTTATTCGTACAACACTCAAGCGCAAAAATACCCCACGGTACAATCTGTCAATCGCGCTGACGGTAATCCCATTCCCTGGAGTGCGCTCTCAGCATTGTCTGTTGATGCAAACAATCCCAATATTTTGTATTCCATCGAAGACAGCTTCTTCGGTCAGAATCGTATTTTCACCCTGGATGTCAGCAGCAAGCCGGCATTGATTGTGGGTGAAACTAAAATTTGGGATAGCAAAAATGTATTTTCAAGCTCGGGCGTGAATGCCGGTTTGCCAGCGGTTACCAATGCAGAATTAGCAGCAATGGTAAATGCAGATAAATCGGTAAACCTCGATCCTGAAGGTTTGGCAAAAGCATCTGATGGCGGTTTCTGGATTGCATCGGAAGGCTCAGGTGCAGCTGCCAGTGCAGTGTCGATGAACCTGGTTTTTAAAACTGATGCGTTCGGTGTAATTGAATCAGTGATTAGCTTGCCGGCGTCAGTAAATGCGTTGCAAACCAATAATGGTTTTGAAGGTATTGCGGAATACAACAACAGTTTGTATCTCGCTTTCCAGCGCGCTTGGGGAGCAGAAGCTAATCCACGTATTGGTATTTATGATCTGGCCAGCAAAACCTGGAAGTTTGTGTTTTATCCATTGGATGCCTACAGCTCGCAGTTCGCCGGTGGTTGGGTAGGCCTGTCGGAAATTACTTCACTGGGCAACGGCGAATTTATGGTGTTGGAGCGCGATAACCGCGGCGGCCCGGATGCCTCTATCAAACGCTTGTACAAAATCAACCTGCAAACAGCGACCGATGGCCAAACCATCACCAAAACTCTGATCAAAGACATCAAGCCTGTATTGGGCGGTACCACCGGCCCACTGTTGGAAAAAGTAGAAGGCACTGCCGTTATGGCTAATGGCGATGTTTACATGGTGACGGATAACGACGGCGTGAATGACCACAGCGGTGAAACCCAGCTGATTAATCTGGGGAAATTGTTCTAATAACAGTTTGTGTTGCGTGAGTTAGGGGAGCTTCGGCTCCCTTTTTTGTGGGTATTGTTTTAAGTTTGGTATTACGTATAATACCAAAATGAGTTTTCCTATTGTTATAGATACCAATGTTCTGGTTGCTGCCTTGAGGTCGCGCGAAGGAGCTTCCTTTAAACTGCTAATGGCTTTGACCAAAGATGCTTATCGCCCCTGTTTATCGGTTCCTTTATTTATAGAGTACGAATCGGTACTTAAGCGGACGGAGCTGGTTGCATCCCTGTCGAATAATGATATTGATGATTTTCTGGATTACTTTCTAAGTCAGTCCAGCATCCATGAAGTATTTTTTCTGTGGCGCCCGTTTTTAAAAGACCCAAAGGATGATTTGGTCTTGGAGGCTGCCGTGGCTTCGCAAAGCCAATATCTGGTTACGTTTAATCTGCGCGATTTTGTTGATGTCGATAAGTGTTTTGGTATTCAGGTGGTAACTCCCCAACAGTTTTTACTGGAGCAGAAATTATTATGAGTACTCTCAGTTTACGTTTGCCCGATTCTGTTCATGAGCAAATTAAAATCCTGGCCAAAAAAGATGGCATTTCGATTAATCAATTTGCTGCATCGGCGATTGCGGAAAAAATGGCTGCTTATCTCACTGAAGAATATTTGAAAAAACGGGCTGAGAAAGGTAATGAGGCGGCGTTTCTTTCGGTGATGGCAAAAGTGCCTACCATAGAACCGGCACCTGAAGACAAGTTGCCTGAATAACTTATTTGAATCAGTTTCCCGAATAAATTTCCCTATTACGTTGTATTGGTTTTTATATGGCCAGATCCAAAAGCAGCAACCGTTGGTTGGACGAACACGTCAACGATCCTTACGTCAAAAAAGCCCAAATCGACGGCTATCGCGCACGCGCGGCTTATAAGCTGATTGAGCTAAATGATAAGGATAAATTGATTCGCCCCGGCGCATTGGTGGTGGATCTGGGTTCGGCACCAGGCAGTTGGTCGCAAATTGCCGGGCGTTTGGTGGGCGTAAAGGGCAGGGTAGTGGCTTCGGATATTCTGCCAATGGATTCGCTAGAGCATGTGGATTTTATTCAGGGCGACTTCACCGAAGAATCGGTCTTCGAGCAAATCATGGAAAAACTCGGCGAGCGCAAAGCCGATGTAGTGATTTCCGATATGGCTCCGAATATCAGTGGTGTGGATGCGGTTGATCAAGCCTCTTCTATTTACCTTGTTGAGCTCGCGTTGGATATGGCGCGCCGCGTGTTAAAACCCAAAGGCGATTTTGTTGCCAAGGTATTTCAGGGTGAAGGCAGCGATGATTACATCAAAGATGTAAAAACCTCTTTCGAAAAAGTATTAATCCGCAAGCCTGCTGCGTCACGCCCTCGCTCGCGTGAAGTTTATGTGGTTGCTAAAGGCTTTAAGCAATAAAAGACACTAATAAAAAAGGCAACAAAATATAACGATCAAAATCGCGCAAGCTTATTGTTCCTGCTGTTGCTTGCGGTATTCACTCGGTGAAACGCCGGTCACCCGTTGGAATTCTTTATTGAAGTTGGATTTGGTGTTGAATCCAACTTCCAGCATGAGTGTGGTGATGGGCATTTCCTCCGCTTCGATTAATAATTTCTGTGCGGCTTTTACTCTGCAATCGTTGAGATATTGCGAGAAGCTGCCGCCGTAAATGCGGTTAATCGCTTGCGATATCTGACGTGCGGGAATAACCAGAATTCGGCCCGCTTGATCCAGTGTAATACCACCTTCTTGTTTATAAAGTTGCCGCTCCATTACAACGCGCTCCCAGCGCGCGAAGATTGCCTTGGCTTCATCCTCATCCAGGTTTTTTACTTTGCTGGTGCGCAGGTCTTGCAACGCATGCATCCATTCCATTAGCGGGGCACGAATAATCACCATTAACAGGGTGATTATATGGAAGAGTAAAAAGACTGACGAACCTAGCAAGACAGAGACAGACTCACCTGGTTTGGCGCCGTTGAGTATTTCCAGATAGGCGCTCACTTCCACTACCAGATTAATGGCAATCAATACCCCCAGTACCAACAGCCAGCGATAGGCAGGATCGGCATGTTGCCCCAGGGGAGCCAATCGAACTTTTGCGCCCATTAATAAACGGATCACCACAACCAGATAAATGGCAAAGCTGCCGATGATTACATAATCGATGGCCCAGAGGAGCGGGGCTTTAACTAACCAGATCACCAGGACAAAAAGCGCGGGTAAAAAATGCAGGGTGCGGATTTTTGCGGAGCGCATATCGCCCACCAAGCTCGCGTAATAAAAGTAAATCGCTGGGCCTAACGTCATGGCGATGGAGGCTCTTAATAGCAGCGCAGCTTCCCAGCCAAAACTCAGGATCAGTACCGCCAGAAAATTCTGCAACGCATAAAGCCCATAGTTAATGCCAAGCAAACGAGAGGGCAGGGTTTGTAATTTGGGTGAAATTAAAAAACCGAGGGCGAGCAGCAAACACATAATCGCTGCGGATAAATAGATATGAACGAGGCTTTCTTGCATGCCAATTCCCAAGCACAAGGGTTTTTATGGAGGTTTTGGGCCGATTTTACCTGTTTTCAGGTCCTCGATCGCGTTTTAGGTCGTGGTGATGAGGGATTATTACCAAAATCCGCTCCAACATTCTGTTTAATTGATGGAGCCGAAAATGACCAAAATGAAAAGTAATTACCTTGTTTTACTCTTTTGCAGTGCCGTGAATCTATTCTCGTTGAGCGTTCAGGCGAATAATCAGGATTCAGAATCGCTCGTTATTCGCGCAGTCACTCTCGTGAATGCCGATGCGACACTGAGCAAGAGGCCGCTAAATGTATTGATTGACCAGGGCAAAATTAAGGCAATTGGTACGCGTGAATTTAAGGCTGACAGAGTTATCGATGGTCGCGGGCAGTATTTAATTCCCGGCTTGATCGATAGCCATGTACACCTGCGCGGTGTGCCCGGTGTTCCTGATGGGGAGTTGGAGCAATCCGATTTTTATCAGCAGGCACTGAAGCAAATTCCTAAAAGTTATCTCTATGCCGGGTTTACTACGCTGCTGGATTTGGTGAATACCCACGCGTTTATCGATGGCTGGAACCAGCAAGCTATTGCTCCGCGTGCTTATTTTTGTGCGCCGGCACCTATCCCCAAGGGTTATCCCATTGCCGTCATTCCCGACGAGGCCTTACAGGACGTGAATGTCGCCCGCTATTTTTTGCACGACCGTCACGCGCATCCCGCTACTGAATTGGCAGACCCGGCTGCACATACGCCCGCCCACCTTATCGCAGCCATGAAAAAAGACGGCGCTCTCTGTGCAAAAATTTTCTATGAAAAAGGCTTTGGCAAGCTCAGGAATTTACCCGTCCCGAGCGAAGCCATAGTGCGCGAGCTGGTGGCTGAGGCGCATAAGCAAGGGATGCCGGTTTTTCTGCACGGCAATTCGCTGGAGTCTTACGAGTTTGCCTTGGCAACGGGTGTGGATATGTTGGTGCATGGCCTATGGAATGCACCACCGGCAACAACGCCAGCTGAATTACAGAAAATTGCGCAGCGCCTGATTAAAGCAAACATTGCCGTACAACCTTCGGTGCAGGTTATCTATGGTGAACAGGAACTGTTAAACCCTGCATTCTTTCAGCAGCCCAATCTGCGCCACTATATGCCCGGAAAATTAATCGACTGGTATCAAGCCCCTGCAGGTCAGTGGATGAAAAATGAAATCGGAAGTTATCTGGGGGAAGATACGTCGCTGACTGACGAGCAAAAATACCAGCAGATAAAAACGGTTTATCAACCACTGTTAATGCGTGTCCGGCAGGTGAGTCAGCCACTAAATCAGCATTCACTATTGGTCTTTGGCAGCGATACTCCGAGCGGCCCCATTTATACCCAGTTCCCCGGTTTGAATGGCCGCATGGAGATGGAGCGTTGGCAGGCGATGGGAATCCCGCTGGCGGATTTATTTAAAGCATTAACGATTGGCAACGCCAAACGCATGGGATTGGAGCGGGAAATTGGTAGCATAGAAAAACACAAACAGGCAGATTTGCTGTTGCTTGGTAAAAATCCCCTGCTAGATATAACCGCTTACGATGCAATTAATTTGATTATTTTGCGCGGCAAAGCTATTCCGCGCGAAAGCCTGTCTGCACAGGCTAAATATATGAATCGCTAATCCGATTTTTATATATCGTCGCCATGAATACAGTATCGCTATAAACCAAGAGTGGCCCCTCCATCAACCAAAATATTTTCCAGGGTGATATGGGCCGCTTTATCAGATAGTAAAAATAAAATGCTGTGCACAATGGTTTCCGGCGTGGCAATTTTTTTAAGCGGAATTCCCAGTCGATAGCTTTCCAGTGAACCTTTAATAACTTGTGCCGGGCCAGTTTCATCGCTCCATAATTGGCGCTGCATTTGGGTATCGGTAGATCCGGGAGAAACCAGGTTACAGCGAATATTGTGTTGGGCCAATTCCAACCCAAGGCATTTAATCATTTGTGATAGTGCTGCCTTGGACGCTGCATAAGCCCCCATATTTGTGCGCGGTGTGCTGGCCGCATTGGAGCTGACTGCTACAACAGCGCCGCGCTGGCGCAATTGCATTCGTCGTGCAACGGCGCGACACAGATTAAAACTGCCGGTGGCATTTACTGCAAAGCTGTGATGCCACTGCTGGTCAGTCGTTTCCAGCAGGGAGTTCATATGCAAAATACCTGCAACACTAGCCAGATACTCGATGGGGCCAAGTTGTTGTTCAATATTGGCTACCAGCTCATTTACTGCATTTACATCGGTAACATCCAGATATACTGGAAAATAGTTACCTGCATTATTTTCTGCCGGCGAAAAGTTGTCGGTAAATTGAATATCGGTTGCAACTACGCGCGCGCCTGAAGGTAATAGGGCATCCACCAGCGCCTTGCCAATTCCCTGTGCGGCGCCAGTTACTAACACAATTTTGTTATCAAATTCCGGAAAAAAATGCATGGTGTTTTCCTTAAAAAGTTACTGGTCTTTATCAAGACCGACAAGCGGGATAGCTATTCCATCATTTCATTTTGTACTTGCACAACAGACGATACAGTTGTGAATTTCACAATGTTCGCCTGGCTACATATGCTGGCGTATCATTCTCGTGTTTACATTTATGTCGCTTGGGCTAATTGTTTTTGTGAAGCCGCTAGTAGTTGTGGGAAAATATTATCGAGCGAGTCTATATAGCCACAGCGTTGTGCAATGAAATTCAGTGCCATCTGGTGATCAGCCAAGGAAAAATCGGCTACCGCATCGGCAACTATTGTTGGTTTTATATCTTCCATAAATGCTTCCAGCGCGGTAGATAAAATACCGATATGTGCATACACCCCACAAATAATTAATTGATCACGTTTTTCTTCCCGCATAAATTCACGCAGTGGCGTACGCTTGAACGCACTGTAGCGCCATTTGGTATATTGAATGTCATCTGCAACTGGAATTAACTCAGGTGTGATATTGGTGAGTGCCGGGTTTGCCGTTAATCCAGTTCCCCAGAAATCGGTTAGTAGCGCGCGGTCTTCAGGTTTTTGGTTGCCTGGTTGTGCGGTATAAACCACGGGAATTCCTGCCTCCTTACAAGCTGCTTTTAATTGCTGGATATTGCGCAGCAGACTGCTCATAGGCTCTGCGTCACGTTGATAAAAATCCACAAAATAGTTTTGCATATCGTGCACGAGTAATACTGCGCGTGTTGGGTCTATTGGCCAGCTAACATTATTGAGGGTGATTTTATTAACAGGTAATTGAGCTGCTTGTTGAAGGGAATAGGGGGCTATTTTAGGAATGGCCATGATCGTTTCCTGGATTGATTGCAGAAATGAGGTACAAGAAGGGAGTTCAATTAAAACCTGCCGTTAAGGCCCGTTGGGCGCTACCCATAATAGAGGGGGGTTATTTCTCACGTTTCTGGGCAGGCAAACACTACCTGTCTTAGGTGGCTACTCATAGCGACGCACCTCTTGTTGATATTATCATTTGAGTTTATGTATCAATTGATAATATTTATCAATTATAGATAAAATGGAGGTTTTTTCTAGGGTTTTTGGCGACAAAATGGAAAAAATCGTCCGTTTTCACACCTTGCTATCAAATGTAATTTAATTTTATTTGTTGTTGATAATTATTATCATTTGAAATAGGATGACCTCTCAAATCCACTGAAGAAATTCTGTGCACATGTTTATTGAGGTGTCATCCATGTTCAGCCCCCGTGTTATCTCCCATTTAAAAATAACTCTATTAGCAACAGCTTTTAGCCTGGCGCCATCCCTGGCAAAAGCGCATTCCCCATTCCTGGTACCCACCAGTTTTGAACCCTTGTATGAAGGTTGGGTAAGCCTGGATGCGGGCTTCTCTGAAGTATTTTTTGTACCTGAAGTAGCGTTTGATAAAGGCCACTTCCAGGTGCTGACACCTAAAGGCGAGTGGGTTGCTCCCAGCTTGCAGCAGTTCAAAACCCGCAGCATTGTGGAGTTTCAGGCGAAGGATGAAGGCACTTACCGTTTCACTACCGGTGTGCGCAAAGC
The DNA here is from genome assembly GCA_021151625.1 of Gammaproteobacteria bacterium. Taxonomy (GTDB): domain Bacteria; phylum Pseudomonadota; class Gammaproteobacteria; order Pseudomonadales; family Cellvibrionaceae; genus Cellvibrio. Next base: position 52,099 of record JAGKWY010000019.1, on the reverse strand, counting down.
GGCAATTTTCCGCATGTATGAATTGAATGGCGAGCGCAAGCACACTCGCGACCCCAAAGAAGTTTTGCCCAAAGAAGCCAAGTTGTTGGATCACTACCAGTCAGTCACTCTTGCGGAAACTTTTGTCACCCTGAAAAAGCCAACGACGGCAGCGCTCAAGCCACATAACCAGGGTTTGGAAATTGTTCCAGTCACTCACCCCAATGATGTTTACGCCGGTGAAGCCTTTGCGTTTCAGGTATTGCTGGATGGCAAACCGCTGGCCGATAACGATGTAACTCTCTTTACCGGTCACGATGGCAATGAACACGAAAAGCCAACGCTTACCGCAAAAACCGACAAAGATGGCAAAGCGCAATTAACTATCGCCAACCCTGGTACCTACCTGTTGTACACGCGCAAAAGTGCCCCGGCACCCAAAGGGGCTGAAGCACCGAACTACGGTTACGTTTATACCCTGAGTTTTGCGGTTAACGCACAGTAATTTTTCGTCTCCAAAAAAGTTTCACCAAAAGCACCTGTATAAAACAGGTGCTCAAAAAATCATTCTGTAATTACCGGTTAGTCAATTATGAAAAGCATTATTGGAAATATTTCTACGCCGATGAAAACACTGGCCAGTGTTTTGGTTGTTAGCACCATGCTGGGCGGTTGTGCAGCACCTACAGCAAAAGTAGATGCAGTGGATAAACAAGAACGTAGCAAACACCAGGCCGATCACGGTGCGAGTGAAGGGCATCGCGCTGCGTTTATTGACGAATATGATACCAATAGCGACGAGCAAGTTACTCACACTGAATTCAATCAGTCGCGCGCTGCGAAATTAAAGGCGATGGATGCCAATGACAACGGGTTGGTTGATGAAACTGAATACCTTGATGCGTTTGCTGCAGAGTTGGAAAAGAAAATCAGCACCGAGCGCAAAGACCAGGTATTGCAAACGGAAATTCGCTTTCAATCGATCGATAAAAATGCCGATGGCAAAATGACCTGGGAAGAGTATTGGGCATCTGGCGAGCGCACCTTTACCCATTTTGCCAAAAGTGCAGACGGTGTTGTGACTCTTGATGCAAAAGATAAAGAGTGGGATGCAGCACCTAACGCTGATCAAAATGAAACAATCGACGCTGAAAAGCCAAAATCGTTGGCTGATATTTCACGTCCCTCTGCAATCAAAATGCCCAGCTCCCATTCGCTGGAAGGTTTTATTGATATCAATGATCTGAATGGTGACAAGCAAGTAACTGCGGATGAATTCCGTCAAATCCGGCGCGGTATTTTTGATGAAACCGATACAGGGAAAGATGGCTGGGTTAATCCTGAAGAATACACGCTGGAATTTACCAATCGTTTGGATCGCCAGGCAAAACAAGTGCGCACTGGCCAAATGAAACAAGCCAAAGTGCGCTACACAGTACTCAATACCAACAAAGATGCAGGCATCAGCCTGGAAGAATTCAATGTCTCCGGTGAGCGCATTTTTTCCGGTTGGGATTTAAATGATGACGACAAGGTATCTCTTGCAGATCCATTGCCACAAGTAAAAGCCTATAGCCAGCTTACTGCTACTAACAACCAAAAGACTGTTAAGGCGAAGTAATTGGTATGTGTGGTTGCAGTAGATTGGTTGTAAGCAGTTTTGCCTTTTTATTGAGTGCTTATGCGCAAGCAGAAGTCAGTAAATGGAACCTGAATAGTTTGCCGCTGGAAATTGTAAGTAAGGATGCTCAGCAGCAAACAACAATTGAAACAGCTGTTAATCCTGTTGTGCAAAAAATGAATGCTGTGGCTGATGAAGTTAAACAATTAAATCAGCAGGGTGAGCTAAAAAATCCTTCTGCACAGTTGTTGGAGTTGCTAACACTCTGTGATCAATGGCAATTAAAAACCAGCGCTAAATTTAGTTGCCGCCTCGGTGGCTTGCAAAAGGATTGGCAGGCCGCTGCCGCATCCGGTGAGTTGCCCGATCGCGCAGCACTACGCCAAAAAGCGCGTCGTCATTTGCAGTTGCAATGGACTGTTGATCAGCAGCGAGTACGTTTTAGTGAACAGGCAAAAACAGAAGGTTTACAGCTGGATTTGCAAGGCTTATGGCAAGGCTGGGTTATTGAACAATTAACTTCAGTCATAAAAGTGCAAGACCCTGTGTTTTTGAATTATGGAAATTTACGTACAGGAATTGGCGAGGGAAATAACAGCGAGTTAATCAGATTGCAGGGACTGGAGCCTGTTGCTGTTCTCCTGCCAAAAGGAAATGTGTTAGCGGTGATAGATCGTACTGAAAATTTGCGTAAGGTCGGTCATTACTCCCTGAGTCAGATATTAGTTCCCGATGAAGGCTGGCCGGTGGAATTTGCTCCCTCATTAATTGTACGAGCCACTAGTGCGATTGAGGCAGGCGTTATGAGTAGTGCGCTATTGGTTATACCTGCTTACCAGGCATTAACCAATGCGAATCAAAATACTGGCGTGGAGGTGTTAACCATCACGGAGACAGGGAAGTTCTTCGCCAGTCGGGAATGGTATGCAGGTGATGAAAAAAAATCTGCTGAAAGAAATCCATGGCCTGAGGGTATGAAATTTCAGGTTGAGTTTGAAATTCCAGCGATGGATGTTGCGGAATATCGTCGTCCCTACGTTGCAATCTGGCTTAACGATACCGCAGGGCAATCTGTGCAATCGCTATTAGTCGCCGGCGATAGTGTTCGCTGGTTGCGTGAATTGCGGCAGTGGTGGCGCAAGCTGGGGCGCGGTGATGACTCGTTAATTGATGCAACCGCTGGCGCTACTCGCAAGCCCGGGCGTTACAAGTTGGAGTGGGATGGACGCAATTTTCAAGGTCAAAAAATTGCAGCAGGAAGTTATGAGTTGCATGTGGAGATTGCCCGTGAACACGGTGAACACGAGCACTTGGTATTGCCATTTTCTGTGGATGGAAAACCTATCAGGATCAAGCAGCAAGGCAAGCAGGAGATCGGTGTGGTGACACTGACTTTGCGCTAAGCAATATTTTATTTCCATTAATCACTATTAAAAATTATTCGATTTACTTTTTGCGATTATGCCCATGAAGATTGCCAAACCCCACACTACTTATTGTTCTGCCCATTTGTTATTAGCCGCTGTTGCAATGTCTTCTTGTATGTCTGCAGTTGCACAGGAACATGCTGCCGGTGGTGTCCCGGAAAGTAAAGCGGAAGAAAAAACAGCAATAATTACGGCGGCAAAGCAATTAAAGAAGGTCGTGATTACTGCAACACGTACACCAAAGCTGCTGGAGGATTCGCCAGTTCCTGTAGAAGTTGTGACCGGTGAAGCTTTGCGTAATGTTTCGCAAACTACCTTGGCTCGCGCGCTGGATTTTTTGCCGGGTGTAGTGGTTAAACGCAGCACCAAAGATGGCTACAACGTTTATATGCAGGGGTTTGATGGCGATCGTGTGTTGGTGTTGGTTGATGGTCGTCGTTTGATTGCACCTACAGGCGCAGCGGTAGATCTGGATCAAATCAGTGTTGCCAATGTGGAGCGCATTGAAATTGTGCGAGGAGCTGGTTCTGTCCTTTATGGCAGTTCGGCAATGGGTGGTGTAATTAACATCATTACCAAACAGGATGTTGGTAATCAGCTAAGTCTTACCTCAGAAGCTTCTTCTTATGTGGGCAATGAAATTGATGGCAACGAAATTGGCTACCAGCAGCGTCTGGAGGGAAGCGGAAAATGGGATCAGTGGCGCAGCAAAATTAGTTTGCAGCACATTGATGATGCAGGCTTTGATTATCAACCAGAAACTGTTTCGCAAACCGCCGCTGATGTGAAGAAGACCTTTGCCAAGTTATCCATTGGGCGCGATTTTGAATCTTTCAGCGGGGATTATCGCGCGCAAGTATTTGATGAAGAGAAATATCGCGATAGTTTCAAACTACCCGGTCAATCAACCGTTATTTATTACCAGTCAGATGTAGAACAGGTGCAGCATGATTTTGAGCTGCGCGATTTGCCTGTAGCAGAGGAAGACCGCAATAGTGCAGGAAGTTGGAAGCTGAACACTCGCTATACCACGCATAAAGAAACCAGCGGTGACTCCAATGGTTTGCGCGATACCGATATTACGCTGGCGGAATTGGATAGCCAAAAAGTCTGGATGAATGAAGGCTATGAAATGGTGGGTGGCGTGAGTGCCCGCTACGACCAATTCGATCAAGTGAAAGGTGATGTGGTAGAAATTGATGATAAATCCAGCACTGGTTACGAAGGTTTTTTGCAATACAGCAAAATTACCAACGATAGTGAATGGATCACTGGTGCTCGTGCGCAACACGACTCTGATTTCGGCTGGCATTCTGCTTTGCGCTTAAGTGGAATGAAAAAAATCTCCGCCGGTGAAAATAGTCAGTGGCGGCTGCGCGGCGGTGTGGGGCAGAGTTATCGCGTGCCCAGTTTAAAAGAGCGTTTTTATGTGTTTGACCATAGTAACCTTGGGTATATGGTTCTTGGTAATAGCGAATTGGAACCGGAAAAGGCATTAAGTGGCAATGTCAATCTGGGTAATTATCTGGCGTTGCATAATGATGATGGAAGCCTGGATAGCGAATTTAATTTACATTATTCCGACGCAAAAAATCTGATTGAAACAGTGCGTGATGATGCTGCATCAGCAGCACAAGGGTTGGATATTTTTCGCTATAGCAATTTTTCCAAAACGGAAATTTACGGTGCAGACCTGAGTAGCAAATACCAATATAAAGATTGGTCTACCCAGTTTAATTACAGCTACCTCTATGCAGAGGACAAGCTCACTGGCGAGCGTTTGCCTAATCGCCCACGTCACCAGATTAAGGCTAATTTTGGCTATCATTTTCCGCAATACGATCTGGATTCATTGCTCTACGTGGTTTACGAAGCTGATGAATTTTCAGGAACGCCCGGGCAACCAGTGGCGCAAGATAATTATGTCACACTGAATTTTACCTTGTCTCAAAACCTCAATAACCACTTTAGTTGGCGTTTGGGTGTTGAAAATATGCTCGATGAACATCGCGATCCGCGCGCGGCAAGTGCGGGTGAGTTTGATCAACGCCCCGTTAGCAGCCGCCGCGTATTTGCCGGCTTCACCTACAACTTTTTCTAAAATTTTATTCAAAAATCAGATCACCCTTTGGAGATAGTCATGAGTTATCGATCTATTACTCAATATGCAAAATTAACCGCGCTGACGGCCAGCTGCTTTACCTTGATTGCCTGCGGTGGCGGTAGTGGTGGCGGGTCATCCAAACCTACTACAACTTCCAGTTCTGTATCATCAAGCTCCAGCCTGGTAACTAGCTCATCCAGTTCAAGTGTGAGTAGTTCATCAATGGTTAGCTCATCGTTGATTAGTTCCTCTTCCAGCGTTGCAAGCCCTGGTCCTGTGGTAAATGCAGGACCACTGAGCACGGGAACTTCTAACGCACCTGTTTATGTATATTACGACCTGGATACAGCGACTAAACTAACCCTGACCGAAGCAGAAGCGGCAACCAATAGTGACTGGGACATTGCTTTCCGTCGCACCAAGGTATACCTGAATGCAAAAGCAAAAACACCGGTAAAAGCTTTTGCGACTGGTAATAACGCCGATTTCTTTGATGCGAGTAAACAGCCCATCAAAGAAAAATTTATCGCAGCAACAGCTGAAAGTGAATTAGTTGATTTCACCGCAGTGACTGCTACCGCAATTCCCGCCGCTACTTCTTTCATCACCGATAAAGAAGAGCGTGTAATTGGCGGTAAATTTTATAACTACAACATGACGACTCACGTGGTTACTGCTGCTGCCGATAAATCCTTTATTGTTTTTTCGGATGGTAACTATACAAAAATTCGTGCGAAATCATTAACGAGTGCTGGCCGCACTATGAGCAGTATTACCCTGGGAATTTCATTCCAGGATATTGCGCGCGGTGATACGACTTTCCTCGCCGAAGTTGATCGCACCTTTGACGCGGTAGCTTGCACGGGCAATATTTATATTGATTTGGATACCCAAACCAAAGTGAGCGAAACGGATCCCTGGGATATTTATTTTCCTTGCGTTACTGTAGGTACAGATACAGGCGCAAGTTTTGAATTGAATATCGCCGCCGATGCTAGCGCAATTCCGGATGGTTCGCCCAGCTATACCGGCATAGACAAAACCACACACAATTTCCTCGGCTTCCAACCTAATTTGTCCACTGTGTTGTTCTTCGATACCAACCCCTGGTACCAATACAACCTGGAAGGCACGCATTTGTTGTATTCACAATATCAAGTGTATTTGGTGAAAACGGCAACAGCGACTTACAAACTGCAAGTGACCAGCTATTACAACGAAACTGGCACATCGGGTAATTATAGTTTCCGTTTCCAATCGCTCTAATCTCAGCTGCTCTAACCAAAGTCGCTGTAAGTTAAAAAGTTAAAACAATTGGATTGCTGATTCTTATCGGCAATCCAGATTCAATTATCTGAGTTACGAAATACATCCAGGTTATACAGAAAGGAGCTAACCATGAGTTCAAGTGATTTACCCATTGCGCTGGTTTATGGAACCGATACTGGAAATACCGAAGAAGTTGGTGGAAAAATTGCCAAGGCTCTGGCCGGTTATGGATATCAAGTGGATATGATGAACGTGACCGAAGTTACGCCAGATGTGTTGCAGGTGTATCCATTTTTAATTATGGGAATTCCCACCTGGGATTTTGGTGGCATACAGGAAGATTGGGAAGATTTTGAAACGGATTTGCTCACTGCCGATTTAAATGGCCATATTGTGGCTTTATATGGTTTGGGCGATCAGCGCGGCTATGGTGATTACTTTGTTGATGCCATGGGTTGGCTGCGTGACAAGGTTGTGTTGGCGGGGGCGGAAATTATTGGCCATTGGCCTGCGGACGGTTACAAGGTTGCTGCATCTTTAGCATTGAATGAAGGCAAAACAGAATTTTGCGGTTTGGCGATTGATGAAGACCAGCAATTTGAGTTGACTGATGAGCGCATAAATTCCTGGGTTGCCCTAATTGTCAGCCAGTACGAACAACTGGCGCTTGCCTCTTAAGGAGTCAGCCATGAATGCACATCAAACACATGAGACTTTAGTTCAGGCATCGCGTGCGCAAAGCAAGCAATTGATTCACCGCTGGTCGTTTTTGCTAGAGCAGGGGCGCAGTGAGTTGCATTTAAAACAGTGGTTTATTGCATCCAGCTATTATCAGCAAGCGCTGCAAGTTGCAGAGGCTTTATTCGCTGCGTCTTTATGTCGTAATTGTGCGTTGCGTTGTTATATGCGCACCTTCGTGGAATTTGCCTATATCACCAGCCGAATTCATGGCCCGGAAAGCCTGGAGCTGTTGGAACAAACCGGCACCTTAATTCTGTCCCGTTACTTGCCGATGGAATCGGTGGATAAATTGCTTAAGCCCATCAACAACTTTAAGCAGCAAACCGACCAGGAGCGTGAGCTCTGGATCAATCAATTATTTGTGAGTGATACCTTTTATCTATTAATCGCGAGGGACTAAGGGATCGTTGATGGTTGCTAAGTAGCTGGAATGCACTTGCCTATTAGGCTTAGATTCGATGCGTTATGTAACGGCATTATTGGCTAATTTATGTATTTTGATGGTGTTGGCTCCCGGTGTTAATGCTCATACTCAACAAGACCTGGATGCCAAAACATTTATTGATATTGCAACACGTACCACGATTCTGGAAATTAAAACCGCAAAGCTGGCGTTGTTAAAGTCTGATTCAAACGCTATTAAAGCTTATGCGGAACACATGCTGAGTGAACAGCAAGCGGTGCTAAATGGTTTGCAGGGTTTGGCGCAGGCAACCCAGGTTGCAGCAGCCAATGTAGCCCCTGATGAAATGCAATTGAACGCTGGTGGAGTTGCGCCCTGGTTGGAAGGTGAGAAATTTAATCAGGCGTATAGCAAGCGTCGTTTGCAAGAGCGTAAAAAATTGGTGGCGTTAATGCGCAAGGGCTTGGAATCTAGCGATGCACAAGTTCGCAGTTATGCGCAGGCCGCTTTACCAATTACTTTGCAACAGCTTTATTTGGCCCAGCAGTTACCGGCCACGCAATTGTAATTTTGTTGATTTGATTGTGTTTGCAAAGCAAAAAGGCGCCCTGTGCGCCTTTTTGCGTTTATGCGGGTGTATATAAGTTTGTGAACTGTCTGTGCGCATTGGTGTAATTGAGATAGTTAAAAAAGTTTGGTTATAAGCATTTTCCAGTCAAAATTTAAATTTAATATTATTTAGTGCTGATAATCGTTATTGATTAAAATGCCTGCCTGAAAGCAAACAAGTTATTTGTTGCTGCTAGTTATTTGTTGCTGATAGTTATTGAGCCGATCAGGTTGGTTTATGAAGTACAGAGTTTCGAGTGCCATATTTTTTATCGGCGTTATCTTTGCGCTTAGTGGCTGCCAAACCGCAGCGCCGAAAAAGGTAACTGCTGCTGCGCCGGTAAAATGCGCACCTATCCATAATTTGTCGCAAGCAAAACGCAAAGCTTGTACAGCGCAAACGGCAATCCATACCGCTGCGCTAGATGATTAATCCCACCGCTACCAAAACCAGTCCAACTGCCGGTATCCAGCGTGCTGCGTAATTCAGTAGCAGCGCCAACATAAATACCACTGCACTTAATAACCCTGCGAACAGTGCTAATCCAGTACTAATTCCCAGCTGTGTAGTGCACAAAACTACTACGACCAGCATTAATAACCAGCCCGCAGTAGTCAGCAACCGCAAGGCTGTGGGAGACATTTTTTTTCGGGGAAATATTTGTTCGCTATGGCGTTTCATGGCAATGCATAGAAATGCGCAAGCCAGGTAAGCGAGTGCGAAATTGATCAACATTAATATGCCTCACTGATGGGATTATTTTTAGTGGCAGAGGTAGTTGCTACTGTTTGCTTATCGCTTCGCTGCAATTGATAGGCTGCAAATGCACATAACAGACCGGTTGCAATAAAAATGCTATCCGCACCGATAAATATCCAATCATTTTCTTTGATGCTGTTAATGAGATGACGATCAGTTGTCAGTGCATTGACTATTGGCAACAAACCAAAAATGGCGGTAGCAACCCATAACAATTCATGCCAGCCTTTTTGCACCGGGCGCAGTAGTGGACACAATAGGCACGCCAGCCAGCTAATAAACATCACATGAATTTCCCACTGGGCGCGGTTTTCCATCTCGAGTGGGAGTAGTCGATTCGCCCAAAAATAAGCGGCAATCGCAATGGGCAAGCCGACCACTGTGCCCAGGTTTAAGCTCTCTACCAAACGATACCCAAAATCAGGCCCACCTGGTTTTTTAAGCTGTGCCGGGCGGCGTTTGAGTGACCAGAGAATCATGCCAGTGGCGATCATGGCGCTGCCCAATAAGCCAGAGAAAAAATATAACCAACGCAAACTGGTGTTGGCGAACAAGCCTTCATGCAAGCCGATAAAGGTTTCGTAAACGGCGTGTGGTGCAGAGCTGGTTGCTACATCATCCGTTAACAATTCACCACTAACACCATTAAAAACCAGCTCCGGGCTGGAGCGCAGCGGCGAGTCAATTTGATGGGCAATAGTAACGCGTGCGTTGGCATCACCCGGGTGATCTATATCGAGGAAGCGAATCTGCTGCGGGCCCCATTGGGCTTCGGCTATTGCCGCCATGGCTGCCAGATTGGCGAGCGGAGCATCTGTACCTGAGGTGCTGTGACTATTGCTTTCAGAAAAAAATTCTTTACGAAAGGTTTCTTTGTTTTCTTCACCAAAACCATAAGTGCCCGACACTATCAGCTGCACATAGGTAAACATAAAAAATATCAGGCCACTGTAGGTGATCATAAAGTGAAAGGGCAGGGCGCTAACGCTGAGGAGGTTATGCATATCCAGCCAGGAGCGTTGGCCTTTTTCACTGCGGAAGGTAAAAAAATCTTTGAATATTTTTTTATGAATGACTATGCCGGTAATAATTGCTACCAGCATAAACATACTGCAGATGCCCACTATCCAATAGGAAATATTAGCGGGAATGTAGTGTAGGGAATAATGCATGCGATACAAAATTTGCCCGCCACCGGTAGCGCGACCACTGAGCAATTCCCCGGTATTTGCATCCAGCAATTCGTTGCCGCGCGGGCCAGGTGTGCCGTCAGCATTTTTAGGCATTTGCCAGAAGACACGCAGGTAGGGAGTTTCGCGATTTCCAGGTGGACTGATTAACCAGCGCTCTGCGCCCTGGGCTTTTTCTTCCAAGCGCTGTTTGGCCACCGCGATAGATTGCTCGAGGCTCGCTTTACTATTGGGCAGCTCTGGTTTCATCCAGCGATCTATTTCGGTATCAAAATAGCCGAGGGTGCCGGTGATAAAAACGAAATACAAAACCCAACCAACCGTTAAACCACCCCAGGTGTGCAGCCAGGACATGGATTGGCGAAAACCACTTTTCATGGTGCGATACCTGCAAATTTAATCAGCGTAATAATCGCGAAGAAAAATCCGGCTAGCAGCCAGATTCCACCAATGGATTTCAGCAGCGAGCGATGGGAAAAAGCCCACATAACCGCGCACGCATAAAGCGCAAAACTGAGCAGCATGCTAGTAGTGACCGCATCGACTTGCGCCATCGGCAGCAGATGAGCCAGTAAAATTCCGCTGGTATTAGCTAGCGCATAACCACCAAAAACAGCGGTAAGTACACGCCATAAAATTTGCCAGCGGTAGCGGGCATCCGCTGAAAGGGATTTGAATGCTAAACGCATAGCGGATGTGCTCATCGTCAATAAACGGGTTGGTGGGAGCGTAGAGTTTGAAATCAATCAAAGTTCATGCAAAATTATTTCAAATGATAATTTATATCATTTGAGTTGTAAAACGATTTAAGGTGACAGCGAGGTGGAGGAAGCTTGAGGGATACTTTTGTTTGCGGAAAATAATCGCCAGAGCCAATCAGGCTCCGGCGAAATCTGTTGCTTAGAACTTGTAGTTTGCACCAATCGTAAAATTCGCGGGCGCGCTGTAATAACCAACGTTATACAAGGAGGTCAGGTATTTTTCGTCAGTAATGTTATTGGCATTGAGCTGGATATCAAATGCATCAGTAACATCCCATGAGGCGAAGAGGTTGATAATGGTGTAGCTGGATTGCTTAAGTTGGGTTCCATCTTTCTCAATGTCAGATTGATAGCGAATGCCGCCACCTAAACGCAGTGCAGTGAAGTTAGGTAACTGCGACGAGTAAGTGATGTTTGCGGTTTCGCGTGGTACCCATTTGTAAATGGATTGCCCGTTTTCACCTTCAAGATCCAATGAGGTTAAGCCCAACACTAACTGGTCGTATTCGGTGAAGCGGCCAATCAATTCCAGCTCAGTACCTTCAGAATAAACATCCACGCCCGCATAGTAATACTGGCCTTTATCATTTAGGCCAGCATAGGTGCCCAGATCTTTTTGATCGGCTTTAAAACGTGCGAGTGTTGCCATCAGGTTTTCAGTAATTTCCCAGCGCACACCGGCTTCATAATTCACGCCTTGTGATGGAGCCAGATATTGCTCGTCGAAATCTTTTTGATCTTGCGGTTGGTAAATATCCGAGTAGCTGGCGTATACCAAAACGCTGTCTGTAATGTCATAGGTGATGCCGACGTAAGGGCTCAGCTCGCGTTCTGTCTGATCGAAAGGCGCGCCATAACTTTGTCCATCGCGGGTGTATTCTGCCTGGTTAAAACCGATGATGCCGGTGAGTGAGTCGGTGAGGCTTAATTTAACCGAGCCATAAATGCGCTCCAGGTTTTGGAAGGTTGCGCTTTGTAATACTTTATTGCCCCAGAGCGGTTCTGGAATTGCATCCCAGCCATAAGGGAATGCGGGCAATGGGCCGGCAGCAGGTTCAGTGGCTGCGTGTGGTCGCTGTGATGAATAGTATTCGCTATCGCTGTAGCTATAACCGAAAACTACCTGGTGTTCGCGCCCGCCTAAATCGAAGGTGCCGTTTAAGGAGAGGTCAATCAACTCTTCTTTGTTTTCATCGGGCCAGTTGCCAGGCCAGCCGAATAAACCCAGCCCGGTTTCTTTATCGATAGAACCAATGACATAAAATAATTTGTCTACGTTTTCGGATTCGCGATAGTTGTAAGTGGCTTTTGCGTTCCAGTTAGTGGAGAAGTTGTAAACATATTCTACAAACGCACTGTCATTGCGTGTGTCCCACATGGTCCAGCTTTGTGCGGTTGAACTATCGCGCGGAAATTCTGCCTGGGTGCCATCGGTATAGGTCAATACCAATGCGCCCCACATATTGCCAGTGGATTCATTTTTCTGATGGGAAAAACCGGTTGTCAGGGTAGAGTTTTCGGTGAGCTGTCCGTCCACGACACCGTATAAAAATACGCGGTCATTTTCGTAGCCACGCAACCAGGAATCTTTATCTTCAGCGGCAACGACTACGCGGCCGGCCCATTCGCCTGACTCAGTAAATGGTGTGGAGTAATCGGCTTGTACGCGACGGAAATCAAATGAGCCTGCGCTAACACCAAGGCTGCCTTCCTGTTCATTGGTAGGGCGTTTGCGTACATAGTTGATGGTACCGGAAGAGTTGCCCACACCGGTTAGCAAACCGTTAGCGCCGCGAATGACTTCCAGTTTTTCGTAAGCGAAAGTGTCCATTTCACCGGTCACAATCCCCCAGCTGTTGGGCATACCCACGCCGTCGATCTGGGTGTTTTTAATTTCAAAACCGCGCGACATGTAATTGGTGCGATTGGTTTCCCAAGCCTCTACCTGAATACCGGTGGCCAGTTTTAACGCATCATTTAAATTGTTTACACCGAAATCGTCCATTAATTCGCGCGAAATTACGCTGATGGATTGTGGCGTTTCCTTGAGTGTAAGATCCAAACCGGTTGCGCCTTTACTGGTGCGGTTATCGCGTACGCCAGTAATAAAAACTTCTTCGATAGCATATTCTGCTTTCTTTTCAGCCGGTTTCTTTTTTGCGGCCGTATCCTGTGCTTGCGCGGCAACACTAATGGCGAGGCACAAAGGTGCCAGGGCAAATGCTTTTAATTGCATAATAGGTCTCTAATCATTGGTCTTTAAGGGTTAAGGGTAAAAATAAATTCGGAGAATTAATCCGCAACTGAGGGTATTTCAGTAACTGCGCTTTCCTGTTCCTTTGATAACGAATGACGACTCAATTTCAATCCCAGTCCCAGCCCGAATCCAAGCAGTAGTACAGCAATAACAAATAAAATATTGATCAATAAACTGGCACCACTCAGTGAGTCACTGCCAAATTTTACAAAGTGAATAATAACCGCCGATGCGATTGCCGCTATCAGTGCGATGCGCAAACCAAAGGATACTGATTGACGGTCAGGAGCCATTAGCGCGGCAACAAAAATCAAAGCGCTAGTGCCCCAAAAAATGGCTACTAATTGAGTGGACCACCAAAAATCCACGAGTAAACTGATAGCAACCGCTAAAGGAAATCCCCACACAACGGCTAACCAACTGCGCTCCAGTTTCGGATAGGTATTGCCCGATTGTTGCTGACGACGAAACCAGATATTCATTCCTGTAGCACACATAAAACACATGCCGAGCCCGAGGATGGCGTAGAGAATTTTTATCGGTAATCCTCCAAAATGGCCAAAGTGCAAACGATAAGTTGATGCATAAATTTGCAGGCCGACATCGCCATCGGGCCAGCCCAGGTGTTTAATCTGCTCACCTTGCGGATTAAATTGAAAGGCGTCGTACCAGACTAAACGGTCGGGCAAGTAAACTCCCAGCTCTAGTGTTTGGGCGGTAGTTTCCGGAAAATGAATACTGAAATAGTAGGGCAGCAATTCCGGATGTTCTTGCGCAAATTTTTCCAGAATCGGTGCAACGTCCATAAAAGGCGCTGCCACATTGGTTGCTTCCGGATGTGGTAAATAAAGGTCGCTGGTTATTTTGGTGGTATCACCCTTAAAAAAACTACCAGCAAAGATAAACAAAATAATTTGCGCTAAACCAATTAATGCACCGGTAATGGCAATTGCCAGCATAAAAGGCGTGCTCCACACGCCGATGCGGTTGTGCAAATCCACTTGTTGTTGACGCTGACCACGATTGATGCGCAGGGAAAACGCATTTTTAAAAATAGTGGGGTGAGCGGTAATGCCGCTGATAATCATCCCAACCAAAATCATCCCGATTACACCTACCAGAATCATTCCCCAAATGCCGGGAATGGTTAGGGCGTAATGCAATTTTACTAAAAAGTGTGTCCATTCGTGATCCACTTTTTCGCCCAGTGAACCGTCGTCATTCACAAAAAATTGTGCTTCGATGGTTCCAATTTTACCGCCGACACTAAAGCGTGGCATTTCAACGGTTGGTAAACCAACCCAGATATCTTCAAAAGGTTTTGCGTCTGGATTATGTTGTTTGTGCCAGGCGAGCAGGTTTTCCAATCCCTTTTGCACTACGACCGGATCGGCATGTGTTGTCTCCTGAATTTGCGCTTGTTCCCAGCGTTCAAAGTCGGGATAAAAAACAGATACAACACCTGTCACACAGACCAGGTAAAGCAATGCAGCAATAAATAGCCCTAACCCTGAATGCGCTTTGAGGCTGGCGCGCACAGTGTTGGCGGATAACTTAAAAAAATTCGACACGGTTACTGTCTCTAAACTTATTAGCTCTAGACTTATTAAGTCTTTTTCTGATTTGACGATTTACGTCTTATTAATTGCTAACAAATTGCTTAAAAAAATACGGGCGTAAATAGCAATCCACCCAAGGTGATGCCGACAAAATAAACTGCAGGTTTGATCAGCGAGTCTTTGGCCTTGCTCCATACCATCAGTGCTGGCCATAACACCATCACCAGCAGCGCGGCGTACACAGTGCGGTTGACGGTACTGGTATCCAGCAGTGAGAAAAGTACAAGGGCAACGCCAATCGCGGCAGCAAATGACAGCAATCCCACCACTAATACCTGCAATAACACCTGACCTGTTTGATTAACTCGTGTGCTAACTGGCACCGCGGTGGCAGTAGCTGTGCGCACAGGCTTTTGACGTGTCTGGGAATTCCAGTCACGCCAGGGCGTGGTCATGCCAATCCAGAGCAGCGCGATAAAACCCGGCAATATGGCAGCTACCGCCCAGCCGCGATCAAGGCTTAGTGCCACACCCAATGGCCAATGCACCAGCAGCAGGGCGATCCAGCCCAGGCTAATTAATGACCAGCTACGGGTGGGGCGCTGCCAGGCGCGATAGAGCAAAGCGACACCAATAACCATAACGGTCAAGCCCAGGATTAGTGGCCAGGGGCTAAGCGTGGATAAGAACCAGGAGTTCATGGGCAGGTCCTCTGAAATTAGGGATGATCCATTTCATGTGTAAAAGTAAATCAGGTAATACCAATTATCATTTGGGTGCCAGTTTTAGTCAATGCAATAATATCTCCGATGAGAATGTTTCTTATATGAAGAATTGCTGAAAATAGGGCATGCTGCTTATAAATGGGCATATGGGGATTCCAGTTGGGTAACACTGGAGCCGGATTGGAGTGTCAATTTTTGGAGTTTGTGGGTATTGCTTCGGTTGTGTTTGAGTGACTCGATTGGAATGAAAAAATTAGTTGAAAATACAACAGAGGTTTTTCATGAATTTTTTTTAATAAAACCTATGCGTAATAAAATTAAAAAATCGGGATTAGCGTTAACTGAAGTGACAGTTTTTGGTTTTAATAAGTTTTGGTTATTTTTAAAAATTTCTTGTCTTGGAATTTGTATAAAACAGCGGAGGAAATATTCCAATTACTGTGTAATATCCGTGTAATAGCGTTTTTTTCTAAAGCGAGTATGTTGGTAAAGAACTAGTCTGTGTAGTGGAGTGACAAGATCATCGGATGTGTAAGGAGTGAGATATGAAAGTTTGTAAGCTATTCGCAGGCGTTGTATTTTTCTTCACAAGTCTTTCAGTGCAAGCTGCAACGGTAAACGGTACTTTAGGGGTCACTGCTGTAGTTGGTTCGGGTTGTACGGTAGACAACAATAACGTTACCGCTGGTGTAGTGGATTTTGGTTCGTTGAATTTCGGTAATATCACTTCTATTGGTTCCCAAAATGTCGATGCACAGACAAGTGGTAATGGCAGTGGCAGTATTGCCATGACCTGCTCTGGCGGAACCAGTTTTTCTATTTCGTTGGATAACGGGCAACATTTTGCTGGTGGCACACGTGCCATGGCAAACGCGGGTAATGCATCTATCTTAATGACCTACAGTCTCTATCAAAATGCAGCGCGCACTTTGCCCTGGACCAACGCAAGTCCATTGGCAACAACAGCGTCGGGTGCTACCGATACCTTCCATGTGTATGGTCGTATTCCGGGAGGTCAAGCAGGTGTGACTTCGGGCACCTATAACGACACAGTGCAGGTAGTGATTAGCTGGTAAGCGATGATTGTGAGTGTTCTGGATGAGCAAACTTATCGCACTGCTATTTATTTTTTTTGCGCTGCCTGTGTGGTCTGCCAATGACCAGACATTAATGGCGAGTGCAACGCAAATTCGCATTCAAATTGTCAACGGTTGTTTGTTAAATAGTAGTGCTTCTAATGGCGTAAATGTTGGCACTTTAAATTTCGGTAGCATTTTTAACACTAACGTGGTGCGCGATGTTACTACGGGTACAGGTAGTGGCAGTATAGAGTTGCGTTGTACTCCGGGAATTACCGCCAAAATCACCCTCGGTGCAGGGCTCTATGGTTCTGGTGTTAGTAATCGAAAAATGCGCATTACTCCGGGGACTGCCACACTTAATTACCAGCTTTATACTTCAGCCGCCCGAACGACAGTCTGGGATGACGTCACGGGTATCTCTATTGCGATTAGCGATAGTTCCACCAAAACCTTTCCGGTGTATGGGCGCATTCCCGTACAAACTACGCCTGCGAGTGGCAACTACAGCGACCAGATTACGGTAACCCTGAGTTACTGATTGATAATAATCATCAACAAAATTTGTACAGGTTTTAGTTAACAATAACAGGGTATGGATAGACGTTATGAATCTCAGGCGAATCGGATTGCGATTGACGTTGTTTTTGTATGCACTTTTTTTTGCCGCGCAAATTCATGCGGCAAGCCTGGCGGTGTGGCCCATTAACCCGCGTATCGATGCGCCTGATTCAGCCACTATGGTGTGGGTAAAAAATAATAGTGCGAAAGAGGAAATCGTTTTACAGGCGCGGATTTTTTCCTGGCGGCAGGAAAATAATAAAGACCAATATGATGCACAGGATAATCTGGTGGTTAGCCCTCCGCTCATTACTGTAAAGCCGGGAGCGCAACAAGTATTCCGTGTAGTGAATCGCAAAGGTGTTATTGCGGATGTGGAGCAAGAAGCCAGCTATCGGTTGATTATTGATGAAATTCCCGTTAGTACAAAGTTGGATGGCGCGGCACTGAATTTCCAAATGCGCTATTCCCTCCCACTGTTTGTCGGCATGCCTGCCGCACATCAAAAAAAATCACCTATAGAACGCCATAATGAAGTCGCTGATAGTTTGCATTATCGCCTGCTGAGCGAGCCGGAAAAAATATTGGAGGTGACCAATGCCGGCAAACTCAATGTACGTTTAAGCAAGGTAAAAATTTCCCAGCCTGATGCACAAGCGCCGGTTCAAATTAGCGAGGGCCTATTGGGTTATGTGCTGGTGGGTGCGAGCAGGCAATGGCCATTAACCGATGCTCAGTGGCAAGCATTACAGCGTAAAGATGCGCGCGTTCTATTTGAGCAGGAGCATCAGGAGCTGGAAATTGCCGCGCAATGACTGGCGCTACTTAAGGCAAGTCTGCTTCTTATCAATACTGCTGTCTTTTCCGGCAGCGGCAGAAAAAGTGCTCTACCTCGAAATCGTCATCAATGGCAAAAATACTACCCAGGTGTTGGCCGTAACCCAAAAAGAGAATGACTGGGAAGTGTCCGCTGCAGAACTCGCAGCCCTTGGTATTCAATTGGATTTTCCGCACGCTGAGCGATTATTGTTGAGCCAGTTTCCCGGTGCCAGTGTTATCTATGATGAAACCATGCAGCGTTTATTACTCACAGTACCTGGTAGTGCTTTGCCCATGCAAAACATATCTACCTTGGCGCGCTCAGCACCGGTTGAGCCTGCACATCGCGATAGCGGTGCATTTCTGAATTACGATATATTGGTTCTTGATGACACAGTAACAACCCAATCCTCGTTATGGCACGAACTTTATTGGTTTGAAAATAATTTTTATATGGTGAATCGTGCGATCGCCCGCGATGGTATTGAAGAGGCCGCGGGCGATAAATATTTACGCTTTGAATCCTACTATCAATATGACAGCCAATCGGGCCTGTGGGGCTTAACCCTGGGCGATGTCATTAATGCAACTCCAAACTGGGGCAGTAGTATTCGTATGGGTGGCATTCGCATAGCGCGTGATTATGAATTGGATCCCAACTTGATTACCTATCCCTTACCGGAATTTTTTGGCGAATCGGCATTGCCGGGCAGCATTGATTTATTAATTAATGATCAGTTGCGCTGGCGCGACCAGGTAAATCCGGGGCCGTTTACCATTAATACCATGCCTTATTTATCCGGCGCAGGTATTGCTGAAGTGGTAACCACTAATGTGCAAGGGCAGCAGTCGCGCCAAAAAATTAATTTCTATATCGCTAGCGAAATTTTATCGCCCGGGCTGTTGGACTATGACATGACCTTGGGTGTGAGACGAAATGAGTTTGGGCTCGCCTCGGATAACTATGCGGATCGCCCTGTGTTTAGCAGCAGTTTGCGCTACGGCCTTAATTCTTTTTTTACACCGCAATTGTTGTTGCAGGGCGGTGAGGATTTGCGCCTGGGTGGTGCCGGTTTTTCTGCGCTTGCAGGTAATTATGGGGTGTTTGAATTTTCCCATACGGAAAGCCGTTATCTGGAAGAGAAAGGGAGACAACAATCCATCGCCTACAGTTACAGCCAGCAGCGAGTTGGTATGAGTGCGCGCTATTTAACGCGTGCGGGAATGTATCGTGATTTGGGAAATCTGGATCGCGGTGTGTTGCGCGATACGCAATGGCAAGTAGCGGCGACTTATTATCAGAAAACCCTGGGCTCATTTAATCTCGGTTATTTTCGGGTGCATGATGAAGACCTGGGGCGACGTGAGTTTGCAACCTTATCCTGGAATCGCTATTTCAATTCCGGTATTACTTTGTTTGCCAATATCAATCGCCAGTTGTATGGGGATAAGGGCAATGTGGTAAGTCTTGCAGTGAGCATTCCATTGGGTACGCGCGGGCAGGCGAGCGTGGGTGGGCAGCGCGATATAGATGACACATGGCGTACGCAACTCCAGGCGATGAGCAATGCTCCTTATGAAGGTGGTTTGGGGTGGAGTCTGGGGGCAGATGATGCGCCTGAGCGCAACCTCTACGCGAATCTGGATTGGCGAGCAAAATATTATGAGGCTTCTGCCAGCCTGGTGCGCAATAACGAATTGAAACAGGTTTCCGGTGGTTTAACTGGCGCGTTGGCGATGATGGATAAATCAATTTACCCGAGTCGTTATCTGGTAGATGCTTTTGCAGTAGTGGATGCTGGCCAGCCGGATATTCCGGTATTAATTGGTAATCAATTAGCTGGCACTACCAATGCAAAAGGAAAACTATTAGTGCCCGATGTTTATAGTCATCTGGAAAATCGCATTGCGATAGATCCAGCCGGTTTGCCCGCGAATGCCGCTATAGGTTCCATTGAACAAATGGTTGTACCTAAACGCAAGGGTGGTGTACATGTCAGCTTCCCGGTAAGATTTTTGCCATCGGTGTTAATTGATGCATTCGATATTCAGCAGCAACCTTTACCGGTTGGTGCCGTATTAACCGCTGACGTCTCTGAACAAGAATTTATAGTGGGTTGGGGCGGGGAGGTTTATATCGAACAATTAACTGAGCCCATGCGTTTGTATTGGGAAGAGGGGGATTGCGTGCTCAATGTAAATCCACCACTCGAAAAAACTGAATCCTTACCGCGCTTGGGGAAAATTATTTGTCAGCCTGTCACTGGAGTTGATGAATAATGAAAAAATTATTTTCTGCGATGATTGTTTTGTTGCTGTGTTGGGCGAGTAAGTCGCAAGCAGCTTGTAGCGCAAGTGCTACAACCACACCAGCAACAGTCAATTATGGCTCTCATGCATCGCAAACTTTACCTGCCGGGGATATTTCCCCTAACGGCAGTGCACAAGATGCGATTTTTTCGGTGACCTGTTCCGTAGCATTGACTCTGCAATTACTAAGCACATCCAGTTGGTTACGTTATACCGCAACTCAACCACTGACTTTGTCCAATGGTGTAGACAGTGTCTCCTACATACTTGCCAGTAACTCCACTTACACTCCATCAATCAGTTCATCTGGCCAAAGTGTTGGTGGTCCAACAGGGTTTAGTTTACTGGGATTGGGTGTGCTTACTACCGGACGTGTTGATATTCCGCTTCATGTAAAAACTGTTGCTACAACGAAATGGCCTAATGCGGGTACTTACACGGGAACCCAGGTGTTGACCGTAGATGGCAGCATGTGTACCAGTCTGAACATTGTAAATATATGCCTCATATCTAACCCGGTGAATTCTTCCGTTACTATGAATTTTAGTTTGGTGGTAAGTAAAAGTTGTGAATTTGTCAGCAGCCCAAGCCTGGTGGATTTTGGTTCGGTCAGCTTGTTGGAAAACGCGGTAGCTGGTCAACTGAGTGTGAGTGTGCGCTGCACTAACCAAGAGGATTATTTACTTTACGCTGATACAGGGAATAACTACGCGAGTGGCTCTCGGAATATGAAATCGGCGGGCGGGCAGACGGTTGCCTACCAAATCTTTCACCCCAGTTCTACCAGCCAGGTACTGGGCAATACCAATCCATTAAATCGCATGGGCACAGGTATGAGTGAAACCGTAAACCTTCCGGTACTTATTACCAGTGGGCAGTCCACACCCATTGCCGGTGTTTATACCGACTCGGTACGTATGGTGATTGAATACTGAGTGATAAATCCCCTGGCTTTGTTTGCCTTACATCTTTTTACATCGGGTGAGCTCAATTATTTTGATTTGCGGCCGATAACATTTGCGGTTTGATAACACTTGGATATAGCAAGTGCATATTGGCGGAGTCCCTTAGCTATTGCCGGGCGAATGAATGATGGAGATGTGTTATGCAAGTTACTGCAACCCCTGTATTTGTACAGCCAGCTATCGCACAGGTGCCTGCTGCCAAACCTATCGAAGCGAGCCCCGTTAGCATCGCTCCGGTCAGTACTCCAGCGGCTACGGATCAAGTCAGTTTCCAGCCGCGCGATATGCCCGTCACCTATGATCAAGCGCTTGTGGCTATCAGTGGCCTGCGCGATAACAAGCCCCAGGGGCCGGCGGCCTCTGCGCTATCGCGCAATTTATTGAGTTCGCTGAATGCCGCCAGTGCAAAAAAAGCCACGCTTTCAATCAGCAGTGTGTTTAGTCAGATAGCTGCACTGAGTCGGGAAACAACTGAATATCGCAATGAAGCCCGCCGTTTGCAAGTGACGCAAGAGCAGGCGGTAAAAAATTCATCGCCCAGCTTTAGTCAGCGCCCAACGTCCGATAATCAAGCGGCGATCTTGACTATTAAAACGAAGGACGGCGATAAAATTCAAATCGAGTTGCATCGCAGGCATATTGGCTCGGATGGTTCCAATCTGGAATTTTCATTTAAAGTGGATGGTTCGCTCTCGGATGCAGAGCAAAAAGCCCTGGGCGAATTGGCAGATAAACTGGGGCAAATGGGCGATGAGTTTTTTCGCACCGACACCACGCAGCTGCGCAACTTGAAAGGTATTGATACCAGTGTTATTAGCAATTTTAGCTTCACGTTAAAGCGCCCTGGACCCAATGATACGTTTGTTGAGCACAGCTACGAATTTCGCGTCAATGAACAAGCTCAAACACAAACCCTTAGTGCCAGCGACGTGCGTGGTTTTAAGGTGGATATCACTACTGACCTCAACACCTTGGTGAGTAGCAGCAGTGCAAATGTCAATGCGCTGGAACCTTATCTGGAGCTTATTCGCCAGGCCTCAGATGATGCCAACATGGATAACAAATCGCGACGTTTTATTTTGGATGCATTTGAATCCATGTTTGAGCAATTTCTGGCAATTCCTAAAACTCTGGAAACAGAGAGTGCTATTGAAGCGGCTCGAGCGGCCTTCGATTCCGGGTTACCGGATTTCACCGCCAGCATCAGTTCAAAGGTTATTCATAATCACGAGTTTTACTCTCAAGCCTCCATGTTGAAGTTGACACTGGAACAAAAAACGCGTGTTGAATCCTATGCAGATACTACCTTGATAAAGCAGGAATCCAGTTTCGAGTTAATTAATAATCGCTTTGAAGGAATCTTTGATATTGAAAATCGCGAAATCAGCAATCCTAATTACCGCTATATTACCGAGCATCGCTCTGGAAGCGTGACACGTACCCTGTCTATGACTGAGGATCGGGTAAATAATTTGTTATTGGAACAGAACCTGGAGGCCAGCAAAACAGTGAGTGAGTTTAGAAACTATAAGCTGATCGATGCAGACACTGACGAATATTCCGATCACCAATTGAAACACTTTGCGGAAGAATTATTAGCGTTAAATGCCAACAAACAATTTGCTGCGATTAATGAATTACTGGCAGATACCAGGGTAATTTCTTTTGCGTGATTAACGCCCCGTGTCACCTGGTGGATGTTGCTCAAACCAGGACACTATTTGCGGCATATTTTGTTCAAATGTGCCGGGCGCTGAAAAATTTAATACGCCCGCGCGCACCGGACCGCGATTTTCAAAGTCGTGCGTCATCCCACCTGGTGCCAGCACAAAGGAACCCTTGGGTGCATCAATCCACTCATCGCCCAGCAGAAAGCTCATGGTTCCTTCGAGTACATAAAACACATCGTCTTCCGTATGCGAATGTGCACCAGGCCCGGTAGTGTGCGGCTCCAGCCACCACTCGGAAATTGAGTAACCTCCCGCGGTTTCCTCTCCATCGGCTTTAAATGAAGCAAACATTCTGCCCATGTTATATGCGCGACCAGCGTTGGGTGCTAGTACAACGGGGGTACGGTTTTTGGAAGACATAATAACTCCTTTATAAACATTAAAAATTTTCGATCAGCGCCAGAAAAAATTAACCCGGCATTGGCCGGGTTAATTTTTCTTAAGCGGTTATTTCTTTGCCTGCTGTTCTTTTACATATTTCATGATGTTGACGAACGTGTCAGTCCAGTAAATATCTTTGTTGTCAGCAAGATATTTCAGCAATTCTTCATGGGCTTCTTTGGAGGTGACAATGTGATCGCCACCCACACCGTGGAAGGTGAAGTTTGCCATTGTGCCTTTGGCGGCGGCTTCCTTAACTATCGCAATTAACTGCGCACCGGTAACGTTGTTTGGGAAGTCCACGCCTACGCGGTAGGGGTCCAGTGTGTTCATGTCGGGGGTAACACCACCGCCCATGGCTTTAAAGGCCACAAATTCGCTTTTTAAACCGTCTACATAGTTAGCGCCGCCCGCATTCAAATCTATGCAAGGTGGGGTGTAGGTGCGTTCGGTTTTGCCATCTATCGCATGGAGAAAGGAGTTGGCAACTTTAACCTGTTCCTGCATTTGGGTAACGCTGAGTTTATCCAGGTCGCGGTCTGCGGACACCCATTCGCGTCCCGGTCCGCTTTTGGAGCACTGATGGAAAATACTGTGGTTGGCTAATTCGTGGCCCGCTTTAGCGGCCTTGCGCCATTCTTCCAGGCGGGTATTCAGGGTAGGGCTGACCACATTCAGGTAAAAAGTACCTTTGAGTTTGTATTTGTTCAGTGCCGGGATGGCGTTATCCAGTTGGCTGTCCAGCGCATCGTCATAGGCCAGGTTTACTGCGGCCTTGGCACCATTGGGCCATTTAAATGCCTTGTTTGCGGTGTCGTCTGCTGCATTGGCCTGGAGGCTTGCGCCCAGTATCAGGCCCACGGCCAGGGAGAGAGTTTTCAGCTTCATAGGGTTAACTCGGTATTGAAGGTTATTGTGATTTTTTGGTTTTAGGATACTAGTCAACCCGATAATACCCGGCCAGTATATTTTCAAAAATTAAACAAACTCTTTTCGGTGTGACCCGTTAACTCGCCACCACAGTACATACATTTTTTATGGTTGATTGAGTTTTGCATCTTGCACTTCAGGCAGACGAGCTTGGTTTCCTCACGAGTGCGACGGGATTGCACAACCTCTTGAATGCTGGTCGCCAGGTCTTCATTGGTCAGTTTTGTACGCTTGTTGAGTAGCGTCCAAAGCGCTTCAGTGACTAGCGATAAGTTATTGAGTTTGCTCTCCAGCTTGCGGATGCGCTCGCTATTATCGTCGGTTTCGGTATGGGTCTCACGCAGTAGCTTGCGCGTTTCAGTATCCAGAGGGGCGTTGGCATCACCAAAGTCAAAGTTGTCGTTCATGGTTAGTCTTCCAGAGTCAAAACTCAGAAGACTATAACGGCTACGGGTTAGATCGAAAAGTAGTTTGATGAATTGATTAGCAACATGGAAACACTGAGTGATAAGGCTGCAACCGCGTAAACCAGAACCCAGGATGCGGTATCTGAATCAGCCAATAGTTTCAGGTGGGTGGATAGGCGCTGTAAAACGTTCATTTTCTCGCTCCTTGTGATTACTACCTGTTTGCTGTTGCCGCCGGGTTCGTCCAGCGTTAACCCAGTATAAGTCGGGAGGCCTTGCAAGGCTGTACGCAGTCACACATAAATCCTGTGAGATATTCACTCCTGAAGCAGCTGAAAATGTAATGGGTCTATGTGGAGGGACAATTGATATTGATGCTAACTATCTTAATAATCCCGGCATATTATTTTCGTCAATGATGGCACTGATGATAGTGGAGTGAGCATGGCCAATCCGTTTGCAAGTTATGGCACTGATCAGCACGGCGTTATTTGCGGTTTTCTGATAAGCCCTGATAGGCCCGCGCAGGAGTTGGATAGTAACCAGGCGCGTGCATGGTTGAGCCTGGCGGATGAAGACAAAGGAGCAGGTTTTCTATGGCTTCACTTTAATCTGGCTCATACCGGCTCACTCAAATGGATGCAGGCGCACGCCAATTTACCTGATGAATTTTTTGATACCTTGCGTGAAGATTCACACTCCACGCGCATTGAATTGGTTGAGTCATCGCTGTTGGCGGTAATCAACGATTTCCATTACGACTTTTCCCTGGAAGCATCTGAAATTGCAACGCTCTGGTTGAGTGTGCACCCGCGTCTGGTGATTTCGGCACGCGCCAAACCGCTGCGTTCTATTGATGCGTTGCGCGAGGCGGTGAAACACGGTCAGATCATTCGCTCGCCAATTGAATTGCTCGTGCGTTTGTTACATCAGCAACAAAATGTGTTGGTGGATATTTTGCGCAGTGTTACCCAACGCGTGGATCAAGGGGAAGATCGTTTGTTACTCGGCAGATTGGGGGTAACTCGCGCAGAGTTGGGGGGGCTGCGACGTTTGTTAGTACGACTGCAACGATTCCTGGCTCCGGAACCCGCCTCTTTGTTTCGTATGTTACAGCTGCCACCGGTGTGGATTGATGAGTTGGATCGCCAGGAGTTGCGCCAGTCCACCGAAGAATTTACCGTAGTGTTGCGCGATATGAACGCCTTGCAGGAGCGCATTAAATTATTGCAGGAAGAATTGGCGGCACATGTAAATGAACAAAATAATCGCAGCCTTTATGTGCTTACTATTGTGACTGTGTTGGCCTTACCCATCAATATTACCGCGGGTTTGATGGGGATGAATGTGGGGGGAATTCCCCTGGCGGAATCAGCACACGGGTTTTGGGTTGTGGCAGGGCTGATATTGAGTGGCACCAGCGTTGCGGCCTGGTTGGTATTTAAAAAGCGCAATTCATAAGCCCTACTAATAAGTTCATAACAAATAGACGCAGTGAATTTTGAGGTTATAAAAAATCAGAGAATGAATTGCTGTATTTGTGAATTACCAACTCTTTTTTTATGGGTTCTGCGAAATACTTGAACTACATTGAAAACTAAGGGTGAGTTAATCATGTAGAGGTGCTTATGTATTTAAAACAATTGGTTGAGCATTGGGAAAACCATGCGCACGGCAATTTAACTAAAGAAACCTATCATGTGCGGCTGACAGTGGAGGATGTCGCTAAATTGGATGCCTTGGCAGAAATGTATCCAAAGCGTTCCAAAGAACAAATTATTAGCGAATTATTATCCGCTGCTCTGGGTCAATTGGAGGCCAGCTTTCCTTATATCCAAGGCACTAAAGTGGTCGCCACTGATGAGCTGGGTGATGCAATTTATGAAGATGTTGGCCCCACACCGCGCTACCTGACACTGGCGAAAAAATATTTGGCGCAGCATAAGTTGACCAATTAATGCAATTGCCGGCGCAACCCCGTGTAGTAATAGGCCAGGGTTGCCGCCCGCGCGACAACGTAAATGATGAAGGCGATCCATAATCCGTGATTGCCCCACAGGCTAGTCATCCCCAAACTGCACGCAATAAAAATTACCAGCGAAAAAAATGATGCGTTGCGCATGGCCCGGCTGCGCATGGCGCCAATGAAAATTCCATCCAATTGAAATGCTGCAAAAGAAACCAATACATAAATAGCCGCATAGGGCAGGTAGGTGCTGGCAGCAGTTTGTATCGCGCTAATGCTGGTTAGATAGCTAATAGCAGTGGCTCCACCAAATACAATTAGCAACATTAAACCCAGTGCGGTCAATGCGGCTATCTGGCTGGATACTTTTACCGCGTGATTAAACAACTGTTGATTGCGTGCGCCTATTGCTTTGCCTACCAGCGACTCCAGCGCGAATGCAAATCCATCCAGGAAAAATGCGGAGAACGAAATAAATTGCAGCAGAATGTGGTTGGCGGCGAGCGTAGTATCACCAAAGCCTGCACCCTGGTTAGAGAAATAGGCAAAGCCGCTTAATAAAAACAGGGTGCGCCACATAATATCGGCATTGGTGCTGAGCGTTTTTATCAATGCGGCGCGATTAAATATTGCGGACCAATTCCAGATGCGTTCACCGGGTTTGCGCAAATGGCTCATGACCATTAGCAAACCTGCAATAGCACAGCTCCATTCGGCGATGAGTGTTCCCCATGCAATTCCACGTACACCCCAATCAAAACCTACTACAAACAACACATCCAGCAGTAAATTTATGCCGTTTAAAAAAAGCTGCAACCAGAGTAATTGTTTGGTTTTTCCCAAGCCGATCAGGGTTCCCATGATGGCATAGGTGGCGAGCGTGGCCGGGGCTGCCCAGATGCGAATATCCCAATAGGTTTTCACTTGTTCTTCTACTGCATTGCTGCCGTCCAGTAGCCAGAGTGAGGTATGGATTAATGGAAATTGCAGCGCGATGAGTAACAGACCTATAAAACCGCCCATCAATAGTGCTCGACCAAATACGGTGATCACTTGCTGATGATTGCCAGCACCAGCAGCTTGTGCGGTAAAACCCGTAGTACCCATGCGTAAAAAACCAAAGGCCCAATACACAAAATTAAATACCAGTGAACCCAACGCAACTGCTCCCAGGTTGCTGGCATCGCCGGTATGGCCAATGACTGCGGTATCTACCAGCCCCAATAAAGGTACCGCCATATTGGCGAGAATAATGGGAATGGCAAGGCGAATCATGCCTGTGTGAGTAAGCGTTGAATCTTTCATGAACCAGGTTGGCCAGTTGTTTTATTACGCGTGAATTGTTTTTGCTGCCTGGCTGCTTAGCTGCAGAATTTTTTTGGCGAGTGTTTTATCCGTCAAGCTGCGTGCCAGCGCCAATCCGCCAATCATCAGTACAGATTGCAGTAAAACTGTATTTTGATCGCTGAGATCCTTTTTATTCAGGTGATGGGTAAAGCCTTTATACAAGCGTGTATAAATTTGCTTCACCCGTTCATCGTCGTGGGCGACATCGCTTACTAAGCAGGCGAGGGGGCAACGAATCCCGGCGGAGTTCAAGTGCTCTTCACTTAAATAACTATCTACCAGGTTATCAAGGTGGCTGGTTTCTTCATTAAAGCGCTGTGCAGCGGCTTTGCCTGCACTCAATATGGCTTCTTCATACAATTCAATCTTGGAATTGAAATGTGCGTAAAACGCCCCGCGCGTCATGCCGGCGGCGAGCATTACTTCATCTATACCAACCTGGTTAAATCCTTTGCGCGTAAATAATTCGGCCGCTGCCACCAAAATGCGCTGGCGGGATTCGAGTTTATGGGATTCTTTCCAGGCCATAGTGCGATCCTCAAAATAAAGCCAGCCTTAAAATATGTTCTTGATCATATTATAGCGGCGATTGATGATTGCCAAGGCTGGCCAGGCATCTCTAACTTGTTACCAAGGGGCTTTTAAGGAGCGACTTATGAATCAACAACTGCATATTGTTGGTGTGCAATTCAGTGCGTTTACCCGCGCTGTGCAATTTTGTTGTGAAGAAATTGGTGTGAGCTACACCCTGGGGCCAGTGGTTAATGGCCAGGAGTACCGCATGGGCAGCCAGGCGTTAAAGCCCCTGAATCCATTTATTAAAATGCCGATATTGCTTGACGGTGCGCGAGTACTCTATGAAACCCAGGCAATTTGTCGCTATCTGGATAACACTTACAACCAGGCGCGTTTGCAGACATCAGATCCCTGGCAAAAAGCGCAAGTTGATCAATGGTGTGCGGCAATTACTGCCTCTGTCGATAAAGTGATAGTACGCGATTATTTGCTGGAATTTTTATTTCCCAAAGGTGAAAACAACAGTGTGCGCATGGATGCGGTTGCTGCAGCAATTCCCGCGGTAATTAACCTGGTAGTTATTCTTGAGCAACAGTTAGGTGAGCGTGAATTTTTAGTGGGTGATGAATTTACCCTGGCCGATATTATGTTAGCGCCCGCGCTTACTTACCTGATTGCTGGGCCAAATAATGCGGACTTGGTGAAAAGTGACAGTGTGTTGCGCGAGTATGCTGCCCGCATTTTGGCGCGGCAGGCAGCGAAGAATGTATTTATTCCAATTGCGCGCTAGCAGAAAACTATAAGTATAAAAAAACAAAACCCGGCTAGTTGCCGGGTTCTGTCACAAAACCTAATTTTAAAATCCCCGCCCGCTGGACGGCGGCCATGGTTTTTATCACGTGTTCATAGGCAGCCGCTTTATCGCCGCGAATATGCACTTCCGGTTGCGGTTGTTTACCGGCTTCGGCGCTGAGGCGAGCTTCCAAATCTTCGTAGGCGATTTGTGTGTCATTCCAGAAAATAGTGCCTTCAGCATTCACTGATAAATTTACCGTTTGCGGTTTGATTTCATTGGGCGTGTTATCTTCACGCGGCAAATCTACTTTTACCGAATGGGTTAATACTGGCACAGTGATAATAAAGATAATCAGCAACACCAACATGACATCCACCAATGGGGTCATGTTGATTTCATTCATGACTTCGGTATCGTCGTCGAGTCCACCACCAAAGGCCATGGCTTAACCCTCTTTACGTGGAGTAATTTTGGTAATGGTGTTTTTATTTTGCAGTGGGCTACCGGTAATAAAGTAGGCGTGCAGCTGGTGTGCAAAACGGTTCAATTTATTGAGTACGCCTTTGTTCGCGCGGGTGAGGGCGTTGTAACCCAGCACCGCAGGAATGGCTACGGCCAGACCAAACGCAGTCATAATCAGTGCTTCACCTACCGGGCCGGCAACTTTATCGATACTGGCCTGACCGCTAACACCGATTCCCACCAGTGCGTGATAAATCCCCCACACGGTACCGAACAATCCCACGAAAGGTGCGGTAGAGCCAACCGATGCGAGGATAGCAAGGCCGCGCTGCAAACGCTCGGCGCTTTCATCAATGGAGCCACGCAAACAGGCAGTCAACCATTCGCCCAGTGGCAAGTGACCGTGCAAATCTGTTTTGTGATTGCTGTGGTGATCCAGCGCCGCTTGACCTTCTTCCGCTAAATGGCGGAAAGGGGTTGCGCGATCTTCGCCCAGGGTGCGCAGGCCTTCGGCAAAACTTTGTGCGTGCCAGAAATCATTTAAACCCTGTTCGGATTTACGCAAACGCAACAAGCCCCAGGCGCGCACCACAATTACCCACCAGCTGGCGATGGACATGACTAACAAGATCACGGCAACACCTTTAATTAATGCATCGCCTTGTGCCCAGAGGGCGGTAATTCCGTAGGGTGAATCCATAACAACCTCGTTGTTTTGTTGTTCAATAAAATATTTTTTGTGGTGAAAATTTATTTGTTTGGACGAATGCCAAACTCAAAGGGAATTTCATACCAATAATCAATGGGAACTCCTGCCTGGCTTGCAGGAACAAAGCGCCAGCGTTTTATGGCATTAACTGCAGCTTTATCGAGGCGCGCATAACCGCTCGATTCCTTGATTTTTACCTCGCCAACTGTGCCATCGGCTTTCACCAGAATCTCCAGGGTCACAGTGCCTTTCTCACCTAAGCGGCGCGACAAATCCGGATAACCAGGCGCGGGGTTGTTGAGTTCACTGGCATCCGCATTAGGTGGCAACACTGGCGCGGGTTGTGGCTCAGCCGGTTTTTGCGGCTCAACCGGTGTTTCAACAGGCGGCGGTGGTGGCGGCTCTGGAGCTTTTACTGCGCGCTCGGAAGGCGGCGCTTTAGGTAAGGGCTTTGGCTTGGGGACCGGTTTTGGTTCCGGGGGCGGTGGTGGTGGAGGTTCCGGCGGAGGCGGTGGTGGCGGCTCCTCAGGCGCGGCCATTACTATGGCGCCCTGAACCGTGGGAACTACTACTTCAATCGGTTTAGGCTCGGTGCGCGCCATAACCACGGCGGCAAGAATACCGGCATGCAGGCCTATCACAAGCAAGAGTGAGGAGAGAGATGCGTTTTTGGGTAGCATGCTGGGTATGAACGAGCCGGAAGTGTGAAAGAATGTTGAAATATGCGCTAATGATAATTTTTCTCATTGTCAAATGCAATCAAACTTCCGTTGATATATGTCTCTTTTTACACATGCGGGTTAAAAAGCGCGCTTTGGATAATGGCCAGCAGTTTGCGGTAGCCGGGTGAAAGGCCGGGTTTAATCTGGCGCGAGTCTATGTAATAGGGCGCGCGTTTGCCATGGTATTCAATGGCTGGTCCTATTGGTTGGAAGTAGATGCCCACAAAACCCAGGCTGCGTGCCAGACGTGGTTCCATCATCACAAATACATGAAAACGGCGCGTTTTATAGGTCATGGCGATTGCGGACATATATAGACTGATGGCGATGTATGGGAAGAAGCGCAATTCCTGGGCGGAGAAGCTGGCTTCGTTGATGGCGCCGGTCGCGCCGCCTTCAAACTGGTCCACCTGACGTTTGCGAAAGCTGGCGGGTACAGCCAGGCGGGAGATTTCGCAGATTTCCCGCGGTAAAAACTGGTCTGGGTGAAGCAGGCTATCAGTCAATGCGTGACCGCAGAATTGCCTTATGGGCAGCAGTTCGGATGGGCTGTTGCTGGTAATCAGGCGCAGGGTTCCCGCCAGGTTTTGCGAGCCCAAGTGACGAATACAACAATGAATAGATCGCTCATCAAATTCATCTGTCTCTATCTGGTCGGGCTTTTCGTCCTCAAAATGCAACTCCTCACAATATACCTGGTGACGCAGTGCATAGACTTCGCGTTTCATGCGCGTAGTGTTGGCGATTCCCGGTTGCAGGTATTGGGCAAAGTGATTCGCGATGACCAGTGCTTCATCGCTGGCGAGTTGTGAGCGGGTAGCCTTGTCTATTGAAGGCGTTTCACCGCTGGCAGGCAGGGAATGGGTGAGTTGGCCTGGAGTGCGAAGTGCTTTCATAAATCCCTCGTCCTTTTAATCCTTGGGGATGGTAAAGATTTGTCTTTTAAACACACCTCTAAAGTCTAGTTGGGGCCTGCCACTACTGGCGGATCATTTATTTCTATCAAAAGTTCGCCTTATTCAGGCTGTCGCATAAGAACACCAGGGTCTTTGCCTGCCACATCAAGATGTTATACTCGGCGTCCCTTGTTGATGAAGTCCCCAGGAATTCATGGAAATTTTTATATTGTTGGGTTTGATTTTGCTGAATGGCTTGTTTGCCATGTCGGAAATCGCCATTGTTACCGCCAAAAAATCCCGTCTCCAAATTCTTGCCGATAAAGGCAGTAACTCGGCGCAAATCGCGTTAAAGCTTGCCGAAGATCCCACGCAATTTCTTTCCACTGTGCAAATCGGTATTACTTCGATTGGTATCATGAATGGTATTTTTGGTGAGTCCATCCTGGCCGAACCCTTTGCACTCTGGTTGCAAACTTTTGGTGTTCCCACACATTTCAGTGATAACTTCGCCACTATCCTGGTGGTTGTTGTCGTGACTTATTTATCGATTGTAGTGGGTGAATTGGTGCCCAAGCGTATTGGTCAATTAAGTGCTGAGCGCATCGCGTGCATTATGGCCAAGCCGATGCAATTACTGGCGGTTGCGACTAAACCTTTCGTACATTTGTTATCGACTTCAACACGGGCACTGATGCGTGTGTTGGGTTTCCATCACAACCAAAATCAACAGGTAACGGAAGAAGATATTCACGCAATTCTCGATGAAGGTTCCAACACTGGAATTCTGGAGCAACAAGAACACACCATGGTGAAAAACGTGTTGCGTCTGGAAGATCGCAGCATAGTGTCACTGATGGTGCCGCGCTCCGATATGGTGTATCTGGATACTGCGCTGACTGTAGAAGAAAATTACCAGCGCGTGATGCAGTCACCGCACTCACGTTTTCCCGTGTGCACTAAACAAAACGATAACCTGGTTGGTGTAATCAACGCGAAAGAATTATTGGCGGCAGCTATTCGCGGCGATAAAGTGAATCTCGCTGAACTTGCCAAGCCCTGTCAGGCGGTACCTGAAAGCCTCACCGCGATGGAGTTGCTAGATTTTTTCCGTCGCTCGCGCACCCAGATGGTTTTCGTTGTAGATGAATACGGCGAGTTGCGTGGTCTTGTGACTTTACAAGATTTGTTGGAAGCGCTGACTGGCGAGTTTATCGGCGAGGAAGGTGAAGACGCTTATATAGTGCGTCGCGATGACGGCTCACTGTTGCTTGACGGCATGCTCTCCATTGTCGATTTTAAAGATAGCTTGCACATTGACGACCTGCCGGAAGAGGGCAGCTATCAAACACTCAATGGTTTAATGATGTTGATTATGGGGCGTGTGCCGGCAACGGGAGATAAAATCCAATTGAAAGGTTGGGAATTTGAAATTGTGGATATGGATGGTCGTCGCGTTGACAAAGTCCTGGCCAGTCAACTCTTTGAAGAATAAAAAAACAACTTGATTTCTTTCGCTTGCGCCTTGGTTAATTGCTTTGGCGCTTAAGTCCCCTGTGATGTCTATCACGTCATCGAATTATTAGTTTATTACTCGCCTTTCATAGCGAGATTTTTCCAGGCTTGCTACTTGGTTTGTTGATTCTGCTGCTAGAATTTCCCTAACTATCTTGGGGGAAGCAGGCGTGGGGCCATTAGAAACATTATTGTGGGTTTACCCGCTGCTATTACTGCTGAATGGCTTTGTGGCTGTTGCGCTGTGGATTATTTATCGCAAAGCAATTTTTGGCCTTCTTGTTGGAGTCTGGTGCAGCACGCTGCTGAATATCGCTGCCCAGGGGGCGATGCTGGATTCTGCGCTGGGCACAGTGCTGGCTTTTTCCTCCTATATTATTGCGGCCTGGTTTTTGTGCCGCATTCTCGCCTGGGTTTCCCATCAACCCTTTTCTTTTCGCAGCTATTGGCTCATCTTTAGCCTGGCACTGGTCGTCACTGTGACTATTTATTTTGCGGGCGGAAATTTTGCGCAGCTGGCGTTGGCGACCGCTGTGGCTGTGGCTGCACCGCAAATCGGTTATGCGTTGCGAACGCTAAAAAATAAACAAGCGCATACGTTGATACGTATTTTTGCCATAGTGCTCTTAATTAATGGGTTGCACTTTATTGACTATCCCTTTTTGCGCCCTATACCGGAAGCCGCTGTGTTTGGTTACAGTCTGGTGATTGGAACCAGTATGCTATTCGGTGTGCTCTTGCCCTGCATTATTAATAATTTTCTGACCGATGAATTGACTCGTCAGCTGCGCGAAGAAGTCGCCAGCCATCAAAAAACTGCACATGAACTTGAGCAGGCCCTGGTGATTACCGAGCAATCATCCCGTGCAAAAACGGTGTTCCTGGCGAATGTGAGCCACCATTTGCGTACACCAATAAATGGCATCATGGGATTAAATGATTTATTGCTCGCTACTGAGCTTGCGGCTAATCAGCGGGAATTTGCCCAGCATGTGCGCAGCTCAAGTAATGAGTTGTTGAACATGGTGGACAATGTGTTGACTATTTCCCAGTTGGAATCTGGAAAAGTAAAACTTTACCCTAAAGCAATAAGCATCCAGCAACTCATCAATGATCTCTTTGATCACTATGCGCTAGGTGAATCGTTGCGTTTGCCCCTGTTGAATAAGCCCAATGCCAGTCACCAGCAATGGATTTATGTGGATGCATTAAAAATTCGCCAGATTTGTCTGAATCTCATCGACAACACCTTGAGGCACAGTGAAGGGAGTAAGGCAACACTTAATCTCTATTTGGATTCCGCAACGTCCAAATTGCATATTGAATTAATTGATGATGGTGTGGGTATAGCTATCGAACGTTTAAGTAATCTGGCCCAACCTTTTAAGCAGGATGTGCAGTCTATTCATTGCGGTATGGGGTTGGGGTTAAGCATAGTGCGTGAATTGGTTTCGCTCATGTCCGGGCAATTAAGTCTGGAGTCATCGCCAGGGCAGGGAATGCGTGTTGCCTGTGAAATTCCTGTTGGAGTGGTTACTGGTGAATATGTAGCACCTTCATCCGCTGCGCAAAAAGCAAGCCTGGTTGATACGCAACAAAACACAGATGCGCCGCAAAAAATAGCAGTGGTAAATATCCGTGCTGAAAATAATCCTTCAGCACAGCTGGTCTTGGTGGTGGAAGACAACCCGGTAAATCGTATGGTCATTAGCGGGATGCTAAAAAAACTGAATGTTGAATTTTGTATGGCCGAAGACGGTACCCAGGCCATGGTGTTGTATCAGCAATACAAAAATAACCTCGCATGCATTCTCATGGACGTACAGCTGCCTGATGCTAACGGCCTTGAGCTGGTGGAAAAAATTCGCAAAGGCGGCGACAGGGTTCCGGTATTGGTTATCAGCGCATTTACCTTTGGTGATGATGAGGCCAAAGCGATTAAAGTGGGCGCGGATGCCTATTTGCGCAAACCCTATCACTTCGATGAATTTAAAAATGCACTGGGTGATTTGGGGGTCGCAGCCAACGCGTAAACTTTTTTACAAATTGGTATGCCAAGTTGGAAAGAGTCTTGCAGTTATAGAATTGTGCGTTGATTTTTGTTCAAAAAAATGACGCACATCCTATAACTGATAAGGAGTCATTCCAATGAATAAAGTATTTGTTTCTATTGAACAACATAAAAATCATTTGGCTGAGCATTCTTTTTGCCAGCATCTACGCAACGCTGAATATCCTGATAAGTCTATTTTTTCCTTTGTGCCACTCATGAGTTTCTTTGTGTTGGGCTTCAGGGATTTATTAGAGTACATGCGCGTTCCCTTTCCCAGCAATCAAACCGAATTCTTGCTGAATGAACATTGCACAGAAGACAGTGATCATTGGTTGTGGTTTTTGCAAGATCTGGAAACACTGGAATTACCTATTGGTGCCTGGGGCGGAGAAAAAATTTCCGATAGTCTGCATTTAATATGGGCGCCACAAAATGCAGCGATTCGCCGTCAAATCTATGACATTGTTGTACTAATAAATAGTTGTAAAAATGCACAGGAAAAGCTGGTGATTATTGAATGTTTGGAAGCTGCATTTGCTGCATTTATTGAAAGTCTTAATGTGTTGACCAAGCGAATGGGGGTCTATCAGCAGTTGGTATATTTTGGTGAACATCATTATGACAAGGAGTCTGAACATACTATGGGTAGCTGGTTAGATTCCGCTGAACCAAAAGCACAAAAAGCACCAAAAGCCAAAGGAACCATTCGTTACCCGGTAATGGAACAAATGATTGACGATATTTTCCAGGGTTTTGAAGCTATGTTTAGTTGTTGGGAAAAAGGCATTGAGATATCAATGCAACGCGATACTCGGGTAGCCTGGTTGCAATAGGTAATTAGTAGGACCAAACCGGTAAGGGATTGTTGAAATTAGTGTGGAGTGATTGAGATTGCGTATACCAGGAGCAGCCGTGGCTGGAAAACCAGCCACGGCTTTTTATTTTCCAGTGGGCAGGTTTTGTAATTCAGCCTCAACTGCTCCAAATCAATTGTCTTTGTCGGTAGTTAGTGATCAAATCTAACCTCGTCACTGCGGTGCTGATTAGATAACAAACGAAGTAGATACTCATGCTCGACATCAAGACACATGTTAAAGAAATCCTGGGTATAGACCCGAACAACATTCCCCCGGAAATACTGGCTTCTGATCAGCCGCTGGTCTTGAAAGGTCTGGCCAGCAGTTGGCCGCTAACCAAAGCGGGGCTGGAGTCTGATGAGGCGGCCATCAATTACCTGCGTTCATTTTACGAAGATAAAACTGTTGGTACCTTTTTGGGTAGCCCTGAAAATGAGGGGCGCTATTTTTATAACGCAGACATGAGTGGGTTTAATTACCGCAGTGATCGGGTGCGCCTGGATGAGGTGTTAGACCTGGTCGAGAAACACAAGCATGACCTGCAACCGCCAACCTTTTATGTGGGATCTACCACGGTGGATGTCTGTTTACCGGGGATGAGTGCCCAGGGAAACAATATCCCGATCCCGTTTCCGGATGCCCTGGTGAGCATCTGGATGGGCAATAAGTCTCGCATCCCATGCCATTATGATGCCCCGGATAACCTGGCTTGCAGCATTGTGGGAAAGCGTCGTTTTACCGTGTTCCCACCTGAGCAGGCGCAAAACCTCTATCCCGGCCCGCTGGATTTTAATCCGGCTGGTCAGCAAATCAGTTTGGTGGATTTCGCCAAGCCGGACTTCGAACAATTCCCCCGTTTTCGCGCGGCTATGGCGGCTGGGCAGGTGGCTAATCTGGAGCAGGGCGATGCGCTCTTTATCCCGAGTATGTGGTGGCACCATGTGGAAGGGTTAAGCACCTTCAATGTGTTGGTGAATTACTGGTGGCGCACTGTGCCCAAATACATGGGGCCGGCAATTAATGCACTTAAGCACTCAATGCTCTGTATTCGCGATTTGCCGGAAAAAGAAAAGGCGGCCTGGAAAGCGCTGTTCGATTTTTATATTTTTGGCGATCCATCAGTTGCGCGTGAAAATATCCCGCCGGAAGCCCAGGGAGCGCTTGGCCCAATGGATGATTTACAGGCGCGGCAGTTAAGGGCCTGGTTGATCAATCGTTTGAACCGCTAGCAGCTTGTTGAAATACTATCTGCGTTGTCACTGCTACGTTAAAAACAGCCTCAAAATGCTCATTTATTAAAATAAACTCCGCTTTTTCGGCTGTTTTTGCCTTGCATTGACTGCCTCGAAAACGTATTTCAACAACCTGCTGATTGTGTGCTTAACCTTCACAAAAACTGACTTGCAGGGGCTGGCCGTGTTACCTATCATCCACGGCCAGTTTAATCCCCTGAAAATGTCCCGTGCCAATCTCTTGCCACAGGGCTGCAAGCCGAGTTGATATGTCAAATCCCTGGTCAAGTTACAAACAATCCGTTACCCACGTGATGGGGCGCGATTATCACAAGCTTATTCGCCGTTTAAGCGAGATCGAAAAACTCGCGCGCGCCGAAAAACCGTTTGATCAGGCTTTGGAAAAATGGCAACAACAGCTGGCGCAATCGCAAGCCGATGTTGTGCGCCGCCAGCAACTTGTTCCCACCGAGATAGAATTCCCCGCATTACCGGTTTGCGAAAAGCGCGATGAAATTGCACAGATTATTGCCAATAATCAGGTGGTGGTTTTGGCGGGTGAAACCGGCTCGGGTAAAACCACGCAGATTCCCAAAATTTGTTTAAGCATTGGGCGCGGTGTCAAAGGTTTGATTGGCCACACCCAACCGCGCCGGATTGCCGCTAATACAGTGGCTAACCGCATTGCCGAGGAATTAAAAACCACCCTGGGTGAAAAGGTTGGTTATCAAGTCAGGTTCAGCGACCAGTCCAACGAAAATACTTTAATCAAAGTAATGACTGATGGGATTTTGCTCGCGGAAATCCAACACGATCCTTTTTTAAATAAATACGACACGCTGATTATTGATGAAGCCCATGAACGCAGTTTGAATATCGACTTTCTGCTCGGTTATTTAAAGCAGCTGTTGCCGAAGCGCCCTGATTTAAAATTAATCATCACTTCTGCCACCATTGACCTTGAACGTTTTTCACAACACTTTAATAACGCGCCCATTATTGAGGTGTCGGGCCGAACTTATCCGGTAGAGGTCTGGTATCGCCCACTCTACGAATTTGAAAATGATGATGGGGAAGATGCAGAACCAGATCAATATGCGGCGATTGTCGATGCAGTGCGTGAAATTGAATTGCATGAAAAAACCGGTTCAGGTGTGCGCGGTGGTGACATCCTGGTATTTTTAAGTGGTGAGCGTGAAATTCGCGAGACGGCAGATGTGCTGCGCAAAGCGCAATTTGCGCATATGGAAGTGATTCCCTTTTATGCGCGCTTGAGTTTGGCGGAGCAGCAAAAAGTATTTGCACCACACACCGGGCGTCGCATTGTGTTGGCGACTAACGTGGCAGAAACCTCTATTACTGTGCCCGGTATTCGCTATGTCATTGATCCGGGGTTTGCGCGTATTAGCCGTTATTCCTATCGCACAAAAGTGCAGCGTTTGCCGATCGAGCCTGTTTCCCAGGCCAGCGCTAACCAGCGCAAAGGGCGCTGTGGCCGTGTGGCAGAAGGTGTTTGTATTCGCTTATACAGTGAAGAAGATTTTAATTCGCGCCCCGCGTTTACTGATGCGGAAATCCTGCGTACCAACCTTGCGGCAGTCATTTTGCAAATGCTGCAATTGCGTATGGGCGATATCCATAAATTTCCGTTTATCGATGCCCCGGATCATCGCCTGATTAGTGATGGTTTTAAATTGTTGGAAGAATTGCACGCAGTTAACAGCAAAAATCAGTTGATGCCGGCTGGTCAGCAGTTAGCGAAATTACCCTTGGACCCGCGTCTTGCGCGCATGATGCTGGCAGCGCAGGAGCAATCCTGTATTCGCGAATTATTAATTATTGTTAGTGCACTCTCGGTACAGGACCCACGCGAGCGCCCGGTAGAGAAGCAGCAGGCTGCCGACCAGATGCATCGTCGTTTCTGGTCTGAGCATTCGGATTTTCTGGGTTATGTAAGCCTGTGGGATTATTTTGAAACCCAGCGTCAGGAGCTTTCGCAAAACCAGCTGCGCAAACTCTGTAAAAAAGAATTCCTTTCCTATTTGCGTTTGCGTGAATGGCGCGACGTGCACCACCAGTTGTGCATTGCCATTAAAGATTTAGGGTTTCGCATCAATAGCGAGCCGGCAAATTACGAAGCCATCCATAAAGCGCTTTTGACCGGTTTGTTGGGCAATTTAGGTTTTAATCACGAAGAGCGCGAATACCTGGGCGCACGCAATCGCAAGTTTGCAATTTTCCCTGGCTCGTCGCTCGTGAAAAAAACGCCTAAATGGATAATGGCAGCAGAACTGATTGAAACCTCTAAATTATTTGCGCACACGGTAGCTAAAATTGAACCGGAATGGGTGATTAGTGCAGCGGAGCATTTAATCAAGCGCCAGCATTTTGAACCTCATTATGACTCGCGCGCAGGTCAGGTAATGGCCTATGAAAAAATTACACTTTATGGCTTAACCATTGTTGAGAAGAAATCGGTTAACTATAGCCACATAGATCCTGCGCAAGCGCGTGAAGTATTTATCCGCGCTGCCTTGGTTGAAGGGCAATATATGCAGCATCCAAAGCGCAAGCATTTGCAACAACAGGCAGGCTTTAAGGATTTTTACACCCATCAACAGCAATTGTTGTTGCAGCTGGAAGAACTGGAAGCAAAATCCCGTCGCCGCGATATTGTGGTCGATGAACAGGTTA
Organism: Gammaproteobacteria bacterium; assembly: GCA_021151625.1. Taxonomy (GTDB): domain Bacteria; phylum Pseudomonadota; class Gammaproteobacteria; order Pseudomonadales; family Cellvibrionaceae; genus Cellvibrio. The sequence continues at coordinate 11,747 of JAGKWY010000019.1, read as the reverse complement.
TTTTTGATTTTTACAACGAGCGAATTCCTTCGGATGTAGTGAATCTCGCTGGATTTGAATCCTGGCGCAAAAAAGCAGAGCAAACCAATTCGCAATTACTTTATATCACGCGTGAAACATTAATGCGGCACGGCGCGGGTGATGTGACTGAAGCGCAATTTCCGAATGAATTGGAATGGCGTGGCATGGTGTTCCCACTCAGTTATCACTTTGAACCGAATCATGCCTTTGATGGTGTGAGCATCCATGTACCCATGAGCGTGTTGCATCAGGTGCCCGAGCAGCGACTCGAATGGTTGGTGCCAGGTATGTTGCGCGACAAATGCATTGGCTTGATTAAATCCCTGCCTAAAAACCTGCGTAAACATTTTGTACCTGTGCCCGATGTGGTGGATAAATTATTGGCGGTGTTAACACCGGATAATAAACCCCTGAGTGAAGCCATGGGTGTGCAATTAAAGCGCCTGACAGGTGTGGATATTCCTAAAGAAGCCTGGTTGGAAACCAGCGTGGATGATTACTACCGTTTTAATATTCACGTGGTGGATGATAAGGGAAAAGTTATTGCCAGTGGTCGCGATTTAACACCGCTGCGGGAAAAATATCGCGAAAAAGTGCAACAAAATATTCAGTCAGCCGCCACCAATATTGAACGCGATGGTATTACTGCGTGGGATTTTGATGCGCTGCCACAAGCCATTCAGCTGCCGCGCGGCGGAATTAGTATTCGCGCCTACCCAGCGCTGGTGGACAAAAATTCCAGTGTGGCTTTGCAAGTATTGGATAATCCCTTGCAGGCATTGGATATCACCCAGCGTGGCCTAACGCGCTTAGTGTATTTATCGCTCGGGCAAACGGTTAAATATTTGCACAAGGAATTATTAAAGGGGCAGGAAGTTGCGCTGACACTGGCGGGGATTGGTAGCCGCGACCAAGTGGTCGACGATTTAATTATGGCGGCTATTAAACAACTTGCGTTTGCTGATCAGCAGCAACTGCCACGTGCTAAACCGGCGTTTGATTCCTTGCTGCAAGCGATAAAAGATAAATTAATTCCTCATGCGCAGGAGTTGGCTAATCAATTAGTCACCAGTTTGAAATTGTTGGTGGAGATTAAAAAGCAGCTCAAGCAACAAAAAAATATGTTGTTGTTGGCCTACACCATTAGTGATATCAATCAACAGCTCGCGCAGCTTTATTATCCCGGGCTGGTTTATAAAACACCATCGCAGTGGTTGCAGCAGTACCCAAAATACATGCGTGGCATCCAGCAGCGACTGGAAAAGGCGGCACTCAATGCGCAAAAAGATAAGCTGCAGCTGGCGGAGGTTGCACCCCACTGGCAGCGCCTGACGGATTATCTGGCGAAAGAGGGGGATTATCGCCTGGGGCAGTTATCCGAGCTGATGGAGTATCGCTGGTGGGTAGAGGAGTTGCGTATTTCCCTGTTTGCCCAGACCTTGAAAACCCAGGTGCCAGTATCTGATAAACGCCTGGACAAACAATGGGAACAGGCCCTGTTGCAGGCGCAACAATAATCAGTGATCAGTCCAGAAATAAGGCAGGAAATAAATAATTAGGTAAATATGTGTTGGTGTTGTAACAAAACTAAATGAGGCTAGTCTATAAGTCACCAACAGCGAACTGGGTGAGGGTAGGTGTGGTTAGCTCCTGAGCAAGCCCCCGCTATCTGATGGCTAATGAGGTTAATATCAGTTTGCTTTAGTGGTACAAAAATCCAATGACATGTTCTATCACCCTGAAACTATTGAATGAAAGGAGTTTTTCCATGAATAATAAAATTTCCAACCTGTCTGCGATGATTGGCGCTGCTTTTGTTGCTTCTGCTGCGTTGGCTCCAGTCGCATCTGCTGCAGATACCACTTTTAGCGCAACTCAACTGCAAGCGGGTTACACCCTGGCAGATAACAGCTCAGCTAAATCTGAAGGCGAGCACAAGTGCGGCGAAGCCAAATGCGGTGCCGATAAAAAGGCCGACGGTGAGCATAAGTGTGGTGAAGCCAAGTGCGGTGCCGATAAAAAAGCAGAGGGTGAACACAAGTGTGGCGCCGACAAAAAAGCGGAAGGCGAGCATAAGTGTGGCGAAGCTAAATGCGGCGCTGATAAAAAAGAAGAGAAAAAGGCTGAGTAATATTTATGGCTAATACAGCTGGCAATTATTCAGCAGCTGTCACCGGTGCAGGTCTCGGCCTGCGCCGGACTCTGATGAAAACCCTGGATGAAGTTACTCCAGAAGATATTCAGTTTATGGAAGTCGCCCCTGAAAACTGGATTCAGGTTGGCGGACGATTAGCAAAACAGTTGCGCGCTTACACCGAACGTTTTCCCTTTGTCTGTCACGGTCTATCCCTTTCCATTGGTTCTCCTGCACCACTCAACACCGACCTTTTGCATGCAATCAAGAACTTGATGCGTGAGCACGGTATTCGCTATTACAGTGAACACTTAAGTTATTGTAGTGATCAGGGCCAGTTGTACGACTTGTTGCCGATTCCTTTTACTGAAAATGCGGTTGATTATGTAGCCGAACGTATCCTGCGCGCGCAAGATATTTTGGGGCAGCGTATTGCTATCGAAAACTCCTCCTACTATCTCGCTCCGCAGCAGGAAATGAGTGAAAGTGAATTTATTAATGCGGTGGTTAAAAAGGCAGATTGTGCGTTGTTGCTGGATGTAAATAATATTTACGTTAATAGCGTTAACCACAAATATGATCCCTATGAATTTCTTGCCAGTCTTCCCGGTGAACGTACGGCGTACATCCATATTGCCGGGCATTATGAAGAAGCTGACGATCTGCGAGTGGACACCCACGGGGCGCCAGTGATTCATCCGGTATGGCAATTATTGGAAAAGGCCTACGAATTGTTCGGCGTAAAGCCAACTTTGTTGGAGCGCGATTTCAATATTCCTCCGCTACCTGAATTATTGGCCGAGTTAAACGAAATTAAAATTCGTCAGCAGAGCAAGCCATGAAAAACTTCCAGGAAACCCAGCTCAAGCTTGCGCGTTATTTGCGTTCACCGGAAACAAATCCTGCGCCCTTACAGGTGGAGGAGCGTCGTTTGCATATTTATCGCGATTTGATTTACAACAATATTGAAAATTTTATCGCCAATGTTTTTCCAGTGACGCGCTCAATTTTAACGGATGAGGTATGGCATGGATTGGTGCGCAGCTTCATTCAGCATCATTATTGCCAAACTCCGTTTTTTTTGCAGATCAGTGATGAGTTTGTGCAGTATTTATTGCAGGAGCGCGGTTTGCGGGAAAATGATCCACCTTACTTACTGGAGCTGGTGCATTATGAGTGGATTGAGCTGGCATTAGATGTAAGTACGGAGGTAATTCCAGAAGCAGGCACCTGGCCATACAATCTGGAAGTATCCCGTCCGAGGGTTTCGCCATTGGCGGTTTGTCTCAGCTATCAATACCCGGTACAGAAAGTCTCCGCCACTCATCCTGAGTGGGAGCCAGAAACCACACAGCTGCTGGTTTACCGTAATCGCAGTGATAAGGTTTGTTTTATTGCCGCGAATCCGCTTACTGCGCGACTGTTATTTTTACTGCAATCTGCTGATCAACCTTTGATCGAATATCTGCAAATAATTGCCCATGAGCTACAGCATTCAGATTTTGATCTGCTCAAAAAACAGGCTTTTTCGCTTTTAGAGAGCCTTTATAAAGATAGCGTTATCAGTCATTTTGCGTAATCCTCATCCTCTTCTGCACTTTTATGGATGATATTTGAGTCTTAAATACGATTTAAGGCGCAAAAATAGTGCAAAAATTGTGAAATTTTGATTTAAAGCTAAGCTTTATCACAAAATATCCATCGATTTCTTTATATAATCGCGCACCGTCATAAGACAGGTTGATTGTCATATTTCTGTAACTCTTAAGTCACACAATAGTCACACAATGGCAATGCAACTGACACAAATGCATCACTATTCTTAGAAACACCTGACTCACCGATGCGCATTTCCGTGCATCACACACACACAATCAAGGAGACAACTCCATGAAAAAAACATTATTAGCCGTGACCCTCGCTTCGCTTTTCCCACTGGCAGCTGTTGCTGATGTAGTGGTTTACGGTAAAGCAAACGTTGCCCTGCAAAGCACTGATGAAGCTAGCTATTCCAGCGCTAACGGTAACCAGGCAGATGGTAGCAAAGTAGAGTTAGTGAGCCACGCTTCCCGTATCGGTGTAAAAGGCGGTGAAGAAGTTAACTCTAAATTAAAAGTGATTTACCAGTTTGAATACCAAACTGAAGTAGATGACGGCACCAATGGTACGCAAACCTTTGGCCAACGCAATATTTTCCTGGGTCTGCAAGGCGTAGCCGGTACTATCATGGGCGGCCACTTTGATACCCCAACCAAAGTTGCACAGGAAAAGATCGACCTGTTCAATGATATGGAAGGTGATATCACCAACATCTTCAAAGGTGAAAACCGCGTAAGTAACATTGTGCAATACGTAACCCCAACTTTCGGTGGTTTCGCAATTGCTGCTGCCTATACCTCTGAAGAAAACGACGGCACCTTCAAACAAGCTGGTACTCCAACTAACGGCGCGTCTGTATCTTTCAGCTATACCAGCCCAGTATTCTACGGCGCTATTGCAACTGATCAGGACGTAGAAGCGGATGGTATTAGTTTGGTTCGTGCAGTTGCTCGTTTGACCTTAGGTCCAGTGCAATTGGGTGCGATGGCTGAACAATACGAGAACGACAATACCGGTTTTGATGAAGATGGTGCATTGGTTTCTGCACTGTGGAATGTTACTGACAAATGGGCGGTAAAAGGCCAATTCGGTGATTCCGATGTAAGATGGATCGATGGCGAAGCTGCGAGCATCGGTGTGGATTACAAAATGACCAAAGCTGCAACTCTGTACGGTTACTTCACTTCGGTAGAAAACGGCGTAGCAGATGCGGCAGCTCCAACTGTTGACGCTCACCGCGATGACACCTACGGTGGTGTTGGTATGGATTTCAAATTCTAATTCGTAACGACGAATTGCAATTTGTAAACAAAGGGTGCGCAAGCACCCTTTGTTATTTTGGGAAACGGTATTTTATTGTTAAAAACATTCAGGAGTGATCCATGAAACCCTTAGCGCTTTGCCTGCTGTTGGTGGCATTTTCAGTACAAGCTGATGAGGCAAATAAAAAGAACTGTGATGCTGCCGTAGATGCTGCTGATTCAATGAATGTTAACCAGCAAGATTGCGATTACTCCAATGAAGGGTTAAACGGCTTTTTACAAAAAGCGTTTAAAAAAGGTGAAGAGGGTGCAGTGCTGGAGACTACAAGCACAGAAAAAAATACCGCTGTTCCTGCAGCGCAAGAAGCTCCTGTACAAAGCTTGCGTACGCCAAAAGAAAAAGCTGAACAGAATTTTATGTTGCGTGTGGAAGTAGACCAGTGGGCAAACCTGCCGGTTGCACGTGCACAATTATTGCCAAAAGCGCTGGAAAAGTGCGGTAACGGTTTCGCGATTATCGGTGAGCACTATCGTAGTTTGGCGATGGGACGAATTGAATTGGCGTTAACTTTTCAGTGTGATTAAATTTCAGGCTTAATCACTCGGCATAAATAAAAACGCCGCTGTAACGCGGCGTTTTTATTTTTACTACTTCTTGGTTGTCAAGCGCGACGTCTAAACAGTGGTAGAGGTTGGTCTACCGCGGCTTGGTAATACTCTTGCAGGTCTTGCAGCGATTTTGCTGCTTCGTCCAGATTCATTTCTGGATTGGCGAAAGCAAACGCATTAACACCACAACGGCGCAAGTAGCAAAGTTGATCGCGAATAAAGTTGCCGACTGCGCGCAGTTCACCGGTAAAACCATAGCGTTCACGCAGCAAGCGCGCGGTAGAAAATGCACGACCATCCATAAACAGCGGGACAATCAAGCCGTCTTTAATTAGCTTTGGCATAAACTTTCTCCTTGAAGGGAGCTGCGCCTATACGGCGATAGGTATCGATAAATAATTCTTCAGCGGTGCGGTTAGCAAGATATACATCCACTAATTTCTGGATAACGGTTGGCATATCTTCCGCGCTGAAGGATGGGCCAAGCACATCGCCCAGTGAAGCATCATTACTGGCGTTGCCACCGAGCTGTACCTGATAAAATTCTTTACCCGCTTTATCCACACCCAAAATACCAATGTGACCAACATGGTGATGACCGCAAGCATTCATACAACCGGAAATATTCAGGTCAATATCACCCAGGTCATACACATAATCCAGGTCTTCAAATTGGCGTTGAATCGCTTCGGCAATCGGAATGGATTTCGCGTTTGCCAGTGAGCAGAAGTCACCGCCGGGGCAGCAAATAATATCGGTGATAGTGCCGATATTTGGCGTTGCAAAACCGGCCACTTTGGCTTTTTGCCACAGGCTAAACAAATCGGATTTCTTCACATCCGCCAGCACGATATTTTGTTCGTGCGTTGTACGCGCCTCACCAAAGCTGAATTCATCAGCCAGATTGGCGATGATTTCCAGTTGGGCATCAGTGATATCACCAGGTGCAACACCGGTTGGCTTCAGCGATAAGGTTACTGCGGCGTAACCGGGGATCTTGTGCTCACGCACGTTGCGTTGCAGCCACTTGCTGAATGCAACACTCTCACTCGCTTGTGCACTTACAGCAGCTTGCGCAGCAGCATTATCAATAATGTCGTACGCAGGTGCAGTGAAGAAACCTTTAGCGCGTTCGATTTCATCGCGGGTTAATTTGTTATAGCCATCTTTCAGGTATTGCCACTCAGCTTCCACTTTTTGCGCGAAAACTTCCGGCGTCAGTGCGCGCACCAGAATCTTGATACGGGCTTTGTATTTGTTATCGCGGCGACCATAAAGGTTGTATACGCGCAGGATGGCTTCCAGGTAAGAGAGTAAGTCCTCTTCTGGCAAGAAGTCGCGAATGGCAGCGCCGATACAAGGAGTACGGCCCAAGCCACCACCTACGTAAACTTGAAAACCGACTTCGCCTTTATCATTCAGCAATATTTGCAGGCCGATATCGTGCACTTGCACGGCAGCGCGATCTTGCGTTGAGCCGGTCACTGCAATTTTGAATTTGCGTGGCAGGAACGCGAATTCAGGGTGGAAGCTGGACCACTGGCGAATAATTTCGCAATAGGGACGCGGATCGACAATCTCATCGGGTGCTGTGCCGGCAAACTGGTCAGAAGTGGTATTGCGAATACAGTTACCGCTGGACTGGGTGCCGTGCATACCGACATCGGCAAGCTCGGAAAGAATATCGGGCACTTCGGTCAGGTCGGGCCAGTTGTACTGGATGTTCTGACGGGTACTGACGTGGCAGTAGCCTTTGTCGTAGTGACGCGCGATATGAGCCAGCTTGCGGATCTGGGTGGAATTAATCATGCCGTAGGGCACGTTAATCCGCAGCATAGGGGCCAGGCGTTGTACATAAAGACCATTCTGCAAACGCAGCGGCAGGAATTGTTCGGGCGGTAACTCACCTGCGAGGAAGCGTTCGGTTTGGCCACGGAATTGGGCAACGCGCTGGCGCAGGATACTATTGTCGTACTCGTCGTAGATATACATGGAGCTAGATACCTATCTATAAGAAAAAGGCCATCACGGAATGGCGCTGTAGGCTAGAAATTGAGGCGCGCAGGATACAGGAAAAGCCGCTCTCCGGCGAGTTTTGCGGCGGCAAGATAACAGCCGGATTTGCGGATGTGAATAACCCTTTGGGCCTAAGCTTGTTCCCCTGGGTTATGAAGCGCGAATTTATTGGCTTGGGGCTGGTATCATGGCCATATTGATTTTTTTTCTATCTATTAGCTATTTCGCTTATGCATGCCGATATTGATCAATTATTTGTGCTTCCGCCTTGTACTGAGGATCTGAAAATCCTGCGTGTAGATGCGGATTTTCTCCTTATCGACAAGCCGACTCGCTTGCTCAGCGTCCCCGGTCGTCATCCGCAAAATCGCGATTCGGTGATTAGCCGGCTGGAACTGGATTACTCGTCTGCGGCCATAGTGCATCGCCTGGATTTCGATACCTCTGGCGTTATGGTTATTCCGTTGAATAAGCCGGCCTTATCCCATATCAGCAAACAGTTTCAGGCGCGCTCGGTGAGCAAGCATTATCTGGCAGTAGTTGCCGGGTTGGTTGAACCGGATGAAGGTGTTATTGATTTACCGATCGCAGCGGGCGAGGGCCCCAAATACAAAATCTGCCATGCAACCGGTAAACCTTCGGTAACTGAATATAAGGTGTTGATGCGCGATATCCAAACCAATAGCACGAGAGTTTTGCTCCATCCCATTACCGGGCGATCACACCAATTGCGTTTGCATTTGCAGGCACTTGGACATCCCATTTTAGGGTGTGAGTTTTATGGTGGAGTCTATGCTAAATCTGCAGAGCGTCTGTTGCTGCATGCGCGGGATTTGCAGTTCACCCATCCGACCACCGGCGAGTTGGTTCTTATCGCTTCTGAGCCTGATTTTTAATTCTGGAATAACCGCTTTTCAATCGTTATGTAAATTCCCGTTAAGGTTTTTTCGGAAAGATAAAATCATTTTGACAACGTTGTCCATTGCGTGAAAATAGTATCTCCAAACACAATCGCCAGGGCGATAAAGAGGGAGCAAGGCAATGAATACAAAAATAATCCTACTTACCAGCATGATTGCAGCAAGTATCGGTTTTACCGGCTGCGATTCAAGTGAGAAAAAACCTGATAACGCGCAACCAGCAGCTGCCAATTCGCAACCAGTGCAACCTGTGCCGGTACCAGCAGCTTCAGTACCGGTCTTCTTTGATGATTTCAGTTACGCGGATCTGGCCGGGTTCTATAACAACGGCTGGAAGGTGAGGACTGAAACCGGTCATCCGGGCATAAAAGGTGCCACCTGGTCGGCCGAGGGTTTGTCGTTTCACCCAGACATTATCGGCGCTGAGAATGGTGCAATCCGCATGAGTTCAGTGACTGGTGGTACTGGTGAAAATACTCGCCACACCCAGTTCTGCCATGCACGCAAATATCGTGAGGGCACCTATGCTGCGCGCGTATTTTTCCGCGATGAACCAGGTTATGGCCCTGATGGTGATGAGGTTATCCAAACCTTTTATGCAATCAGTCCACTAAAAGCGCCTATGGATAAAAATTACAGCGAAACGGATTTTGAATACCTGCCTAACGGTGGTTGGGGTGAAAACACTGTGCCTGCAATGTGGACTACCAGTTGGGACACGTTCCAGTTAGAACCCTGGACAAAAGTGAATGAATATACCCGTACAGCGGGAAGCTATGCCGGTTGGCATACACTGGTTCTAACTGTGGCAGACAACAAGGTCATTTATTACGTGGATGGGCAATTGTTTTCCGAGCACACCAGTGCGGTATTCCCGGAAGATTTTATGTCGATCAATTTCAATTTATGGTTTATGCCGAAAGGGGCGGATGGTTCGCAAGGCCCGGTAGATTCACCGGAATTACGTGAGTACCAGGAAGATATTGACTGGGTATTTTTCCGCGAAGGTATTGCTTTATCGACTGCAGAAGTTGAAGCATTGGTCGCTGGGTATCGCACCAATAAAGTGGCTTATCTGGATGAAGTGAAAGAGCAAAATCCACCGCTGCCATCGCCTTGCGGTTTATAAATACTTTGTAAGTAAAACGTTAAGTCTCAAATAAAAAGCCCTGCTCATTGTAGTGAAGATGAGCAGGGCTTTTTATGTGTGCTTGAATCTAACGATTAATGTTCACTGGCTTCCGCTGCGCCAATACCTGTTTGCGAGCGAACAAATTGTGCATCAAAGGCAGCTTGCTCTGCTTTGGCAGTCGCTGAGTTATCCAGCAATGAGAAAACCCAGATACCAATAAACGCGATGCTGATGGAGAAAATCGCCGGATATTTGAAGGGGAATATTGCCTCTTTATTGCCGAACGCATCAACCCATACAGTGGGCCCAATAAATACCAGCACCACTGCCGTTAACAAACCTAATGAACCGCCAATCACTGCACCGCGGGTGGTGAGTCTACGCCAGTACATACTGAGCAACAAAATCGGGAAGTTTGCGCTGGCTGCAACGCAGAAGGCCAAGCCCACCATAAAGGCGACGTTTTGGTTTTCAAAAACAATTCCAAGCAATACTGCAATCACACCCAAAACAATAGTGGCAATACGTGATGCGCGCATTTCTTTTTCCTCGTTGCGTTCGCCTTTCAGTATCAAGGTTGCGTAAAGATCGTGAGAAATTGCGCTGGAACCTGCGAGTGTTAAACCGGAAACCACGGCGAGAATAGTGGCAAAGGCAACGGCAGAAATAAATCCAAGTAACATATCACCGCCTACTGCTTGCGAGAGGCGAATCGCAGCCATATTGGTGCCGCCAATTAACGCACCATTACTAAAATATTCTGGATGTGCAGCGAGCAGTACAATTGCGCCGAAGCCAATGATGAACGTCAGAATATAGAAGTAGCCGATAAAACCCGTGGCGTAGAATACAGAGCGGCGTGCTTGTACTGCATCGCGTACGGTGAAAAAACGCATCAGAATATGGGGCAAGCCAGCGGTGCCAAACATCAGCGCCATTCCCAGGGAAATTGCAGAAATCGGATCGGCAACTAAAGTACCCGGAGCCATAATCGCGGTGCCTTTGGTGTGTACTTTTACGGCTTCGGCAAACATAGTTTCAAAACTGAAACCAAATTGCACCATCACCAGTATCGCCATGAGTGTTGCGCCAGAGAGCAATAAAATCGCTTTGATCAATTGTACCCAGGTGGTGGCGAGCATGCCACCGAAGGTGACATAGAAAGTCATAAGTACACCGACAATCACCACGGCCACTTCGTATTGCATGCCAAACAACAATTCAATTAATTTGCCTGCACCCACCATCTGTGCAATCAAATAAAAAATCACTGTAACCAGTGAGCCGCTAGCGGCCAGTATGCGAATCGGTTTTTGTTGTAGGCGAAAGGAGGCAACATCAGCAAAAGTGTATTTGCCCAAATTGCGCAATGGTTCGGCAATCAACAGTAATACGATGGGCCAACCTACCAAAAATCCGATGGCATAAATTAATCCATCGAATCCCGACATATATACCAAACCGGCAATGCCGAGAAATGATGCGGCTGACATGTAGTCACCGGCAATCGCCAAACCATTCTGGAAGCCGCCAATGCCACCGCCTGCGGCGTAAAAGTCTTTGGTGGTTTTGGTGCGCTTGGAGGCCCAGATAGTAATACCCAGCGTCAGCATCACAAACAAAATAAACATCAGGATTGCAGAGCCAGGGGCCATGCTCTTGGTTTGTGCGAGAGCGGGCAGGCTGGTGGTTGCAAGCAGCAATACCAGCAGACGAGCAAAAATAGTCATTACTTAAGCTCCTCTGCTTTTTTAAGAATGGCCTTGTTTAAAGGCTCAAGTACGCGGTTGGCGTAATAGACATAAATGCCGGTGACCACAAAACACAGCAAAATAATTCCTAATCCGAGCATGATTCCAATAGATGTCACGCCGTTACCGACTGGATTACCGAGTGAATGAGGATTGAATGCGATAGCGAGGATAAGGACGAAATAAGCGGCGATCGTAATAATTGACAGCGGCCACATGATTTTTTTGCGTGCGCGGGTCAGGGCCGCGTACTCCGGCCACTGCCGGATAGTCTCAGTATGGTTCATAGGTTTCCCTGTTCTT
>JAGKWY010000018.1 GCA_021151625.1 Gammaproteobacteria bacterium | reverse complement strand
CAACCTTACTCGCATTGAGAATGAGGGCTAATTGATGAGTCTGAGAAAATTACTCGACAATATGGAGCCGCATTTCCACAAGGGCGGCAAATACGAAAAATGGTATGCCCTGTATGAAGCAGCGGACACCATTTTTTACAAACCAGCAGATGTAACCAAATCGACTGCTCATGTGCGCGATGGCATTGACCTGAAGCGTATTATGATCACTGTGTGGTTGTGTGCATTCCCGGCGATGTTCTTCGGTATGTACAACGTAGGTCTGCAAGCTAACACCATTCTTGCTGCCACTGGCGCAACTGGTATCGACAACTGGCACGGTGTGCTGACCAGCTGGTTTGCCGGTCACAATCCCAACAGCATTTGGGATAATCTGGTGCTTGGTGCAGCTTACTTCCTGCCAATTTATGCCACCGTATTTATCGTGGGCGGTCTTTGGGAAGTATTGTTTGCCATGGTGCGCGGCCATGAAGTTAACGAAGGTTTCTTTGTTACTTCTATTCTGTTTGCGTTGACTTGTCCTCCTGATTTGCCATTGTGGCAAGCCGCTTTAGGTATCAGCTTCGGTGTAGTAGTTGGTAAAGAAGTTTTCGGTGGTACTGGTAAAAACTTCCTGAACCCAGCCTTGGTTGGTCGTGCGTTCCTGTTCTTTGCTTACCCTGCAGAGATGTCTGGCGATGCAGTCTGGACGGCTGTTGATGGCTACACGGGTGCAACTGCACTCTCAATTGCAGCCCAGAGTGGTATGGATGCTGTAGCCGGTCATTTGACCTGGATGGATGCTTTCATTGGTTTTGAGCAGGGTTCTATTGGTGAAACCTCCACGCTCGCGCTGATGATTGGCGGTATTGCATTGTTGGTTATGGGTATTGCTTCTACTCGTATCGTGCTGGGTGTATTGGCGGGTACTGTTGCAACTGTGCTGCTGTATAACTGGCTGGGTGCAGATAGCAAAAACCCGATGTTCCAAATGCCTTTCTGGTGGCACTTTGTGTTGGGTGGTTATGCTTTCGGCTTGTTCTTTATGGCTACTGATCCGGTATCAGCGGCTATGACTAATACTGGCAAGTGGATTTTCGGTGCGTTGATAGGTTTTATGGTGATCACAATTCGCGTGGTTAACCCGGCTTATCCAGAAGGCATGATGCTGGCAATTTTGTTTGCCAATATGTTTGCTCCAACCATCGACTACTTCGTTGTTCAATCCAACATCAAACGGAGACTGGCCCGTGTCTAATCAACAAACCGCAAAATACACCATCACCGTCACATTAATTATGTGTTTGGTGGCGTCTGTTCTGGTGGCCGGTTCTGCTGTTATGTTGAAACCGCACCAGGAAACTAATAAAGCCCTCGACTTCCAAAAGAACGTTTTGAAAGTGGCGGGTATGTACCAAGAGGGCGTATCTGTTGAGGAACAATTTGCAAAGATACAGGTTAAAGTTGTTGATCTGGAAACTGGAAAATTTACCGATGCAGTTGCCGATGTAACCAAGTTTGACCAGGTTGCCTCTGCAAAACGTCCAGGTATGTTCGTGAAGCTGGATCCGGAGGACGATATTGCCAAACTGATTACCCGTGAAAAATATGCCAAAGTATTTTTGGTTAATGATGATCAGGGTTTGAGCAGAGTTATTCTTCCTATTCGTGGCAAAGGCTTGTGGTCAACCATGGCAGGTTTTATTGCGCTGGATAAAGAACTGGATGGGTGATAGTGGTTTTAAACCTTTCCTCACTAATCTGAAAAATGGCGAGGCTTAATCATGAGTACAAAAACGAAAGATCTCCTCACAAAACCAATTTTTGAAAATAACCCTGTTATTTTGCAAATTTTGGGTATCTGTTCTGCGCTGGCGGTAACCTCCAGTGTGAAGTTCAGTTTGGTAATGGCAATCGGTTTGACACTGGTTGTTGCCTTCTCCAGTTTCTTTGTATCGCTGGTGCGTAATTACTTGCCCAACAACGTACGTATTATTGCGCAGATGATCATCATCTCTGCGTTGGTAATCGTGGTTGACCAAATCCTGAAAACCGTTGCTTACGATATCAGTAAGCAACTGTCAGTGTTTGTTGGTTTGATCATCACTAACTGTATCGTAATGGGACGTACTGAAGCCTTCGCACTAAAAAATCCCCCAATGGCAAGCTTTTGGGATGGTATTGGTCACGGCTTGGGCTATTCAGTATTGCTGATTGTGTTGGGCTCTTTCCGCGAAATCTTTGGTGCAGGAAAGTGGTTTGGCATTGAAGTATTGCCATTGGCTGCTGATGGTGGCTGGTACGTACCTAATGGTTTGCTGCTGTTACCACCAAGCGCCTTCTTCCTGATTGGAATGATCATCTGGGGAATGCGTACCTGGAAGAAAAATCAGGTAGAGAAGGCAGATTTTAAAATCGCTCCTAACTCCGTTGTTACTCAGGAGATCGCATAATGGAACATTTAGTCGGTTTATTAGTTCGCTCTGTTTTCATTGAAAACATGGCATTGGCGTTCTTCCTGGGTATGTGTTCTTTCATGGCAATGTCCAAGAAGATCAATGCTGCAATCGGTTTGGGTATCGCTGTAATTGTGGTGCAGGTATTAACTGTACCGGCAAACAATTTGATCCTGACTTATTTGTTGAAAGAAGATGCATTGGCTTGGGCTGGTGTGACTGGCGTTGATTTGACCTTCCTCAGCTTCATTTCCTTTATTGGTGTAATCGCTGCAATTGTGCAGATCATGGAAATCGTAATGGATAAATACATGCCTGCGCTTTACAACGCGCTGGGTGTATTCCTTCCGTTGATTACTGTGAACTGCGTAATCATGGCGGGCTCGCTGTTTATGATTGAGCGTGGGGCTTTATGTCTTTTGGCGGTATCTCACTCTAAGCGAAGCGAGGAAGTATCTTAATGACTACTGAGATTTTATTAGGCGTTGGAATGTTCACCTTCATAGTGCTTGCACTGGTGGTGGTCATTCTCGCTGCGCAGGCAAAACTGGTAAACACTGGTGATGTGCAAATTCTTATCAATGATGAGAAAACCATTACCGTTCCTGCGGGCGGTAAATTACTGCAAACATTGGCTGCCAATAATGTGTTTCTCGCTTCTGCATGCGGTGGTGGTGGTAGCTGTGCCCAGTGCCGCTGTGTGGTAAACGAGGGCGGTGGTTCCATTATCCCAACTGAAGAGGCGCACTTTAACCGTCGTGAACAAAATGACGGCTGGCGCTTGAGCTGTCAGGTTCCGGTAAAGCAAAACATGAAAATTCATGTACCGGAAGAAGTGTTTGGTGTGAAGCAGTGGGTAACCACTGTGGAATCCAACCCGAACGTGGCAACCTTTATTAAAGAGTTGACCCTGCGTTTGCCTGAGGGTGAAAGCGTAGACTTCCGTGCAGGTGGTTACGTGCAGTTGGAGTGTCCTCCTCATCATGTGAAGTTTTCTGACTTTGAGATCGAGTCTGAATACCGCGGTGATTGGGAACGTTTTGGTTTCTTTAACCTCGAATCTAAAGTGGATGAACCGGTTATCCGCGCTTACTCAATGGCTAACTATCCTGATGAGAAGGGCGTTGTGAAGTTCAATATTCGTATTGCAACTCCACCACCAAAATCCCAAGGGATTCCTCCAGGTCAGATGTCTTCATTTGTGTTTAACCTGAAAGCCGGTGATAAGGTTACTGTTTACGGCCCATTCGGTGAATTCTTCGCGAAGAAGACCGAGGCAGAAATGGTATTTATCGGCGGTGGTGCAGGTATGGCACCTATGCGTTCGCACATTTTCGATCAGTTGCGTCGCCTGAAGAGCAAGCGCAAAATGTCTTTCTGGTACGGTGCTCGTTCGCTGCGCGAACTCTTCTACAAAGAAGATTACGATATGCTGCAATCCGAGAACGACAACTTATTTTGCTCGACGACTTCGGTGGTTAATGCATAAGGAAAACGAGGCAGGGCAACCCGCCTCGTTTTTTGTTTTTAGATAGCAAATTTTGTAAATGGCGTTGTACGCCTTGGAGTGAATCATGGCAGTCCTTCTGGTTACTCTGGTTGTGATGTTATTTGTTGCCTTTGCTTTATCCATTAGTGTGCTTATGGGTAGAAAGCCTATATCTGGCTCTTGCGGGGGAGTAGGAAAGGCATTGGGTGATCCCAATTATGTGTGTGAGTTGTGCGGTGGTGATGAGGCCAAATGCGCTGAGCAAAAAGCCAGTCCGGCACCTGCCAACGTGAATGCAAGCAATCTTTCCTATGATGCAAGCAAGCCTTCAAAAGAATAGGCAAGCTCCTAAAAGAATAAATAGGCAGGAATAATTGTTGCTAGACTATCAATGTATTCGGTCATCTAGTGTAAGGGGAATAAATTGACTGGTCGTAAAAAATCAGCAGATCACAGCTATGACCTTTTGGTCATCGGGTCCGGGCCTTCTGGTGAAAGTGCCGCTATCTCTGCCTCAAAAATTGGCAAGCGCGTGGCAGTGATAGAAAACAGGGCACTGGTGGGCGGTAGCTGTGCGCATAAGGGCACCATTCCGTCCAAGTCACTGCGTCATGTGGTGAAGCAGGTTATCCAATTCAAAAGCAACAGTTTGTTTCGCGAAATAGGCGATAGTCGCCGGTTAACATTTCCGCGCGTCTTACAATCTGCAGCTAAAGTAATTCCCAAGCAAGTCGAGATGCATACCAACTTTTACGTGCGCAACCGCGTAAATGTACATATCGGTCAAGCTTCTTTCATTGATGCCAACACAGTTAGCCTTTCATTGTTAGATGGTGGAGTTGAAACCATTTACGCTGAAAAAATTGTGATTGCCACTGGCTCAAGGCCTTATCGTCCGGCCGATGTCGATTTTACCCATCCGCGTATTTACGACAGTGACACCATTCTGGAAATGGAACACACTCCGCGCCACATTATCATTTATGGTGCTGGTGTGATTGGGTGTGAGTACGCCTCCATTTTTTCCGGTTTGGGGATGCGGGTTGATTTGATCAACAACCGCGATCGTTTATTGTCGTTCCTGGATGATGAAATTTCTGATGCACTGAGTTATCACCTGCGCGATAGCGGTGTTACCGTTCGCCATGCTGAAGAATACGAAGCCATAGAAGCGAGCGAATGCAGTGTTACGCTCTTCCTTAAATCTGGTAAGCGTCTGCGTGCGGATGCAATTCTCTGGTGTAATGGCCGCAGTGGTAATACCGATGGTTTAAATCTGGACGCGGCAGGTTTGAAGGCGGATCATCGCGGAAATTTAAAAGTGGATGATTGCTACCGTACCCAGGTTGAAAACATCTACGCGGTTGGTGATGTGATTGGCTGGCCAAGTTTGGCGAGCGCCTCTTATGGTCAAGGTCGGGCAGTCACCGGCGGTATTTTTGGTGATCAATGCCAGTTGGTACACGATGTTCCTACCGGGATTTATACCTTACCGGAGATTAGTTCAGTGGGTAAAACCGAAACTGAATTGACCCAGGCAAAAGTGCCTTATGAAGTGGGGCGTGCATTATTTAAAAATACCGCGCGTGGCCAAATCAGCGGTGAAGATGTCGGCATGCTAAAAATATTGTTCCATGTCGATACCTTGGAAATTCTGGGGGTTCATTGCTTTGGTGCGGAAGCCGCCGAGATTGTGCACATCGGTCAGGCAATTATGAAGCAGACAGGCGAGGGCAATAATATTCATTATTTCCTCAACAATATTTTCAATTACCCGACTATGGCAGAGGCTTATCGCATCGCGGCGCTGGATGGCGTAAACCGCATTAGCCGTCGTTAATGTAAATTGATGTTGTTCGTAGGGGCGCGATTTATCGCGCCCTTTTTATTTTCCTGCTTTTTATATTTATTTATTCCTCAGTGCCTTTGCTGCTCTCAGCTTGCGAAGCGTTAGGATGAAAATTCCTCACGCAATGAATCACCGTATTATTATCAAAATAAACCGTAAATTCCTGATACTTCCAGCGCGAAATGGGCGGCTGACCTTTTGCTGGTACTTCTTCCCGGGGCTCACCAAATAAACTTTTAACCCGCTCTTTACTCATGCCTTTGGTGGGCATATCTACTGCTGGTTGGGTTTTGGCTTGTTCGCCGACTGGGATGCGAATTTCTTCCGCTATTGCGGTTTGTATCTGAAGTGTTGCCATTAGCAAGAATACTAAAATGCAGATGCCAGATTTAATTCGAATCATAATTGCCTCGGAGCGGCCCCAAGCATTGCACAAACGCCAGAGGTTTAAGAGTTATTGCAGATACTGTTGGTTCTTTCTGCGTTCGGCCATTTGCGCGCGCATAATCTGTTGTCCGATTAACTGCTGCTGGCCGTCGCTAACACGATGGAATTTTGCCGCAATCTGGTACTCGCCGGTGTTACTGGGTTCACAGCGAATAATTTTGGCAAACAGCACCAGGCCGGCATTGCTCGGTAAAAAAATTAACCGCAAGGCGATGAAGCTATTCGCTTCCACCGCGCGGGAGCTACCAAAGGCTATGCCGCCTTCGCTCAGGTTAACTTGTTTGATAGTTTTGGATGGGGGAAGGGGTTTGGAATCAGCCATTATTTGCTGGCTGATGATATCGATTTTGCGGTTCAGGTTGTGCAGGTATTCACCCAAAGCACGGCTGGTTTCTTTGATCTGATGGAATAAATGGGCGTTGTCGTTATCGATTTTGCGCAGTTCGGCAAACAGCTTTAATGAGGCTGTGTTGGGGAACTGTAGTTCAGCGGCAGCAGTATTCGCGGTTATCTCCTCAACCTCTTTGAATTCAAGGGCGATACTTTCATCAATGCGAAAGTAACTACGGCGTTCACTCATGACCAAATACTTCCAAAAACTGTGATGGATTAAACATAGTACAAGAACCATAGCACAAGCTGCATTGGACTGTTCAGCTTTTCTGGCGCCTGGATGCTTTTCCTTCGCTCTTTAGCGGTTTTACTTGAGCAAACCGGGCCGATTGGGTTTAATGCGCCCATGCTAAAAAATATCCCAATTTACATAGGCTTGCGCTATACCCGCGCCAAGCGCCGCAACCAGTTTATCTCGTTTATCAGTGCTTTCTCCCTCATTGGTATGGCCTTGGGGGTCATGGCATTGATCATAGTGCTATCGGTCATGAATGGCTTTGACCGGGAGATGAAAGAACGCATCCTTAATGTTATTCCCCATGGCTTTATCGACCAGCAGCCAATGGTTAAAGATTGGCAGGCGCTTTCCCGCAGAGTAGATGCCCAGCCCGGTGTAGTGGCTTCAGCGCCTTATATTCAGAGTTCAGCCATGCTGACCTATGCTGGCGGTGTAGAAGCTATTGAGTTGCAGGGTATAGACCCGCAAATGGAATCCAAAGTTTCTGTTGTTGACCAGCATATGATTGTGGGTGATCTGGCTCAACTACAGCCGGGTGAATACGGCATTGTGATGGGGCGGATTCTTGCGAGCCGGCTATTGCTGGCGCCCGGCGATAAAATCCGTGTGACCTCCCCAGAAATTAATATTACGCCGATGGGGGCATTTACCCGCTCACGCAACTTTACCCTGGTAGGGGTTTTTGAAGTTGGAGCTCAAGTGGATAGCTCCCTTGCATTGATCCATCTATCCGATGCGCAAAAGTTTTTGCGGCAACCGGGAGTGCAAGGGCTGCATGTTAAAACTGAAAATCTTTACCGCGCTGGTTTAATTATGAATCAGGTGCGCAGCAATCTTGGCGAAGAATTTCGTGTGAAAGACTGGAGTCAAACCCAGGGCAGTTTATTTCAGGCAGTGAAGATGGAAAAAATTGTCGTTGGCTCCCTGTTGATGATTATTATCGCCGTTGCTGCTTTCAATATCGTCTCCAGTTTGGTGTTGATGGTAGCTGATAAGCGTTCAGATATTGCTGTGTTACGCACCCTGGGTTTAAGTGCGCGGCAGGTGATGGCGATATTTATTGTGCAGGGTAGTGCAGTAGGGTTTATAGGAACATTTATTGGTGCGATTATCGGTTGTCTGGTTGCACTCACTTTGCCTTCCATCATGTCCGTATTTGAATCTTTGTTGGGGTTGCAGGTGTTTGATCCCGATGTTTACTTTATTGCGCAATTGCCTTCGGTATTGCTCTGGCAAGATGTGTTAGTAATTTGCAGCATTGCACTGGGATTAAGTTTTTTGGCAACTCTTTATCCCGCCTATCGCGCCGCACAAATTGAACCTGCTGAAGCTTTGCGTTATGAATAATTTATTTTCCCCAAATGGTTTTTAATATGGCTAACTCTAATCCTGTCCTTGTCTGTCAACAGGTGAGCAAGCATTACGGCCAGGGAACACTGGCGGTAAATGTACTGAGTAATGTGAATTTACAAATCGGTGCAGGCGAGCGCGTCGCGATTGTCGGTGCATCCGGTTCGGGGAAATCTACCTTGTTAAATATCCTGGGCGGATTGGATGTTCCTGATCGCGGCGAAGTGAGTGTTGCCAATCAAAATCTTTCACATCTCAACGCAGACGAGCGCGGTCGCCTGCGCAATCGCAGTTTGGGTTTTGTTTACCAATTCCATCATTTGTTGCCGGAGTTTACCGCGCTGGAAAATGTATCCATGCCGTTATTAATTGGTAAACATTCCATCGCTGAATCCAAAGAGCGCGCGCAAAAATTATTGGAGCGAGTGGGCCTTGCCAAACGTGTCCATCACAAGCCCTCCGAACTATCTGGCGGTGAGCGTCAACGCGTGGCTATTGCGCGTGCGCTGGTTACTAATCCTGCTTGTGTGTTAATGGATGAACCCACCGGTAATCTGGATACTCATGCCGCTGAAGCAATTCAATCACTGATGCTGGAATTGAATAGCTCCATTGGCACCAGCTTCGTGGTGGTAACTCATGATCCGCGTTTGGCTGCGCGTATGGATCGCACCCTGACCTTAATGGATGGCGAATTACACGAAGGTAATTTGCTGGCGAGCGGACATTAAGATGTTCGGTCGCTATGTTTTTTTAGTTGGGACCCGCTACGGAATATCCCGCCGCCACAGTCATTTGGTGTCTTTTATTTCGCGCTTGTCTACTGCCGGTTTGGTGATTGGTGTTGCCTTGTTAATTCTGGTGATGTCGATTATGAATGGCTTTGATCGCGAGCTGCGCGAAAATATTTTGGGCGTAATGCCGCAGGCGAGTGTGCTGCATCGCAAGTCTATTGCCAATGCAGATGAGTTGATTGAACAAGTCAAACAACATCCACGCGTTATTGCGGCAACGCCATTTGTGCAATTACAGGGTTTATTGAGCCAACAAAAACGTGTGGTGCCAGCACAAATTTTTGGTATTGATCCTGCGCAGGAACACACTACTTCAAAGTTGCCCGAGTTTTTACCTGCGGGAACTTTGGATGAGTTGAAAAACACACCGGGCGCCATAGTGTTAGGTCGTGGTGTTGCGGAAAAAATTAATGCGCAAGTGGGGCAGAGTGTCAGTTTGATTATTCCTGCGGAGGAGGGTGCTGCGCCGCGTGTAAAAGTTGTGCATGTGATTGCAATTCTGGACACGCATACAGATATAGATAACGGCTTGGCGTTGATGGAGCTGCAGCATGCGGCAGGCATTGCCGGCTATCCCGGTCAAGTGACCGGCGTACGTTTAAAAGTGGACGATTTATTTGCTGCGCCGCAAGTAATTCGCGACATCATGAACAACCTGCCGCCGGATTATTACGGCTCCAGCTGGATGCGCACCCATGGGAGTGTTTATCAATCTATCCAGATGTCCAAAAATATGGTGGGCATGCTGCTGTTTTTAATTATCGCCATCGCTGCATTTAATCTGGTTTCCACACTGATTATGGTGGTGGTAGATAAACAGGGCGATATAGCGATATTACGTACTATGGGTGCTTCTACCGCTGAAATCATGGGAATTTTTATGGTACAGGGCGGTTTGATCGGGTTGATCGGTACCAGCATAGGTTTGGTGATTGGTTTGGTGTTGTCGTATTTTGTAACCAGTATTGTGCAGGGAATCGAAAAGCTGTTTGGCATTCAGTTTTTGCATTCGGATGTTTATCCAACTACTTATTTGCCCTCTGAAATTGTCGTGAGTGATGTTCTTAAAGTTGTAGTTACCGCATTACTTATTAGTTTTTTTGTCGCCCTCTATCCCGCCTGGCGCGCAAGCCGAATTCAACCGGCAGATGCGTTGCGTTACGAATAAATATTTATCAAAAACGTTGTGCAAGCTGCGCAACAAAAAGCCCGCAAATGTGCGGGCTTTTTTTATTGATTGCTGCTTATTAATTTATCGCTTATTGATTGGCTTCTGCTTTTTGTTCAGCGCGTTTCTTTTTGCGCTTTTCCCAGTTATGGCCCACATGCCAGCGCCAATAAAGTTGCATTAAAAAATAACCCAATGTGCCCAGCAGTAATCCGGTGATAATCGAGCCGGCAGCCAGAGGTTTCCAGAGATGGCCAAATTCATTGGCTAACCAGTCCCAGCTCAGTTGTGGTTCGGTCAGCGTAATAGGGTCCAGTTGCAATACCAATCTGCCCATTTGATAGGTGATAAAAAAGAAAAAGGGCATGGTGATAGGATTGGTAATCCAGGTAAGGGCAACGATAAATCGCTTCAGTAGGTTACGCGCCATGCCTAAAACCAAATCACTACCTGAAAATGAGGGGGCATTATGCCCGTAAAATCCGGTCAAGGCCATGTTCATGGTGCCTAAACCTGCCTTGTCTGCATAGGCAGGATGCCATAAGCTGCACGACAATCTGATGACAAGGGGTTATCAGTATTGCTTCGGTTAAAGGATTTAGCCCTATGCCCATCCGTTTGTTGTTGTTTGTTTCCGGTGTCCTCACTGTAGGTTTCCTTCCTTATCTACCCTCACTCTTATCAAGCCTGGGCTTGATACCTCTGATATTTCTGGCCATTTACTATTTTCGCGCCTACTGGCTGGCAGCGCTGTTAACGGGATTTGGCTGGGGAATTTACTGCGGACATCAATTGGTAAGTATGCAGTTGGATGACGCTCTGGCGGGGCAAGACTTGCAAGTGACTGGCGTAGTTACCGACTTGCCCGAGAATAATGAGCGTCGTTTACGCTTTAACTTGAATATCCGTACTGCATTGGACGCGAGCAGTAATTCACTCGATCTCCAAAACTTTCCCCAAAAAATTCAATTGAGTTGGTATGCCGGCTACAACCGCGTTGATGCAATCCAATTACCCAAATTGGTGGTCGGTCAGGAGTGGCAATTGAATGTGCGTTTGAAACGTCCACGTGGTTTTGCGAATCCGGCCGGGTTTGATTATCACGCCTGGCAGCTGCGGCAAGGCGTAGGCGCGACCGGTTATGTGGTGAGTGGTGATGAAAACCTGTTACTGCAAAATGATTCAGCCGCTTTGGGTCTGCGCGAGTGGGTCGATGGGCAGCGACAACAATTGCAACAGTGGATTTTGCAGCACAGTAATTCGAGCGAGCGCGGTATTTTGATCGCATTATTAATTGGCGATTCTACTTATGTAGAAAAAGAACAGTGGGAGCGCATGCAGCGCACGGGGACTTCGCACCTGATTGCCATTTCCGGGTTGCACGTTGGGTTTCTCGCGCTCTTTGGTTTTTATCTCGGGTTATTTATTGGAAAATTTATCCAGCTTGTCTGGCATTCGTGCCCTGCGTTGGTTATCGCCTGGTTGATGGCAATTATTTGCGCGAGTTTTTATTCGGCGCTTGCGGGCTTTAACATTCCTACAGTGCGCACCTTAATTATGTTGGGTGTGTTTTATGCGGCTTGTTTGTGGCAACGCAGTGTGCGTGTGGGCGATATTTTTTGCTGTGCATTGGCATTGGTGGTGATTATTGACCCGCTGGCTGCTTACGATATGGGTTTTTGGTTGTCCTTCGGTGCAGTAGCCTTGTTGCTATTTTATTTTTCCGGGCGCTATGTCATTAAATCGGCGAATGACCACTGGCGTGGATTTTCTGTGCGTGACATGGCGACAGGTTTTATTCGCTCGCAGTGGGTAATGTTTATTGGCTTATTGATACCTTTGAGTGTATTGGTCAGTAGTATTTCTTTGGTGGCTCCTATTGCCAATGCGGTTGCTATTCCCCTGATTACATTTTTCGTTGTGCCTTTATTGTTAATCAGTGCGGTGTTGCAAAATCTACTGCCAGCGGTTAGCGATGTGTTATTGAACATAGCGGGAATCGCCATGGAATGGTTGAAAGCTATTTTGCAAATCACTCTCGATAGTGCGGGCGATTTTGCCAGTATTATTATTGCCTTTTCTCCCGCCGTTTCGTTGCTCATTGCGTTTAGTTGCCTGGTGTTGTTGCTGCCGAAAGGGTTGGTTCATAAAGCAGTTGGCTGGTGTGGTTTGGTTTTAGGGGGATGCTTGGGGTTGCTTTTGCCCGCAGAACATTCGCCTGATTTAAAAGTCACGGTGATGGATGTAGGCCAGGGTACAGCGGTAGTTGTGCAGGTAAAGGAAAAAACCCTGGTGTACGATACCGGGCCAAAATATACCGAAAGTTTTGATGCAGGTGGGGCAATTCTCGTCCCTTATTTATTCTCGCAGGCAATTGATAAGGTCGATGTATTGGTGGTCAGCCATTCGGATATGGATCATGCGGGAGGTCTGGATAGCTTTTTGAATAAGGTTGATGCAAAACAGTTACTGATGGGCGATATTGAAAATACCGGAAAAAATTTATCCCAACCTATTGCGATAGAAAGCTGCCACCAGCAACAGGCGTGGCAATGGCAGCGGGTTTCATTCGAATTTTTGCCAGTCACTTTAGGTCGCACCAGCAGTGATAATAATAAATCCTGTGTGTTGTTGATTCGCTATGGGGATCAAACAATTCTGTTACCTGGTGATATAGAAACCCGGATTGAAAACCAGCTGCTGGCCACACAAAAAATTCCTGATAAGCTGACATTATTACTGGCTGCACATCATGGCAGTCGAACATCATCTGGTGCGCGTTTCGTTAGTGCAACTAAGCCACAGTTTGTTGTTTATTCTGCGGGTTATCGCAGCCAACATGGGCATCCGCATCCCCAAGTGCGCAAACGCTTTCAAGCGGTGGGCAGTCGCGAATTTAATACTGCGGATTCCGGGGCCATTATTGTTGAATGGTTTTCTCCAACAGTGCCGCCCCGGATTAGCGAATATCGAAAAACACATGCTCGCTATTGGTTTGATTAAATTGAGCCTGGAATAACACAATTTATTTCTTTTTCTTCAGCTCAAATAATAATAGCGAATGATCTGTTACTAAAAATTCGTGATCAAATGGATAAAAATCGTGTTTGTTTTTGTGTGGTTGGTTGGTGTCGATTAAACAGCGCCATCCTGCACCCTGGGGTACTTGCGGCAGTTTGAAATTAACTACATCGGCCTGGGCGTTGAGAATTAACAATAACGTAGCATCCAGCCCCCGGCGATGAATCCCGGTTGGCTGGGCGCGACCATCCATTATCATGCCAAAGCAACGCAGGGCGGAGTCGTGCCAGTTGTCTTCTGTCATATCGGTGCCGGCAGGGGAAATCCAGCTCACGTCTTTAACATCGAGTTCTTCGTTGTATTCACCCACTAAAAAACGGCCCCGGCGGAGTATGGGGTAGGTTTGACGCAACCTGATCACACGCCTGGTAAATTCCAGCATGGCTTTTCCCTGTTCCTGCAAATCCCAGTTGATCCAACTGAGTGGATTATCCTGGCAATAAACGTTGTTGTTGCCTAGCTGGGTATGGGCGAATTCATCGCCGGCAACCAACATGGGTGTTCCTTGGGAAAACAACAGCGTCGCCATCAGGTTGCGCATTTGGCGCTGGCGCAACTGAATAATTTTTTCATCGTCTGTCGCTCCTTCGCAGCCGTAGTTGGCAGAGAGATTGTTATCAGTGCCATCGGTATTGTTATGGCCGTTGGCTTCATTGTGTTTGCTCTCATAGCTCACTAAATCATGCATGGTGAAGCCGTCGTGGGCGGTAATGAAATTCACGGATGCGGAAGGGCGACGACCGCGTTTGTTAAACAAGTCGCCCGACGCTGTTAGCCGGCTTGCCAGCTCCTGGATTTTCCCCTGGTCACCGCGCCAAAACGCGCGCGTGGTATCGCGAAAACGATCATTCCACTCCAGCCAACCCGGTGGAAAGGCGCCCACCTGATAGCCGCCCATACCGCAATCCCAGGGTTCAGCAATGAGTTTTAACTGGCTGAGCATAGGGTCTTGTCGGCACGCGAGATGGAAGCCGTGGCGTTCGTCAAAACCGCTTTTAGCGCGTGCGAGGATAGTGCCCAGGTCAAAGCGGAAACCATCCACACCCATATCCGTAGCCCAGTAGCGCAGCGAATCAGTGACCAGGCGCAATACACAGGGGTGACTCAGGTCGAGGGTATTACCGGTACCCGAGTCATTGATGTAGTAGCGGTTATTGTCTGGCAGCAAGCGATAGTAGGTAGAGTTATCTATACCGCGCATGGACAGGGTGGGGCCCAGCTCGCTGCCTTCGGCGGTGTGGTTGTAAACCACGTCCAGAATTACCTCCAGCCCCGCTTCATGGAAGTGGGCCACCATCTCTTTAAACTCATTGAGATGCCCGTTGGAAAGGTAAGGTGTGTGGGGGGCGAAGAACGCCAGTGAGTTATAACCCCAGTAATTTTTCAGGCCTTTTTCCAACAGATGCTGTTCATCCACAAAGGCGTGGATGGGCAGCAATTCCACACTGGTTACACCCAATGAGCTTATGTGCTGCAGCAATTCCGGATTAGCCAGGCCGGCAAAGGTGCCGCGCAAATGGTTGGGCACGGCCGGGTGCTGCATGCTAATGCCGCGCACATGGGCTTCGTAGATGATGGTGTTATCGGTGGGGATGCGCTTGAACTGGTGATTGCCCCAGGTGAACGCGGGATCGACCACTTTCGCTTTGGGGATATAGGCAGCGCTGTCGCGCTTGTCGAAACTCAAATCGGCATCGGGCGAGCCCAGGGTGTACCCAAACAGGCAGTCCGACCACTTTAATTGCCCAACCAATTGCTTGGCGTAGGGGTCAACCAGCAATTTATTCGGATTAAACCTGTGTCCGGCATCTGGTTCATAGGGGCCATAAACCCGATACCCATACACCTGGCCGGGGCGGGCATCGGGCAAGTAGCCATGCCAGATCTCGTCGCTGTATTCCGGTAACTCAATGCGCTCAAGTTCGTGTTTGCCGGTGGGATCAAACAGGCAGAGTTCAACCCTGGTGGCATTAGCGGAAAAGAGCGCGAAATTAACCCCCAGCCCGTCCCAGGTTGCCCCGAGTGGAAAGGGTTGCCCTTCGCGCACACGGGAGCGGGTTTTTACCAGCGGAGCAGTAACCTGTGTGTTCATTATCCTTCACCTTGGCTCACAGAGCCTGTCGCTAAAGAAGCTGCCGTTAAACAGCCTGCTGTTATGAGCTTGCTGTTTAAGGGCAACATTGACGCAAAACTATGCAATTTTTTTACCGGCCTACGGGGTTTCCCGATCGCGTTTAATGTTCCCGGGTTTTATTTTTACTCGATAGTTTCTGTTTGGGCGCAGCGGCCGGGTCGTCAATAACTGCTTTAACCCTTACTCGCGCGGGCGGTGGAGCTATATCTGGTTCGGCTACTGCCATGGTCACTTCATGTTCTGCCGGGCCAGTCAGTAGGGCTACAGGTGTTGGGGCAGGCGATGCTTTAGGTGTTTTCACGGCCTTGCTGGCGGTGGATACTGTGGGTGAAGTAAGGGGTTCGAGGGGGTCGGCCGGGCCGGTTTTACCTTCCGCCAAATGGCAGGCCATTTCCCAGTGACGGGTTGCCTGGCCTTCAGGTTTGCCTTCGGATTCCCAAATTTGGTGCGCAAATTTACGTACCACTTGTTCATTGACTTGCATGATGCACCTCCGGTGAAAGTGACAGGTAGAGCAGGTTGACGGGGAAGTCAGCGAGAAGATCGCTTAATGCCAACTGATTTCCCCGGATTTGATGACGACGATTGGAGAACAGACTAATAGGTTCATGGTTTGCCAGTTCCCAAGGCAGCATTAACCGGGTATCGCCCCAGAGTAATGGTTCCACTTGCGGCAGCTCGCTATTCCCCAGCAGGTTTGCCACCAGCCTTGGCACAATCACTATTACCCAGAGGTTTTGGTATTGCCGGGTGAACGCCAGAAGCTTTTCTGCATGGGGGCCAATCGTTTCCAGGGGACGATACTCACCGCGACTAAATAGCTCAGCGGTGATGGTGCGCAGCCCCAGGGTTTTGCTGATCAGGTACTGCTTGATATAGCCGTTGCGCCACTGCCGGATTAGATTTTCTGGCGATACATCGCTCTCCATCGCCGCTTGCCGCGGTGCATAGTCCACCGGGCGACGGTTATCCGGGTCCACCAGGCTGAAGTCCCAGAGATCGCAACCCTGATAAAGGTCGGGAACGCCGGGACAGGTGAGGCGCAGCAGTGTTTGGCTGAGGCTATTCAGTGCACCAGCCGGGGCGATGCTCATGGCAGCCTGAAAAATATCCGCGCGCCAGCGCCGCGCCTCCGGGTTGATCAATAAATTCTGTAGCAGGTTCCTGCAGGCAGCTTCATAGACGGTATTGGGGCTCACCCAATGGGTGCGCAGCTTGGCTTCGCGGATGGCTTTTTCCTGCCAACCTGATAACCGATCGAGATAGCGACTCATCCCATCCCGGTCTTCCGGGTCAAGATCTAGCGGCCAGCTTCCCAACAGGGTTTGGTAAAGCGCCAGTTCATCACCGGGTGAAGGGGCTGGGCCATCTTCCAGTTCACTGCGCCAGGGTTGGGCCAGGGTTCGCCACTCTTTCACTTTGTTGGCAAACCAGACGGCGCGCTCGCTGATTACGGCGAGGCGCGCGCGCGTATCCTCTCCGCGTTTGTGATCGTGCGTTGCGGTGGCGAGCAAGTTATCCGGAAAGGTTTTTGCTAGCTGGCTGGCGAATTGATGGAATTGTGTTGGTGTCGCGCTGAATTTGGCCGGATCAAAGCCGACATCATTGCGCGAGAGCAACACCGCCGAGCGATAGCAGGCGGTATCTTCTACGGCTTTTGCGGCAGTGGGCGAGGTGAGTTGCTGGAAGTGCGCCAGGGTCGCGCGGCGCAAGCGGCGAATTTTCCCGGGCGGAAATTGGCGAATTGGTTTGTTACCTAGCCAGTCATCCAATTGTTCCAGCAGTGGCCAATCACTCTCTTGCAAGTTAGCTCTAGCCCCCGCCAATGCCCGGGTAAATACTGCTTGTTCCTGCGCCGTACGTGCGCCCGCGTTGGAATAGGTTCGGTACACCGGGAAATGCACAATTAATTCAATTAACGCCCGGCGAATAGCGCCCAGGGTGAGGTCGCGCGTGGCTATATCTGTGCGTGCTATCTGCAGTAATTGTTGTGCGAGGCTTTCCAGATCCCCGGCGAGTGAATTGGATAAAATCAAACGCCGTGCTGCGAATGTTTCATCGTTAAAGTTGGCGGAGCGATTGCTAAGTTCCTGCCATAAACCCTGTAGTTGCAATGCACCTAATGGGTCATGTTGCAGCAGTGATACCTGATTCATAAATTCGTAACCGGTAGTGCCATCCACCTGCCAATCATTAGGAAGCTGCTCGCCATCAGCGAGAATTTTTTCTACATAAATCGCAAATTGATCCGGGCGCGTTTTAATCTGGTTGGTGCAGCGGCGCAATTTGCGGCAATAGGCTCTGGGGTTGGCAAGTCCATCAATATGGTCAATGCGTAAACCATCAATGACTCCATCTTCAATCAAATTAAAAATTTTTGTGTGAATTGCGTTGAATACTTCTGCGTGTTCAGTGCGCACTGCGGCCAGTTCATTAATGTCGAAAAAACGGCGCCAGTTAATATCGTCAGACGCTGTGCGCCAGCTGGCGAGGCGATAGGGTTGTCGCTCCAGCAATTGATGCAGTTGGTTGACTTGATGTTCGTTTGAACCTGTTTCTTTGTTCACGGTGAAATTTTTAATGGCGCTATCCAGTGCAATAGCCGCATACTTTTCTTGCGCAAGTGCGCACAATTCCTGTTGTAAGGTTTCTGTTTGCGTGAGTGGATTATCCGCGTGAGGCAATGATTTAAAACGTTGACCCAGTGCATTCAGTTCATAGTGCTGGCAATGGGCCAATATCTCGGCGTAAGTCGGTGGTGAAATTGGAAAGCGATGATCAAAGTGCTGCACATAAAATTGCCCGGTGTCAGCAGAAAATAACAGCGGCAACTCTCCACTAGCGAGCACCTCGCCATAATCGGTACGTAAAAAAGGTACCAGTAATTGCCCATTCAGTAGTGGGTCCGGGGAATTCCAGTTGATATCAAAATAACTTGAGTAAGGGCTGAGTTTGCCCCACTCCAAAACACTCAACCACCAGGGGTTACTGGCACCACCAACGGCCATATGGTTGGGAACAAAGTCGACAATCAAGCCGATATATTCGCGGTGCAAGACGTCCGCCAAATTACGTAATTCCTCCTCACCGCCCAACTCGCGATTGATGCACGTTGGATCAACCATATCGTAACCATAGGTGGAACCTGGGCGTGCCTTAAGCACGGGTGATGCATAAATATGGCTAACACCCAATTGCACAAAATAAGGTACCAGTGCGGCTGCATCCGCAAAGCGAAAGCCGCTGTGAAATTGCAAACGCAGCGTAGCCCTTAATTCAGTCATGTGGATTTCCTCCATTTTCCATGGGTAACAACGGAGGAATTTCCAAACTTGCCAAGGCGCTAAATGCCGGCAATATATGCTGCCGATAATGCGCTGTGCCAACGCGATGACTATATAAAATTCGATAACTGTTCCAGGGCGCGTCGAGTGTTATGTCCCGCTCAGCCAAATTTAGATCGATGCGCAATTCCTTTCCGTCACTGAGCAACCAGCGTGCACTCACACATTTTTCGGCATGGATTTTTGTGCCGGTGGCGCGCGCACCCGCTAGCCGCGGCACAATCTCTTTGCTGCGCAAGGCGATAAGTTCGCGGTAAAGGGCGAGGCGTTCGCGATGCGCAGGTTGCAAGCATTCAGCAAAATCCAGTTGCGATTGTTTGAATGTTTCCTCCGCGTTGGGGTCGGGAATTAGCGTGCGTGCGGCTTCTTGTTGCGCAAACATTTTGAATGCCGCAAATTCATTGCGGCGACCTTCACGTACCGCTTCCGCTAATTCCGGGTTGTGGTCAGTGAAATAGAGAAAAGGTTGTTCTGCACCCCATTCTTCGCCCATAAACAGCAACGGCACCATAGGCGAAAGAAGTAATAACACAGTTGCCGCTTCCAATGCCTCTTTATGGGTGAGCTGTGGTAAGCGCTCACCAAAAGCGCGGTTACCTACCTGGTCGTGATTTTGCAAAAATAAAATAAACGATGTAGGCGGAAGATGTTTGCTGGGTTCGCCCCGGTAATTTCCCTTGTGGGTAATATCGCCCTGGAAAATAAATCCCTCGCTGAGAAAACGCGCCAGTTTTTCGGTGGACTGATTTACAAAATCAGCATAATAGCCTTCGTGTTCGCCGGTTAGTAAATGGTGCAAAATGTTGTGTCCATCATCATTCCATTGCGCGGTGAAGCCCTGGCTGAGTAGCGCAGCAGAGTTATTTTCATTTTCCAGCATCAGGTGTATATGGCGATAGGAGGGAACAGCGGCGCGAATTTGTGCTGCCATATCCACTAGAAAGTCTTTTTCCTTAATGGCGTGCACGGCATCAAACCTGAGCCCATCCACGCGGTAATCCACTAGCCACATGAGCGCATTTTCAATAAAGAATTCGCGTACTTCATTGCGGCGAAAATCGATGGCGGCACCCCAGGGGGTATTTATATCCGTGCGAAAAAAATGGCTTGCATATACGCCCAAATAATTTCCATCCGGACCGAAATGGTTATACACCACATCAATAAAAACCATGATTCCCAACTCGTGGGCACAGTCAACCAAATGTTTTAAATCATCCGGCGTGCCATAACTGGCATCGGGAGCAAACAGCAGTGTACCGTCATAACCCCAATTGCGATTGCCGGGAAATTCGTGCAAGGGCATTAATTCAATCGCCGTAATCCCCAATTCAAAAAGCAGTGGTAAATGGCGAGTGACACCTGCAAATCCTCCCATCAAACCCACATGCAATTCATAGATAACCGCTTCATGCCAGGGGCGACCGCGCCAGTCATTGCAATTCCAGGGATAGGTGGAATGATCAACCACCAGGCTCCAATTATGTACATCCCGAAGTTGTGCGTTGGCCGCTGGGTCAGGCACTGGAGTTTGTTTGTCGATAATAAAGCGGTAGATGCTGCCATGGGTGGCGGGCGCGATAATTTCAAACCAATCCTTTCTACGCTCCATTGGCAGTGTATCGCCGTGATGGAGTTGCAGTAACACATCATCCGCATCGGGTGCCCAGAGCGCAAAGCGGGTGTAGCCTTTTTCCAGCGGCGTTGCGCCAAATTGTTGAGTTTTTATCGACATTGCGATAAGCCTCCTTTGAAAAAATTCATCGGGCGTTTGCGCAGCACTTGTTGATATAAATGTTGATAAGGACGAGCTGATTCACGCCAATATTGCGGTGAATTCATTGCATGGCAGCGCATGGCATTGAGTAAATCCGGGTGCGCATAAACATTGAATGCGCGTTTAATAGCGGCCTTGTAGCTGGCAAGGTTGGGTTCATGAAACAGAAAACCGTTTACACCATCTTCAATGGTGTCGGCCAATCCGCCCGTGCAATTGGCAATTGGCAAAGAGCCAAACGATTGGGCGTACATCTGGCTTAACCCGCAGGGCTCAAAGCGCGATGGCATTAATAAAAAGTCGCTGCCTGCAAACAGGCGACGCGCTTCAATTTCGTTGAAACCAATATGTACACCCACTTGTTCCGGGTAGCGTTTAGCAAGTTTTACCAATGCATTTTCCAACGCGTGGTCGCCAGTCCCCATGACCGCCAATCGCCCGCCCGCATGAATCAAGGTGTCGGCAATGCCCAGGGTTAAATCAATTCCTTTTTGTGGCGCAATGCGCGAAACAACCGCGAACAGTGGTGCCTCATCATTAACCGCGAGATTTAACTGGCGTTCGACATGACGGGTATTCGCGCGTTTAGCTTCCCATTCACGCGCAGAAAAACCGGAGATTAAATAGGGGTCAGTGCTGGGTTCCCAGCTGTCGTCAATGCCGTTGGTAATTCCGTATAACAGCCCCTGTTCAAATTTTTGTTGCAATAAACCATGCAGGCCACAACCAAATTCTGCGCGCGTAATTTCGCGTGCGTAGGTTTCACTCACAGTTGTGATGGAATTGGAATACACCAGGCCTGCTTTTAAAAACGATAGCTTGCCAAAAAATTCCATTTCTTCGCTGTTGAACACTCGTGCGGGTAAACCAATATCGGGCATTGCTGAAGGTGCAAATAATCCCTGAAAGGCGAGGTTGTGAATGGTGAATAAACAGGGGGTGGGTTGGTTACGTAATGCCATATAGGCTGGGGTCAGGCCACTTGGCCAATCATGGGCGTGAACTATGTCAGGACGCCAACCAAGGTGACCTTTCCCCAATGCGATATCTGCCGCAGCGAGTCCCAGACGCGCAAAGCGAATGTGATTATCCTCCCAATCGGTGCCCTCCGGTGTGGAGTAGGGAGAACCCGCGCGATCAAAAAGCTCAGGGCAGATTAATAAATAAATCAGTGGGCCATCATCCTCCAATTGCAATTGCGCAATTTTGCAGGCGGGGATTTTCGCCAGGCCTTCCAGGCGCGCAATAATTTTTATGGGGAAATGATGTTGTAATATTTCACGATAGGCCGGAATAAGAATGCGTACATCATTGTGTTCTGCCAGCGCGCGCGGCAATGCAGCAGCGACATCACCCAAACCACCGGCTTTAATAAGGCCGGTATATTCCGGTGTAACAAATAAAACTTTTTTGCGTTTTGTTTGCCCAGCGTGAAATGCTTTAAGCTGTTGTGCAAAATCAATTTCACTGGCCTGCGGCAATGACGCTATCTTACTGGCCGATGTGTTCATAGGGTTGCTCCGGCAATTGACATTGCGTTGCATACTAAAAATGTTTTATACGGGCGGTTGTCGCTCCGGTTGCGGATGCATATCCACCGGTGGTGCGGGTGGTTCTTTCTCGCGCAAGGTTGCACGGGTTTGCGGCAGCGAATCCGGATAATTTTTCATCACGTAATTGATCAGGTTTTCGCGCATATAGCAGCGCAAGTCCCAACATTTGGATGAATCACTGGCACTCACCAGTACGCGCAGCTGCACACCGTTTGCATCGGTTTCGGTAACTTGTACGCCGCAGACGCGACCATCCCACAATTGCGGCACTTCTTTGCACAGGCGATCCGCCTCCTGGCGAATTGCTTCAATGGGTACCGAATAATCGAGCCACAAATATACAAAGCCCAGTAATTCAGTCGTTTTACGCGTCCAGTTTTGAAATGGATTTTCAATAAACCATTGCAACGGAACAATTAAGCGGCGGTCATCCCAAATGCGTACAACAACATAAGCACCGGTAATTTCTTCGATGCGGCCCCATTCACCGGAGACAATCACCACATCATCCAGACGAATTGGTTGGGTGATCGCAATTTGCAAGCCAGCAATTAAATTTCCCAACACCGGTTTTGCAGCAAAACCTAAAACAAGGCCCGCGACACCGGCAGAGGCTAATAAACTGGTACCAAATTGCCGTGCAATTGGGAAGGTCATTAACATGGCGGACAGGCCAAATAAAATCACTACGAAACTCAGGGTATGTACCAGTACTTTGGTTTGGGTCTGGATTCGTCGCGCCTGCAAGTTGTCACTGACATTGATAGGGTTGTGTTTGTAAATTAATTGCTGAATTGCATCGACTGCGCGTAATCCAAGCCAGGTCACTGATGCAATAATGAATAGCAATATGATATGGCTGAACGCATTTATGCCGGCGATATCCTGCGGCGCAGAGCGCGATACAGTTTGCAAGCCTATTAACGGAATCAGTAAATGCAGCGGGTCGCGGATGCGTTGCAGAATATCGCGCGCAAATGAGAAAGGTGTTGCTACACGTAGCGCAAGGTGACCAAGAATTCGCGCGATAATTGCCAGTACAAAAAATGTAACTATGGCGATTATCAACCACTGCAGTTCCGGGAATTGCTCCAGCCATTCGCTCACCATAAGCTACATCTCACTGCTATAAGTGTATTTCAACGCTGCAAGTTATTGCCCACCCACTAACAAAACACTATTGAAAAAAAACAATGCATCTTTCAGTGGGTGAGCGCGCCGATATAAATAACCCGGCGCTATTCATTGAGCTCTGCGTCTTGCTCAACAGTCTCTTTGTACTCTGCTACTTCCCGCACCAGGGCTTCCGCTTTGCGCAAGTGATCATGCAAGGAGGGCAGTGTAGCGACTGCAAGAGTGCGGACTTCAGTGTCTTTGGAGTTGGCCGCCTCCTGATAATATTCAATTGCTGCGCGGTGGGTTGCGACCTGGTTGTTGGCGTAGGCCACCTCAAAAGAGGTGCCTTCATATTGGTTCAGGATGACTGTTTTGGCCTTGCTAGCCAGGGTGGCATCATCAGCCATATCCACGTTTTTGCGCGCTGCAATACTACGCAGCTCGCTGTTTTGCGCCCGGTGATCGGTAATCATTTCCTGGGCAAAGTCTCTTACCAAATGGAAGGCCGATTTTTCCAGTGCCAGCCTGCCAGCTTCAATTTCCGCAATATTTTGTGCAGAGGCTTCTTCCACAAAGTCTTCAGCACTGACATCAGCCAGTACCCAGGTACTGCTTGCCCCCAATGCCAAGGTGACTAATGAAGTCATAAAGTATTTTCTGGTTTTCATGATAATTTTCCTCTCATTTATAAAACAATGAATTAGATAATCATGAGCAGATGTTGTAATTGTGTGTTTTTCTATACGCAAAAAAATAATACGCAACATTCAAGCCAAAATTATTTTTACCAGAGTATTTGCACTGCTAAGGCTGTAAATGCCTGTGTTTTGGCTGTTAGTCTTGTGGCAATGGTTACTGGATATTTATCCCTGGAAAATAAAATTTAATTTTTCATTCTGTAATAACATCACTCGAATAATTAAATTTTGTAATAATTTCAATTGTAAATATTGTTTGGTGGAAAAAATAAAAAATGTGGAATCGGTCTGGAATGGCTGAAAATACAGATGTATGCGAGTTTATGGTGCGTGTTTATTTTCCCCGTGGTCTGCATTTTGCACCGCTGAGCTATATGTATTGGCAAGGCTTTTATTAAATAAACTTATGATGTTTATTCTTTTAATAAGCTGGAGAGGTGCGTAATGGCCAGAAAGCATAATCACAATGTTATTTTAGGTGACGTTGATTGGTATAAAGATGCGGTTATTTACCAGGTTCATGTGAAATCTTACTTTGACTCAAATAATGATGGGGTAGGGGATTTCGCAGGATTGCTGAAGAAACTGGATTACATCGCTGAGTTGGGTGTAACGGCAATTTGGCTATTACCATTCTATCCATCGCCAATGCGTGATGATGGTTACGATATTGCTGACTATCGAGCCATTGAGCCTTCCTACGGTACCATGAGTGATGCAAGGCAGTTCATTCAGGAAGCACATAAACGCGGCTTGCGCATAATTACCGAGCTGGTAATTAATCACACTTCTGATCAACATCCATGGTTCCAAAAATCACGTTTCGCTAAAAAAAATTCCAAAGCGAGAAATTTTTATGTCTGGTCTGATACTAACCAAAAGTATGAAGGTACGCGCATTATTTTCTCGGACACTGAAAGTTCCAATTGGACTTGGGATACTGTTGCGCAACAGTATTTTTGGCACAGGTTTTATTCCAACCAACCAGATTTAAATTTTGATAATCCTGAGGTGCTGAAAGAAGTCTTATCCATTATGCGTTTCTGGTTTGATATAGGTGTGGATGGCTTGCGCCTGGACGCCATTCCCTATCTGGTTGAGCGCGAGGGAACCAGTAATGAAAACCTGCCGGAAACCCATAGTGTACTAAAGCGAATTCGCGCCGAGCTGGATGCTCATTATCCTGATCGAATGTTGCTCGCTGAAGCGAATTTATGGCCAGAAGATATCCAGCAATATTTTGGTAATGGCGATGAGTGCCACATGGCTTTTCACTTTCCACTAATGCCGCGCATGTATATGGCGATTGCCCAGGAAGACCGCTTTCCGATTATCGATATATTGCGGCAAATGCCGGAGATTCCAGTGAATTGCCAGTGGGCCATTTTTTTGCGTAACCATGACGAATTGACTTTGGAAATGGTGACTGACCAGGAACGCGATTACTTGTGGAACCACTATGCATCCGATAAACGCGCGCGCATTAATTTGGGTATTCGGCGACGTCTGGCACCCTTGGTAGAGCGCGATCGGCGGCGGATTGAATTATTAAATAGTTTGTTGTTATCCATGCCGGGAACCCCGACCATTTATTACGGCGATGAAATTGGGATGGGAGACAATATTTTTTTGGGGGATCGCCACGGTGTGCGCACACCCATGCAGTGGTCCAATGACCGCAACGGCGGTTTCTCCCGTGCTGATCCCGCCAGTTTAACCTTGCCGTTAATTATGGATCCTCAATATGGATTCCAATCCATCAATGTGGAAGCCCAGGCGGGCGATGCTCACTCGCTATTAAATTGGACTCGCCGCATGTTGTCGGTGCGCAAGCAACAAAAAGCATTTGGTCGCGGCAGCTTGAAAATATTATCGCCTGCTAACCGGCGTATCCTCGCGTATCTGCGTGAACATCATCTGGATGACAACCAGGAAATTATTCTATGTGTGACTAATATGTCGCGCGCTGCCCAGGCAGCTGAATTAGACCTCGCAAGTTTCGCCGGGAAGATTCCCATCGAAATGATTGGCGGCACGCGATTCCCGGCAATTACGGCATTAAATTACCAGCTAACCTTACCACCCTACGGTTTTTATTGGTTTCAGTTGGTCGATGAAATACAAACACGCAACTGGAGTGTGGCACCGATTGAAGTTATGCCGGAATTGCCAACGATTATTATCAAGTTGACCCTGTTAGAGATTTTTCTGTTGCCAGCAAAAACTTTGTTGGAGCAAGAGTGTTTTCCTGTATACCTGCAGAATCGCTCCTGGTTTCCTTACTGGGCAGAGATCGCGGAAGATCTGCACCTGGATTATCCCTTATCCTTTGGGCAAGATACAGAACTGTATGTATTCGCCGAGTTGGCGCTGGTAAATAGCACCATCACCGGTGTGCGTTATCATCTGGTATTGGGGTTTGTTGCCGAGCATCTCGCCAGCAGTTTATCCAAACAAATGACGCTGTCCCGCTTGCGTCAAAAACGTGTAGCTGGTTTATTGGTGGATGCATTTAGCTTGCCCGAATTTAATCGAAAATTAATTAACGGGTTTTATCACCAGCATGTTTACAAGTATGAAAATTCGGAAATCCAGTTCTCGGTAACCTATTCACTGCCGGATCTCAATGAGGAGCAGCTGAATGATATCCAAATGGTCTCACATCAAAATAGCTTGCAAGTCGTGCTTGGCAATGCGCTGGTAATAAAACCTGTACGTGCAATTATTTACGGCCCCCATCCTTTTATGGAGTTGAGTGATTATTTGCACGGGCTGCAATATACCAATGTAGTAAAAGTGTTGGGCGAAATGCATCGTGTGGATCAGCAAGGCTCCAGTAGCCTGGTGCTGTTGCAGGAATATTTGGTTAATCAGGGTGATGCCTGGCAATGGACCCAAAATACATTAGAGCGTGGATTCCGCGATCAAACTACCGCCGGTTCTTCCAGTATGAATGAGCAAGTACCGGCACTGGTTGAACTGGAAAAATTTGCAGAGGTGATAGGCAAACGTTTGGGGGAAATGCATTTGCTCCTGGCACAAACAGGGCTGCATCCAGAATTTGGAGCAACAAAGGCCTCAACAGAAACTTTCGCCTTATGGATCAAACGAATTGCCAATCGTTTGGATGAATTAATTCAGCTAGTAAAACAACATGCCTCTTCCGATATGGTCGCTGTAGCCAATCGCCTGGGGTCAGGTTTTTCTAACCTTGTGACTTACCTTGAATCAAAAATTCCCCAGTTAGAGTCTGCGCCGTTCATGCGCATCCACGGCAATTTACATTTGGGGCAAATTTTAGTTGTACGTGGCGATGCCTTTTTTGGTTACATGGATGAATGTCCGGCTACATCATTAATGGCTTCGCGTCTGCCAGCTAATCCCTTGAAAGACGTAGCAGATATTCTTTTATCTTTCGACGACGCAGCGGCCGCTGCCGTAAGAAATCTCAGCAGTGCAGATCCTTTAGCAAATATCGATCAAGCACAAGCATTAAGTGTGTTGTATCGCCAGCGCACCAAAACCGCATTTTATAAAACCTATCAATCCGTTACCGAATCCCTGCCAGAACTTTGGGCACAACCAGAGCGCGTTGCCATGGGTTTGCAATTTTCTGCAATAGAAAATCGCATCAATCAAGCATTGCGTTTTGCATCCAATCCTGGTTTGTTGCAAATACACCTGCGTGAATTGGAGGAAAGGTTGGGGGCTAGTTGTACTGTTAACTAGAAGCTGTTTTCCGGTGAGATAGAGGAAATTCGCTTGCTGGATTTCTATTGGCAGTTACTTTTATTGGCAGTTACTTTATACGTCAAAAAGTGTCGCATGGAATTGCTTTGAGATTTGCATGCCATTTTTCTATTGATTAGAATCGGCTCGTTTTTTTCATTTGTTCTTATTTAAGGGACTAACCATGGATACAGGTTTACAGTGCTTGGTAGCACTCGCAGGATTCCACCAGCTCCCCGCTGATGCTTCA
This sequence comes from Gammaproteobacteria bacterium, assembly GCA_021151625.1. Taxonomy (GTDB): domain Bacteria; phylum Pseudomonadota; class Gammaproteobacteria; order Pseudomonadales; family Cellvibrionaceae; genus Cellvibrio. The sequence continues at coordinate 25,307 of JAGKWY010000018.1, read as the reverse complement.
CAACTCTCCCACCAATTTGCAATTCCCGGTCAACCTTTTAGCAATACTGAAATTCTCCGCGCGGCCAAAGCACTGACTTTCAAGGCTAAATTGTTTTCGCTCAGGCTCGATAAATTAATCGGTTCCAGTTTGCCTGCTATCGTGAAAACCGTAGATGGCGATTACATCATCCTTGCGCGCGTGGCAGAAGAAGAGGGCAAGCCAGTTAAGGTGCTGGTGCAGGATCTGCGCGAGCAAACACCTAAAACCTTAACGGCTGATGAGTTTAATGCGCTTTGGTCCGGCGACGTTATTTACCTCACGCGCCGTTTGGGGTTGCGCGAAAGCTTGCAGCAAAAATTCGACATCAGCTGGTTTATTCCCTCGTTAATTAAATACCGGAAATTATTTGGCGAAGTCATTATCGCCTCCTTTTTTTTGCAACTCTTTGCCTTGATTACACCGCTGCTGTTTCAGGTGGTGATGGATAAAGTATTGGTGCATCGCGGTTTTAGCACGCTCGATGTAATCGCCTTTGGTTTTTTGGCGATTGCGATTTTTGAGGCGCTACTCGGTGGTATCCGTTCTTATGTAATGTCCCACACCACCAGCCGGGTGGATGTGGAATTGGGCTCGCGCTTGTTTAATCATTTAATGGCCTTACCCATGGCCTATTTTGAATCACGGCAAGTGGGGCAGAATGTGGCGCGGGTGCATGAGCTGGATACCATCCGCAATTTTATTACCGGCAGTGCGCTTACGTTAATTCTGGACCTGGGTTTCACCATCGTCTTCCTGTTGGTGATGTGGTACTACAGCACTACCTTATTTTTTGTAGTTGCTGCCACCATTCCCTGTTACATCCTGCTCTCGGTATTTATCACTCCGATATTGCGCCATCGCCTCAATGACAAATTCAAATACGGTGCTGCCAATACTGCCTTTCTCACCGAATCCGTCACCGGTGTGCAAACGGTAAAAGCCATGGCCGTAGAACCGCAGATGCAACGCAAATGGGAAGATCAATTAGCCAATTATGTGAATGCTTCCTTTCGCAGCCAGAACCTCGGCAATGTGGCCAATCAAATTGCGGGCTTGATTAATAAATTAATGACCCTGGGGATTATCTGGTGGGGTGCGCATTTAGTGATTGCGGGTGAGCTCACGGTGGGTGAATTGATCGCCTTTAACATGCTTGCCGGTCGTGTGAGTGGGCCGATCCTGAAACTCGTACAGCTCTGGCAAGACTTCCAGCAAGCCGGCATTTCCATTGAGCGCCTGGGTGATATTTTAAATACCCCGCGCGAACCTGGATACAACCCCAATCGCTCCACACTCCCGTCGATCAGTGGGCAAGTCAATTTTGAACACGTGCGCTTTCGCTATCGCCACGACGGCCCGGTAATTCTGGATCAATTTAATGTGCAGGTTCAGCCCGGGGAAATTATCGGCATTGTCGGTCGCTCCGGTTCCGGCAAAAGCACGCTCACCAAATTAATCCAGCGCTTGTATTTACCCGAGTCAGGCCGGGTGATGGTGGATGGTGTCGACCTCGCCATGGTGGATACCGCCTGGCTACGGCGCAATATCGGTGTGGTATTGCAGGAGAATTTTTTATTTAACCAAACCGTGCGTGAAAATATCGCACTCACTAATCCCGCCGCACCCATGGAGCAAATTGTAGCGGTAGCCAAATTGGCAGGCGCCCATGAATTTATTGTGGATCTTCCTGAAGCTTACGACACCATGGTGGGCGAGCAGGGCGCGAATTTATCCGGCGGCCAACGCCAGCGTCTCGCTATCGCCCGCGCGCTACTTACCAATCCAAAAATTTTAATCTTCGATGAAGCCACCAGCGCGCTGGATTATGAATCCGAACGCATCATCCAGGACAACATGGCGCAAATCTGTAAAGGCCGTACTGTGTTTATTATCGCCCACCGCTTAAGTACGGTGCGTATTTGCAATCGCATCATTGTGATGAACAAAGGCCACATAGTGGAGCAGGGCTCCCATGATCAATTGTTGCAACAGCAGGGTTATTACGCGCAATTGCACGGCTATCAGGATGCGAAACCCACTGCACATTCGGTGGTAAAAAAGGAAGCTGTTGAGATGGAGTTGAGCCATGACTAATTTTTTTGAATTATTGCGAGAGGCCTGGCGTGAACGCGGAAAATTGGGTGATGGTTCCAAACACCAAAGCCTGTCCGAATTTATGCCTGCTGCATTGGAGCTACAGGAAACGCCCCCCAATCCATTAGTGCGTTGGCTCGCCTGGACCTTGATAACTTTATTCATCCTCACGCTACTTTGGGCCATCTTCGGTAAAGTGGATGTGGTGGCCAGCGCGGAAGGCAAAATCATTCCCGGCAGCCGCGTTAAACAAATCCAGCCACTGGATAAAGGTGTGATCAAAGCGATTCATGTGAAAGAAGGGCAGTACGTAAAAGAAGGTGATCCCCTCATCGAGCTGGATCGCACTATCACCGCCGCGGATCAGGCGCGCATGCAACAGGAGTTGCACAATGCAAGTTTGAATCTTGCTAGCAGTGAGGCGTTGCAAGCGCTAATCGCTGATCAACAACACAACGATCAACAGCCTCAAAAAAGTCAGCAAAAAAACAGCCAGCACAAAAAACCTGTAGCCGCGAGTGAACTGGCTCTGGTGGTTGATGAAAAACTCACCTTGTCTGCTTCAGAAATATTATTGCACCAACAAAAAACCTGGGAACAATGGCAGCAATACCAGGCGCAACTCAGCAGCTTGCACAGCGCCTTAACCAAAGCGCAAAGCGAGAAAATCGCCAACCTGGAAACCATCAAAAAGCTGGAACAAACCTTACCGATGGTCACCAAGCGCGCCACCGCCTTGCACAGTCTCTATCAAAAGAATATGGCTTCAGAAGCGGAATACCTGGAGCTGGAGCAACAGCGCATCGAACGCACACAAGACCTTGCCGCCCAGCAACAAATCCAGCAGCAACTCATCGCCGCCATCAACGAAGCGCAACAACAAATCAATGCGCTGAAAGCTGATACCAGCAGCAAGTTACTCGCACAAATTGCCGACAGTCGCAACCAGATCGCTACTATCACCGAAGAGCTGGTGAAAGCCCGCGATATGAACGATAAACAAATCCTCTACGCCCCAGTCTCTGGTTACGTGCAACAACTGGCGGTCAACACCATCGGCGGTGTGGTCACCGAAGCGCAACAATTAATGATTGTGGTTCCGGAAGAAGAAAACCTGGAAGTCCAAGTCATGCTCGGCAACCAGGATATCGGCTTTGTGCAAAGCGATATGCCCGCTGAAATCAAAATCCACACCTTTCCTTTCACCAAATACGGTCTGATCGACGCCACCGTCACCCATATCTCTGACGATGCTATCCTCGATGAAAAACTGGGTCTTGTGTTTGCCATGCATTTAAAAATGCACAAGAGCACGATTCGAGTAGAGGCGAAAGATGTGAAATTAATTCCAGGTATGGCGGTCACGGCGGAAGTGAAGACAACGCAGAGAAGGGTGATTGAATATTTCCTGTCGCCGTTGCTAAGGTATAAGCAAGAGAGTATTCGGGAGAGATAATTAACATGTTCCGCCATGTGCGCTACAGTGGGTATCCAGAAGTGGCGCAACAGCATCCTGTATCTACGAAATGTTCAACCCGTTAATACGGGTTTATGGAACTAGAATATGCGAATTTTATTTATCCACCAAAACTTTCCTGCACAATTTGTGCACTTGGCTCCTGCTTTAGCGGCAGATACCAAAAACGATATTCGTGTGCTGACACCCAGTAAACGCCCTGTGCCTCATGGTGTAAAAGTTCATCATTATTCAATACGGCGGAGTAGTAGTGAAAATATTCACCCATGGCTGGTGGATATGGAAACCAAAACCATTCGCGCTGAAGCGGCGTTTCGGGCAGCACTGGAATTAAAAAAACAAGGTTTTAACCCCGATCTCATTATTGCTCACCCCGGTTGGGGTGAAAGCTTGTTCTTAAAAGAAGTATGGCCAACAGCGAAGCTCGCGCTTTACTGCGAGTTTTATTATCAAGTTCATGGTGCAGACACCAATTTTGATCCGGAATTCACCGAGCATGAGGAAGATCTTGCCTGCCGGTTAAAACTGAAAAATGCCAATTTTGATTTGCATCTACTACAGGCCGATGCAGGATTATCACCTACACACTATCAGCGCTCCGTTTTCCCTGAATATTTCCAGCCAAAAATATCGGTTATCCATGACGGCATAAATACCGATCTACTAAAGCCTAACCACAATGTAGCCATGCAGCTGAATGGCAAAACCATCACGCGCGACGAGCAGATAATTACCTTTGTAAACCGCAATCTGGAACCTATGCGCGGCTATCATATTTTTATGCGCGCCTTACCGGAAATTCTTAAACAAAATCCAAAAGCCAGAGTAATTATTGTCGGTGGGGATGATGTCAGTTACGGCAGTAAACCGCCGACCGGTACAACCTGGAAAGAACTATTCCTGCAAGAAGTAAAAAGCCAGCTGGATTTAAGCAGGGTGCATTTTGTTGGCAAGTTATCCTATCCAAACTTTATTCAACTGCTGCAAGTATCCAGTGTGCATGTTTATTTAACCTATCCATTTGTGCTGAGCTGGAGTTTGCTGGAAGCCATGAGCGTAGGTTGTGCAATTGTCGGCAGCAATACAACACCGGTGCAGGAAGTTATTAAACACAATGAGGCCGGGATCTTGGTGGACTTTTTTGATGCACAAAAAATAGCAGGGCAGGTTACACACTTGTTGAATAATCCGCAGGAGCAAGTGCGATTGGGTAATACGGCAAGAGAGTTTATATTGCAAAATTATGATTTGAATAATGTATGTTTGCCTAAGCAACGGTTTTGGGTGGATGGTGTATTAAATTGATTATGGTTAAAGAGATGTTATTCCTATGCAAGCATTTCTATGGGGTGTTTTAAGATAATTTATTTTTTGGTTGTGCGGTTTTCTGTGTTTGATTGGTTATGGTTTGCATTTAATGACAGTAATTGTTTTGTGAATAAAGTCGCTTAAATCCTGTTTACAAAATGGCGTCTCTTGATATGATCAGCGCTGTATGTATGCCCACCTAAATTCTCAGGGCAAATGGACGATTCATTGAATGAATCCCTCAAACACTGGATGTAAAAATGGATGTACTGGCAACATCATCAAGCCGAATCAATACTTCAATCCCATTGATTTATCTATTCCCATCCTTATCCCATTTAATTGCGCCCGCCGATGCAGATATCCAGTATTGAGAGGAAAAATCATTATGAATAATGCAGTGTTTAAAAAGGTAATTGTCAACATGATAGGAGTTGTAGGGGTTACAGCTTTGCCCTGTTCTTTACAGGCGGCGAGTTTTGACTGTGCCAAGGCAATAATCCCGATTGAAAAGCTTATTTGTTCTGATGAGGTTGTATCCAAGTTGGATGCGGATTTGGCAGGTGCTTATAAAGAAGCAGCGGAAAAAATAAATGATAAAGATGCGCTGAAACAACAGCAGCGTACATGGTTAAAGGAAAAGCGTAATCAATGTAGTGATGCGGGGTGTTTGATAAAAGCCTATCGGGCTCGTATAGGAGAGCTCACTGCTAGTGCTCTGGCCGATAATACTGCTGCCTTTTCTTCAGCAAAAAAATTACGTTTAAATTGATATCGGGAAATTCATATCCGCTGTGCCAGCCATATATCGACATGCTTAATGCTGCTAAATATGCCGAATACCCTGTATGTGAAAGAAAAATCCTTCCTCAATTTCATCAATTCAAAGCTGTCGATTGGGTGAGGATGACGGATAAAACTGAGAGTCTAAAGGTGGTAGAGGAGGCGCTTAACATTAAATATGCGAGACGGGGTAAGTTAAATAATCCTGAGCATTTACGTGAATTGAAAAATATTAAAAAGGGAATGGAAAGCAATAAGTATAAGTTTTTTTCATTTAAAATTATTGATAATAATAGCAAAACTAATTCCTTGAAATACATATATAAATTAGAAAGTTATCTGAATCAGGTGGATAAAAATGAAGAGTGCAATATATATAAGTTATTCTATTTTTTCGACTCAAATATAACTGTTGCTAATGCTGATAAATTTGGATTGGGTCCATATTTTTCTTTTAATTTAACAGGTGATAATCAGATTTTCTATTTTAAAGATGAAATATATGTAAGTCATTGGGCCTCAGGGCATGTTAATGAAGGGTCAAATTTAGATGTTTATGGTGTTGATAATAAGAAGTTGTGTGGAATTTTAGCTAATTAAATCTAACAAAGGAGTTTGAATGTTATGGCGGACAATACAAGCATTCGGGATAATCCAGAGTATATTAAATTGCGCTGGAAGTTGATTAAAGAAATAGAATTCAATGAATAGCTGCATCAATCCAATTTTAAATACACTTAAGGAGCTGTTTTGAGGGAAATGATGAGCTTGAGGGGGATAGTTATAGTTGCTAAGAATTAAAAGCATTTTCTTGTGAGAATAAAGTCGCTTAAAACCTGTTTACAAAATGGCGCCACTTGCTATTATCCGCACAGTATACATTCCCACCTAAATTCACAGGGCAATGGACGATTCCTTGACTGAATCCCTCAAACACTGGATGTAAAAATGGATGTGCTGGCCACTTCATCAAGCCATACCAATTTCCAATATCATGGATTTTATTATCCCCATTCTTATTTATTTTATCCTGCTTCCCAGCATCCGATAGATTAAAGCTGGTGTTCAGTGTGTTGAGGAAAATCGTATGAAGAATACAGCGTTGAAAAAAACAACTATCAAAGTGGTAGGGGTTGTTGGAATTGCAGCTCTTTCTGGCTCATTGCAGGCGGCGAGTTTTGATTGTGCAAAGGCTGCGGCTTCCGTTGAAAAACTTATTTGTTCTGATGAAGCTACATCTACATTGGATTCAGATTTGGACCGAGCTTATAAAGTGGCGATAGAAAAATCGAAAAACAAAGATGGGTTGAAGCAACAGCAACGTACTTGGTTAAAAGAGCAGCGTAACGCGTGTAAGGATACGGGCTGTTTAACAAAAACTTATCAAGTACGAATTGATGAATTGTTAGCAGTGGCTAGCAATGAGTTTGATACCTCTTCTTTAAAATCAGATAATAAAAAAGTAGGGAGTCACAAATTCCCACTTACTTTTAAATTGGTTTATGGCGACTCCTATCCCATTTGTCAGCCTTATGTCGATATGTTGAATAAAACAAAATATATGGAATACCCGGCATGCGAGAGAAAAATATTACCTGAATATAAGCAGTTTAAGGCTTTGGCGTGGGAAGCGGTTACTGATGAGCAGGAGATAATAAAAGCAGTTGAGGAAGGTATTAAATGGCAACATGCTTCCTTTATGGGCTTGGATACAGCGGGTTACCGTAATGCTATTAAAGGTTTTAGGCTTCAAATGAAAAATAAAGAAGTTTCTTTATTTAAAACACTCTCGGATGATGATGGTGATGGGTCTGTAGAGGTTATATATAAGCGGGTTTCAGAGTATGGTGAATATAAGCAATATAATTCGTGCAAAAATATTAGTGAATTTTATGTAATTGACTCTGCTCTAACTTTTGATTCTGTAAATGAATATAACAGAAAAGGATTTGATTCATTGACGTTTTCAGGTAGTGATGAGGTTTTTTTGATCAATGGAAAGCTCTATCAAAATGCTTGGAAAGGCTCATTTTTACAGTTTTCACCGATAGAGATATGGAGCATTTCATCGCACAAAGAAAAAATTTGTGGCATAGATATTGAGTAATTAAATTGTAGTAATTTTATCATTTAAGGAGTTTTAATATGTTGGCAGGTACGCTAATTTTAACGGAAGAGCAATATAAGGAATTACGCTGGAAAATAATAGCGCAACTCGAGAACATAGATTATCGGCCTTATGTTGACAATGCCGGTTATTCATCTATAGGTGTAGGCTTTAATATCGAAACAAATTCAGCTTTGTTAGATAAAGTATTGGATTCGATGGATTTGAATATAACTCTAGATAAGAGTTATAGAGATGCTTTGACAGAGGCTCTTGCTGCACCAACAACAACCCTTGCTTTACAAAAAGCACTAGATGCCATCATGTTAAAGCGTTTTAACGAAAACGCTGCACTGCCAGAAGAAAAACAGCGTGACATCACACTAAAAACGTTCACTATGCCTGAAAATGAGGCGTTGATGCGTCAGATGTTTGAGGATTCTGTTGTTGATTTTGAAAAGAAGGTTACAACCTGGCTAGGGCCTGACCATGAATCTTTAAATAATACTCCTGAGCGCATTGTTCTGCTTTCACTGTCATATAATGCAGTGTTAAGCAAATCCCCCAGTTTAAATGCTGCAATAAAAAGTGATAATCGGGCAAAAGCCTGGTATGAAATTCGTTATGGGTCAAATGGAGGAAAATCCGAATCACTTGGTATTGCCAAGCGTCGTTATATAGAGTCACAAATTTTTGGTTTATTCGGTGATCCATTGGATGTTACTGAAAGGGAGGCAGAAAATGCAGTGGATGTTTATATTAAAAATTATGCAAAGATTCGTGAGTATGAGGAAGAATGGGCAAAAGATACTGGTAGCAAGAAGGGTGGTTTGTCGCTCGCCAATGCTGACTTGGTAGCAGCTGGAATAAAAGATGCTAACGACAATCCATTCATGGTCGCTTCCATCGGTCAAATCTTCAAACCCATTACCAATTACCTTTACGACCGTTATGTTGGTAACGCTGATGCGTTAGTTCACGAGTTGAATGTTAATTTTTTCGATTATCGTGCGGAGGTGACCGGTGATGTGGTACTGGGCCATGAAACTACATTTAGCGCCACTGAAGGTGCATTGATTCAACCGGTCTACCGCACCCTATACAATAAAAGTCCCACTGACGAGAGCGCCTTACCTGACGGTATTACCGGTATTAATGATTTACTCATCGCGCTCGATGATAAAAGTTATAGCCTGCAAGGTTTGTACGGTGAGGATATTTTGGTCGGCGGTGCGCAGGCAGATATTTTATACGGAGGTTATAAAGATGGTAGGGCAGGTTCCGGCGACGATGTGCTGATTGGTGGTGGTGGCGATGACAGTCTTTATGGTGGAGACGGTATCGATATTCTCTATGGCGGCAATGGTATAGACAATTATTATTTTGAAACCGCTGATGATGACAGAATTCTGGATAGTGATGGACAGGGGCAGATATACATCAATCTATCGGAAACCTCACCGGATTTGTACATAGCGGGAAGTGCTACTGGAGGGCAGTTAAAAAAATCTACTGTAGATGGCTGGCTAGATGCATGGTATGAAGTTGATGCTAGTAATAAATTCCTGAATGAAAACCGATACCACCTGATTTATAACGACGTTCTTGGTGAATGGGTTTTGAAGATCGTTGTTGGCGGAAACCTAGCTAATAGTATTTACATTTTAGATTTTAATAATGGTGATTTTGGTTTAAATCTTAGTAGTTTTCCTGAGGGCTCCGAGGAGCCTCCTGAACTTGAAGACTTTTCTAGCGAAATTGTAGTTACTGCTCCCTCAGAAGCTGGTCGAATTTTTGACCCGCTCGCATTGGATTTGAACAATGATGGAAAAATCGGAACTCGCTCATTGGTAAGTGGCGTGAATTTTGATTTGGATAACAACGGTTTTGCGGAGCGAACTAACTGGGTATCGCCAGTTGATGGGTTGTTGGTGTTGGATCGTAATAATAATGGTTTTATCGATGGCGGGACGGAGCTGTTCGGCTCGGAAACATTTTTACAAAGCGGAGCCAAAGCTGCAAATGGTTATGTGGCATTGGCGGAGTTCGATTCCAATCACGATCAACAGATAACGAATTTGGATTCTAGCTTTGGTAGCCTGCGAATTTGGAAAGACAGTAATTCCAACGGTATTGCTGATGCGGGTGAGTTGCAAAGTTTAAGCGGCGCAGGCATTGCATCTATTGGCCTTACTTATACTAATAATTCCTTCGACGATAAATATCAGGTAGAACATCGTGAACAAGGACAATTTACCCGTACTAATGGAACGCTTGGGACAACGAATACACTGTGGTTCAACCGCGATACCCGAGACTCTGTTGCGGTATCAGAATTGAGTGGAAACGGGGTTGTAGTAAGCGACAATGTTCGTGTACTTCCCAATATTGCAGGTGTCGGTAATTTACGCTCGCTTCACAGCGCCATGATGTTGGATGCATCTGGTCAATTAAAACAAGCGGTTGAGTTGTTTACGTCAACTACCAATATTGATACGCGTAGAGCACAAGTAAAAAATATTCTCCTGTTATGGACCAAGCAAAATAATGTTGTAGCTGGTAGCAGAGGTGAGTTTGTTGATGCACAGCATCTTGCTGTTCTGGAAAGCTTTTGGGGGGAGCGCTTTTTTCAGGTAAACCCTGAGGCACAATATGCGGTAGAGGTAGAAACCATTTACACGCAATTGGAACTGGCCGTGTACTCACAGTTGATGCAAGGAAGTCATGCTAAGGCGCAATTTGCACAAATAGATTTTTCGCGTTCCGGTTCGGATTGGGCTGGAGATTTTACTGATGTTGGCCTGGCGTTGGTGAATCGTTTTATTAGCAATGACCCAACGGCAATGGCCGCATTGAAAGATTTTATGGCAATTGTTAAAGGTATCGATCCTTTCGATCTAAACCCTCTTTACCACCAGTTTACCCAGTCTATCGCTAATGCTGCTGCATCCCTGCCTGAATCTACGCGTATAACCATCTTACAAGTTGTCCGTCAGGATAATGATTCCATTATCGGTACCAACGCCGCCGATACTATTCGTGGTTATGATGGCAATGACACCCTGCGTACCGGGGAGCTGAATGACCAATTATTTGGCAATGGAGGTAATGATGATCTCTATGGTGAAGGTGGTGATGATGTTTTGCAGGGAGGTATTGGCTTTGATGATTTGAATGGAGGTAGCGGGAATGATACCTATGTTTACAACCTGAATGATGGTATAGATTTTATTCGCGAGACGGTAGGCACTGATGTCATTCAGGTAGGAGCTGGAATCAACCCATCCAGTATTCGTTTACAGCGTGAAAACAATCACCTGAAAATTATGCTGGATCAGAATAATGCCCTGTATGTTGAGGATATGTTCATTGAGGGTGCCATCAATGAAAACTATGCCATCGAAAAAATTCGTTTTGGCAACGGTGACGAATGGAACTTGAGTCGTATTAAGCAGGAGTTATTGGTTGGCACTGTTGGTGACGATGAAATTTTAGGTGTAGATACAGATGATGTTATCAATGCAGGCAATGGTGATGATACATTGGTAGGCTACGGTGGTAACGATACTTATATTTATGATCTTAGTAGTGGTGTCGACACAATAATAGACAGTGCAGGTATCGATAAAATAGCCCTTGGTGCTGGTATAGCACCGAAAGATGTTGTATTACGCCGCGCTGGTGGTGATTTATTGGTGATTATCAATCAGGTTAATAGCATCCGTGTGCGTGATATGTTTTCAGAAGCGGATGGTAATTTGCTACCAGAAACCACAATTGAATCCATTCAATTTTATAATCATTTCACTTGGAATCTTGCTTACATTCAACAAGCTGTTTTATCGATAAGCGGTTGGGAAGATGGTGATGTTTTGGAAGGTTCCCATAATAACGATGCGCTAAAAGGCGGCCAGGGTGATGATGTCCTATTGGGTGGTTTGGGCGATGATACCTACCACTATCTTGCTGGGGATGGAAAAGATTTGCTACTTGACGATGGTGGTGCTGATATCCTGGTGTTGAGCAACATTAAGTCGACTGAGGTAAATGTCGATCATGTTGGCACCAGTTTGATGTTGTCACTTAATGATGGCGGCAGTATTGAAGTTATAAATGCCTTTGCGAATAATTCCGATGCTTTCACCTCTAAAACTATAGAAAAAATTCATTTCAGCGATGCGCAGTGGGATCTGACAAAAATTTATAATGAAACGCTAAAAATAAAAGGCACATGGAATGAAGATACCTTAAATGGAACTATAGGTAACGATATTTTTGTTGGTCGATCGGGCGCGGATAAATTTATCGGTGGCGGAGGAAGTGATTGGTATGAATACTATTTGGGTGATGGTAATGACACTATTGATGATGCATCCGGGAGTGACATCCTAGACCTTGTTGCTGGTATAACTCCTTCCATGGTCTCTGTAACGCGCAATAATCTTGACTTGCTGGTTCACGTAAAAGATAGCGGAACAATTACAGTAAAAAATACGTTTTCAGGTGCTGGTAATAATTTCTCTACAAACGCTATCGAATACATCCGTTTTTCAGACAGTACTGCTTGGGGTGCTTCCAGTATCCAACAAAGGCTGACCGAACATTATGTTCTGGGTTCTAGCGATAACGATACACTTCCTGGTACTCAGAGCAGTGAAATAATCATTGGTGGCAAGGGCAATGATCAACTCAACGGTGGAAGCGGTAACGATATATACCGTTATGAATTGGGCGATGGTAATGATGTTATCCAGGATAGTGCGGGGTTAGAGAAAATCGAATTTGGTCTGGGTATCGGATCAACTGACATTACCTTAACTCGTGATCACAGCAATAATCTTATTATCCAGTTATTAAAAGATGCATCTACGATTACTGTCAAAGACGCGTTTACCAATTCAGGTGAGTTTACGACAGGCGCTATTGAGTCACTTGTTTTCGCGAGTGGCGAGGTAATGGACAGTGATTCCATTCAATCCAGGCTAGTCACCATTGGTTTAGGCGTTAATGGTAATTCAGGGGATGATGTTCTCATTGGTAATAATGGCGACGATATCTTGGCGGGTGGTGCAGGTAGTGATATTTACCAGTATGCTTACGGAGGAGGTAACGATACGATCGTTGACACTGCGGGTATAGATTGTCTTGAGTTTTCAAATGGCCTCAATGCCGACGATATTATTGTGCAGAGAAAGAATAATGACCTCGTAATTCGTGTACTTGACGGCAGCCGCATTCTGATTGAAGACGCTTTTGATAACAGTGGTACATTTACACAGAATGCTATTGAAACTTTTAAATTTTCAAATGGAGAAATATGGGATAACACTAGAATTTTAAGTGAATTGAGGTCTCACGTTACTATTGACGGTACCGATCAAAACGATTCCCTCACAGGATACGCTGATGATGAGTATATTAAAGGCGGGCATGGTACCGATATAATAAATGGTGGTTTCGGCGATGACATTCTGGATGGCGGTTTTGGTGATGATCGGTTGTCTGGAGAGATGGGCGAAGACACCTACTTGTTTTCCATTGGATCGGGTAATGACACCATTGATAATGGAACTTTTGATAACAACAATTTTGGTAACTCGGACATTATTCAATTTAATGAGTCCATCACCATTGAGAATGTCATTTTCTCACGATTCGACGACAATTTAATCATTAAAATTAAAGAAAGACGTGACAGCCTTACGGTAAGCAATTTCTTTTTACGAGATGCTACCAGTGAGCATGTTGTTGAAACCTTTAGATTCCATGATGGAACAGAATGGAATGTTGATGACGTGAAAGCGAAAGTGCTCATCCCCACAGAATACAACAACTCAATTTATGGATATGAAGGTCATAACGAAATTTATGGTCTTGCAGGAAACGACATCCTCACCGGCCATGATGGCGCAGACAAGTTGTTTGGTGGAGCCGGAAATGACACGCTAATTGGTGGGGATGGCGAAGATTCTATTGCAGGAAATGACGGCAACGATATTCTTGTTGGCGGGCATGGATCTAATCACTACTTTTTTGAAGCAGGTTTTGGCAATGACACAGTTGCTGATTATGGTTTCGAACATCCATTCCTAAAGAGTGATGTCATTGAATTCGGTAGCAGCATAAATCCAGCTGATTTGGTGATAACCCGGGGATCGACAGCGACGGGAGGCTCACTGATTATTTCGTTTAAAAACAGTCTTGATTCAATTACTGTCGATAGCTATTTTTTGCACGCGCGCGATAATCCCGATTACATCAAAGCCATAAAATTTGCCGATGGTTATGAGCTGAATGCTAATGCAATTCGCGCTTTGGCTCTTAAAGGTTCTGACGGAAATGATGTTCTCTATGGTTTTGAGCAGAGCAGCGTTATTCAAGGGAATGCCGGTGACGATATTATTGAATCCTATAGTGGCCATGACATCCTACACGGAGATGCTGGGAATGATGAAATTCACGCGGGCGCGGGTGATGATGTAATAACAGGCGGTATGGGTAATGATCGTTTAGTGGGGGCTGAGGGAGCTGATCTTTTGGTATTTGAACATGGGGCAGGTCAGGACGTAGTGTTTGTCGATGCCGCTGATACCTTATCGTTTGGCCCTGGAGTCTCACCGGAAAAAATATCTGTATTTAAACTGAATGATGGCTTCTTATTTAAGCTGAATAATACTGGCGACTCTATTGATGTACGAGGCAGCACCTCTCTTGGGGGCTTGGATTTAGGCGCAATTAAATTTTCCGATGGGACTATTTGGAACTCGTCTGAAATTCAATCTATTACTAGTTCTGCCCCGGCGGTGGAAGCTAGAGAACTGCCGGGCACCTCTGCTCCAGATGTATTAACTGGTGGCGTTGGTGATGATGTTCTTAATGGTGTTGCCGGTAATGACTCTCTAGATGGTGGCGCTGGTAATGATTTCCTCGATGGTGGTACCGGTAACGATACTTATCTTTTTGGTAAAGATTCCGGTCATGATGAAATCCGGAATAATGACTCAACCACAAGTAAGACGGATGTAATCCAGATCACTGATGGAATCCTGCCTTCGGAAATATCTGTTAAGCGAATCAATAATGATTTGAAACTAACCCTGAATGATAGCCAGGCCAGTGTGTTGGTAAGGGATTATTTCCGTAACGATGCCACATCGGTAAATAAGATTGAGCAAATCAAATTTTCCAATGGTGATATTTGGAGCATCGCTACTATTAAAGAAAAAGTTCTTGTCGCCACTGAAACGGATGATCAGCTATTTGGTTACGCAACTGCTGACACCATCAACGGTGGCGCTGGTAATGACACTATCAACGCTGGATCAGGTAATGACTCACTCACAGGTGGCAAAGGCAACGATGTTTTAGATGGTGGGGCTGGCAATGATGTTTTTATCTTTGGTCGTGGTGATGGTAAAGACCACATTGCGGGTAACTGGCATACGACCTCAACCAATGCCGATGTCCTTCAGTTATCAACAGGTATTCTCCCAGATGATATATCCTTCATTCATGATCGATTCGAAGGGCTTGTTATGTCAATTAAAGGTACAGGGGATCGAATCAGTATCGGCAATTATTTTACTGCGGATCGCTCAACAGGAAGTTTCGATTTAATTAAATTTTCGAATGGAGTGTCGTTAACTTTCGATCAAGTTAATTTACTGACGACCAAAGGCACTGCCTTCGGAGATTCTCTGTACTCATCGCGCGACATGTCGCTTTGGGGCTATGAGGGCAATGATTATCTTTACTCTGAGAGTGGTGTGAGTACACTTTATGGTGGAAATGGTAACGATATTCTCCACTCAAATGGTAGTCATGTGCTCGATGGTGGTGAGGGAATTGATTTCCTTGAAAATGAATACACCAATTATGAAGGTGGTCCGGATAATAATATCTATATCGGTGGCACAGGTGATGATGTAATTTCTGATATGGGTGGAAATGACATCTACCGGTATAATTTAGGTGATGGATATGATTATGTTTTGGATGTTGCGGGTATTGATACCCTCGAGTTTGGGGTAGGAATAACAAAAAATGATTTTGTATTTACCCAGACTGCTGCTGGTGTAGAAGTTGGTTTCAACAATTCGCCCTACGACAGAATTGTATTTGCGAATTGGAATTTGGATAACCGCACTTCCTATAGTGATGGAAAAATTGAAACCATTAAGTTTTCCAACGGAGAAACTCTGACTTTTGATGATCTGCCTCAAACAGATCATGTAGAGCCTTGGCTTGGCATTTTCAATATTTACAATGATGCCAGAGGAACCAGGATTGAAGGTGAGGGAGAGAGAAATACCAGGGTTAAGGTTTATGATGCCAGTGAAACGTTAATTGCCTCTGGGCAAACGGATACGAATCAGGATTACTTCCAACATTTCCTTGACAAAAAATACCTCACAGGGGCGCCGATAATCGTCAAGTTTGAAGATTCGGCAGGCAATATATCGCTTCCGAAAACTCTTAACACCCCTGATCTAATTGCGCCCTCTGTACCAAGTGCGAACTTTGATGCCGCAGGTAAAGTGATTACCGGTAAAGCGGAGCCGGGTAGCACTGTAATTGTTAAAAATGCTGCTGGTACGCAATTAAAAACAACGACAGCTAATGTAACCACAGGAGATTACTCAATCACGTTAAGTACTGCGTTGATTAATAAAGAAACGGTGAAAATCACTGCCAAAGATGCGGCGGGAAATGTATCCGATACCCAGTCGTTAATTGCGCCTGACAAAACGCGTCCTGCTGCACCTTCGGCAGGTATTAATTCTGCACGTAATGTGATTACGGGTAGTGCCGAACCGGGTAGTATTGTGGAGGTTAAAAATAGCTCGGGCGCGTCATTAGGTAGCGTTACTGCGAATGCAACCACCGGCGCATACACGATTACCCTCGGAACGGCGTTGACAGTCAATCAAACGGTGAATATTACGGCGAAAGATGCGGCAGGTAATGTTTCATTGCCAAAATCGCTTACTGTAACTGCTGTAGCAAAAAATCTTATTCCATCTTCTGTGCTTGCTGCTACTTTCGATCTTGGTAGTATGATCGCTAGCTATGAAGCTGAGTTTGAAAATGACGCAGTGTTTGAAAGTAACAAGGTGGGGCGAGTAGCTGATGAAACAATTGCTATGCAAGACGAATTAAAAAATCTGCGTTCCGGTGGTGTCAATGTCGATTCACTCGTTCAGGCTATTGCCAGTTTTGACCCAACCGCTGGAATGAGTTTGCGTAATAAAAGTATACCCATCGATCAACATAACCTGATGTTAGCTGTTGAAAGTTAATCCATTCCTATTATCCGGCGAAAGGATCATTGCATGATTCGAGTAGCCGGAATCTCAATAGCGTTTTTTTCTCCGCATCCCTTCTTGAAACTTCTTCACACATTTACAGACAAAGCTGGCTAGCCCATGGCAATTAGCGTGGCATGTGATATGTTACGCCGCGTTTAAGTCTGGCGCTGTGCCCAGCCCAAGAATAAGAGGAAGCTGTCTGTGATAGAGATATTTTTAGCCGGTGGTATTTTGATGTGGCCAATCCTGGCCTGTTCGCTGATTGTGATTGCCATTAGTGCCGAGCGCTATTGGACGCTCAATCCCGCCAAAATCGCCCCTAAAACCTTGCTGGCCCAGGTTTGGACCTGGATTAAAAATAACCAGCTGGATGCCACCAAGCTGCGTGAGCTGAAGCAATCTTCCCCTTTGGGTCAAATTTTGGCCGCTGGTTTGAGTAACTCCAAACACGGCCGTGAAGTAATGAAAGATTCGGTACAGGAAGCTGCTAACCAGGTGATCCATGAGCTGGAGCGCTATGTGAATGTACTGGGTACAGTTGCGAATATCGCGCCTTTGTTGGGCTTGTTGGGTACGGTATTCGGGATGATCCAGACCTTCAATGCGATTATGTTGCAGGGTAATGGTGATACTGCTGTGCTGGCGGGCGGTATTTCGGTTGCGCTTTACACCACCGCTGCGGGCTTGATTGTGGCAATTCCGGCCACTATCGCGCATCGTTTTTTCCAGCGTCGTATTGATGCCATTGTGGTGACCATGGAAGACGAGGCTATTAAGTTGGTGGATGCATTGCACAGCGACCGTCGTGTCGATGTGAAGCTGGTTTAAGGCGCGAGGGCTTATTGTGAAATTTCGTCGCCAACGCACCGAGGACGAAGGTATTAACCTCACACCGCTGATTGATGTGGTGTTTCTCCTGCTGATCTTTTTTATGGTCTCCACGACCTTTACCAAGCGCACCCAACTGAGCGTGGATTTGCCCGAAGCAGTGGGGGAGCAGAGCAGCGAATTGCCCAAGCAGATTGAAATTATGATTGCGGCCGATGGTAGCTACTCGGTTAATGATCAGGTTTTGGTGAACAACAAGGTGGAAACCTTAAAAACGGCGATTACCAAGCTTTCTGAGGGTAACAACAAGGTGCCTCTGGTTATTACTGCCGATGCCAAAACCCCCCACCAGGCGGTGGTTCAGGCAATGGATGCGGCCGGGCAACTGGGCTTTGCGCATTTAAGCATTACCACCCGCCAACCCGAGCCTGAAAAAGACTAGCGACTCGGCTACAATCATCGCCCAAGAGCGATCGACACACCTTATTTGGTTCAATGGACTTTTTAGCTGGCTGCCATAAGTTAGCTGCAAAAGTCCTTTTTGTTTTACAGGCAGCCCATTGAGTTCTCAATCTTCCCAACATTCGGCTTCTAATCCACAGGGTTCCTGGCTTGCTGCCTGGTACGGCAGTGCACGTTGGACTTTTTGGCTATTACCGTTGATGTGGGTGTTTATTGTGCTGGCCGGGCTGCGCCGCTTTTGGGTATTGCGCTACCAGAAAAAAGACCTGCCGACTCCAGTGATTGTGGTGGGGAATATCTCGGTAGGTGGAACCGGGAAAACGCCCCTGATTATCGCCCTGGTTAAAAGGCTGCAAGCGCTGGGTTATCACCCCGGGGTAATGAGCCGAGGTTACGGCGGTGAAGCTCCTGCTTATCCTTATCTATTAACGACTGCCAGTACCGCCAAAGAAGCGGGCGATGAGCCTTTGGCTATTTTCCAGCAAACCAATGTACCGGTTGCTGTGGGGGCAGATCGTATTGCCAATGGCAAATTGCTGGAGGATCAAGGTTGCGATATTTTGTTAAGTGATGATGGCTTGCAGCATTATCGTCTGGGGCGCGATATTGAAATTGCAGTGGTGGATGGCCAGCGCGGTTTGGGTAATGGCTGGCGCTTGCCCGTTGGTCCCTTGCGTGAATCTGTAACGCGTTTGAAAACCGTTGATTGGGTAGTGGTAAATTCCCCTGCGGTCAATTTTGTATTGCCTGCCGTGAATGGTGAAACGCTGTTTTTTACCCCTATGCAAATCCAGCCGGGAGAATTGATTCAACTGACATCGGGCAAAAAAATTGCACGTGCAGATTTGCCGAATCAAATAACTGCAGTTGCTGGTATAGGTAATCCGCAACGCTTTGTGAATACCTTAGCGCAACTAGGTTTTCAGGTGCAATTGCATGCGTTTTCTGACCACCATCATTTTGTGGCAGACGATTTTAAATTTGCTAATGGCTTGCCAATAGTGATGACTGAAAAAGATGCGGTTAAGTGTCGCGAGTTTGCACAAGATAACTGGTTTTATTTGCCGGTATCTGCGGAGTTGCCAGAGTCATTTTGGTTGGCACTTGCACAAAAATTAGAGCGAGTGATTGCTCGAAAGCAATCCCGCTTTCCCCTGAAGTAATTTTTGCATTATCAAATTGGGTCAAAAATATGAGTTTCTATGTTGTGATTCCTGCGCGCTATGCATCCACGCGCTTGCCTGCAAAGCCGCTGAAAGAAATTGCGGGCAAACCCATGATTCAACATGTCTATGAACGTGCCTGCGAAAGTGATGCGCTAAAAGTAATTATCGCAACCGATGATGCGCGTATTGAAGCCGTTGTTAAGAGTTTTGGTGCGCCTGTATGTATGACTTCGGCTGCGCATAATTCCGGTACTGATCGTTTGCAGGAAGTCGCTGTACAGCTTGGATTAAAACCGGATGACATTATCGTGAATGTACAGGGCGACGAACCCTTAATTCCTCCGGCGGTTATTAGTCAGGTCGCAAAAAATCTGGCAGAAAATACTTATGCCAGTGTTGCCACCCTGAGTGAACCAATTCATACCCTGGACGATTTTCGCAATCCCAATATTGTAAAAGCGGTGGCAGATCAGCAGGGCAAGGCGCTCTATTTCAGCCGTGCGCCAATTCCCTGGCCGCGCGACCATTTTGCGCAAGTAGAGGTAAATGCTTTGCCGGCCGAGTTTCCTGCGCAACGCCATATCGGGATTTACGCCTATCGTGTGGCGTTGTTAAATCGTTTTATTACCTGGCCGCAGGCAATGCTAGAGAAAATAGAATCACTGGAGCAATTGCGTGTGCTGGCCAATGGTGAAGCAATTCATATCGCTGAAGCCTGTGCGCAGGTTCCTGGGGGCGTAGATACCGAAGCGGATTTGTTGCGTGTAAAAGCCTTGTTGGAAAATTGATTATGACTAAGGTGTTATTTGTCTGCCTGGGTAATATTTGTCGCTCGCCAACGGCAGATGGAATTTTTCGTGAGCTGGTAAAGCGTGAAAAACTGGATCAAAAAATCACGGTGGATTCAGCCGGTACGGGCGATTGGCATATCGGAAAAGCGCCTGACTCCCGTACTGTCGCTGCAGCAAAAAAACGCGGGTATGATCTGTCGGTTTTGCGCGCACGCCAGGTGAGTATGGCCGATTTTGATGAATTTGATTATGTGCTGGCGATGGATAATGCCAACTTGCGCGATTTGCAGCGCTTAAAGCCCGCACATTTTACCGGTCATCTTGGGTTATTCCTGGAATTCGGTTCAGATAAAAATCATCGCGAAGTTCCTGATCCCTATTATGGTGGAAACGATGGATTCGAATTGGTTTTGGATCTGGTAGAAGAGGCCGCTGAGGGGTTGTTGGCTCATATCCGCCAACGACTTTATTAATGATTATTCAATCCACTTTTTAATTGCCAACAGGTTTTTGCTGTGCCACTTTTTTTGCCACATTTTAATATCCAGAAATTCAATACCCTCGCTGTGCCGGCGGTGGCAAATTATTTTGTCAGTGTGCAAAGTGATGAAGATTTGCGTGAGGCAATCGCCTTTGCCAAAGCGGAACAGTTGCCATTGTTAGTATTGGGGGGTGGCAGCAATATTGTGTTGCGCAGCGATTTTCCCGGTTTGGTTCTGCACATGAAAACACGCGGAATTGATCTGGTTGAAGAGAGCGATGAATTTGTTTGGTTGAAAGTCGCAGCAGGCGAGAATTGGCATGAGCTGGTGGAGTATTCGCTCGATAATGGCTTTTACGGATTGGAAAACCTGTCGCTCATTCCGGGGAGTGTAGGGGCTGCACCTATCCAGAATATTGGTGCTTATGGCGTTGAGTTGAAAGATGTATTTGCCGAGTTGAGTGCACTGAATATTCAATCCGGGTTGATGGTGACCTTTACCAACGAGAGTTGTCAATTTGGCTATCGCGATAGCATTTTCAAGCAATCGCTGAAAGATCAGTACATCATTACGTCGGTGACCTTAAAGTTGCGCAAAGTTCCAGAGCTCAATCTGGAGTATCCGGCATTGCGTGCGGCACTGATTGATATTCCTGAGGGGGAGATCACTGCGGAGCAGGTGAGTGCGGCAGTTATCGCAATTCGCCAGTCGAAATTACCCGACCCTGTGCAGATTCCCAACGTCGGGAGTTTTTTTAAGAATCCCATTATTCCTATTGGTCAATTTGAACACTTGAAGTCCAGCTATCCCACTATCGTGTCCTACCCGATTGATGCACAGCAGGTAAAGCTGGCCGCAGGCTGGTTGATTGATCAAGCCGGTTGGCGTGGCAGGGAAGTAAATGGTGTGAAAGTACATCAGGATCAGGCGCTGGTGCTGACAAACCCGGGCAAGCTAGAGGGTAAACTTATCCTGCAGTTGGCCGATAGTGTTGTTGCCAGTGTTCAGGAAAAGTTCGGTGTTGTGTTGGAAATGGAGCCGCGGGTCTATCCCTAAAGTCCGGATTGCAGAGGGCTATTGATACAGCCAAGCCATTTTGGGCTCATCGTTTTGGTGCATAACCTAAAATCCTGATGGATCAGCTCTGCATAAAGTAATAAAAAACAATCATCTTCCTAATTATTGGCATTTAATCAAGCTTAAAATAGGCATTTAAGAGTGGTAGTTTCGCCAGACTCTCACTACAATCTCTAAAAATGTGCCAGCAAATGGTTGGCCATCAATAACAACAGTGTAAAGCCTGATGTAGTCCTGATGGATGTGAAAATGCCGGGGATGGGCGGCCTTGAAGCCACCAAAAAACTATTGACCGTGAATCCGGTAATTAAAATTATCGCGGTTACTGCCTGTGATGATGACCTTTATCCCACTCGCCTGATGCAGGCAGGTGCGGTTGGTTATGTCACTAAGGGTGCGGAATTTACTGAAATCACCGATGCGATCAATAAAGTGACGCGTGGTGATCTCTACATGAGCAATAGTATTGCCCAGCAGCTCGCGCTCAAAACCTTTTCCGGTGGCAACAATCAAGAATCGCCATTTGAAAAGTTATCCCAGCGTGAACTGCAAACAGCTATGCTGATTGCCAATGGTCAAAAGGTGAACGATATTGCCAACACTTTTTGTGTGAGTCCTAAAACGGTGAACTCCTATCGTTACCGTATTTTTGAAAAGCTCGATATCAATAGCGATGTGGAGCTGACCCTGCTGGCAGTAAAACATAATCTTCTCGATCCGGAAGCAGTCGTATAAGCGACTGCTTTTTCTTTCTGCAGACCTGTTTCAATGACGCAAGACAGCGCTGAGCTTTTTGATTCTTCCCGTTTCCTCGCCAATACCACCCAGCAGCCAGGTATCTACCAAATGTTTGGTAGTGATGGTGCAATTTTGTATGTGGGTAAGGCTAAAAATTTAAAAGCACGTCTCTCCAGTTATTTTCGTAAAACGGGGCTATCGCCCAAAACCCAGGCGCTGGTAGCGCGGATTGCGCGGGTGGAAGTGACTGTTACCGCGAGTGAAACAGAAGCGCTTATCCTTGAGCAGAACCTGATTAAATCCAATCGTCCGCCGTACAATATCTTATTGCGCGACGATAAATCCTACCCTTATATTTTCATCTCCAGTGGTGAGGATTATCCGCGTATTTCTTTTCATCGTGGCGCAAAGAAAAAACGCGGTGATTATTTCGGTCCATTCCCCAATGTGGGTGCGGTAAAAGAAAGTTTGAATTTTTTGCAAAAAACCTTTCGCGTGCGCCAGTGTGAGGACAGTGTTTTTAATAATCGCACGCGTCCATGTTTGCAATATCAAATCAAACGCTGCTCGGCACCCTGTGTAGCATTTATTTCCCCTGGGGATTACAAAACCGATTTGCATCACACCCAGCTGTTTCTCACGGGAAATAGCGATAAATTGCTGAGCGAGTTGGCCGATAAGATGGATGCTGCTGCCCAACAGTTGCAGTTTGAAAAAGCAGCTGCTTTTCGCGATCAAATTACTGCTTTGCGTACTGTGCAATCACAACAAGTGATTGAAGAGGGGAATGGTGATATTGACGTAATTGCGGCGGAAATGCGCGCAGCGGCAATTTGCGTACATATTCTTTTTATTCGCCAGGGGCGAATTCTCGGTAGTCGCAGTTTTTATCCTTCATCAACACTGGCTGAAACACCGGCGGAAATCCTCGCTGAATTTATTCCGCAATTTTATTTGGCGAGTAGTGGGCGCGAAATTCCGCGTGAAATTATTGTGAGCCAAGTGCTGGATGAGCTGGAATTAATTGGTGCTGCCTTGCAGCAAGCGGTAGGGCGCCAGGTATTTATTAACCATCAAGTGCGCAGCCATAGAGCAAAATGGTTGCAGATGGCGGCCACAGCTGCACTGCAAAATCTTATCGCCCACGTAAATAGCAAAAAGAATTCCCTGGATCGTTTTGTTGCCCTGCAAGAAGCGCTTGGGTTGGATGAAACTCCGCAGCGTTTGGAATGTTTTGATATCAGTCACAGCAGTGGTGAGCTAACTGTAGCAAGCTGTGTGGTGTTCGATACTAACGGCCCGCTCAAATCGGATTATCGCCGTTTCAATATCGAAGGAATCACGGGTGGCGATGATTATGCGGCCATGGAGCAGGCGCTCACGCGTCGTTATACCCGCTTGCAAAATGGTGAGGGAAAGTTGCCAGATATTTTGCTAATCGATGGCGGAAAAGGCCAATTAGGTAAAGCCATAGAGGTGCTGGGTGAATTGGGTGTTCAGGGTGTCCAATTGATTGGTGTTGCCAAGGGGACTACGCGCAAAGCGGGGTTTGAGACCCTGTTTGATGGTGAGACAGGCGCTGAGATTGTATTGCCAGGCGATTCACCCGCATTGCATTTGATTCAGCATATTCGCGATGAGTCCCACCGTTTTGCGATTACTGGTCACAAGCAACGCCGCGATAAAAAGCGCAAGACTTCGACACTGGAGGATATTCCAGGCATAGGCGCTACTCGTCGGCGCGAGTTGTTACGGCATTTTGGTGGTTTACAGGAAGTACAGAATGCCAGTGTGGATGATCTGGCACGAGTAAATGGCATCAGCCAAAAGTTGGCTGAGGAAATCTACGCATTTTTCCATAATGAATGATATTTTTAATACTTAACATTTAAGTCTCGGGATGTGAAAGCCGCTTTGCTGGTGTATTATCGCGCCCGTTTTACTGATTTGTTCATCTGGCCCAGAGAATTGCCTATGACGCTTGCCAACCAACTGACCCTGATGCGGATCTTCCTTATCCCATTGTTTGTCGTGGTCTTTTACCTGCCGTTCGGTTGGGCCCATTTTGTCTCCTCCCTGATTTTCAGTGTCGCAGCCATCACCGATTGGGCGGATGGTTATGTCGCGCGCAAATACAACCAGAGCACACCGTTTGGTGCCTTTCTGGATCCGGTTGCAGACAAGCTGATGGTGGCTATTGCATTGTTGCTATTGGTGACCTTGCACCATAACTCGGTATGGTTTGTGGTGGCTGCTGCGGTAATAGTAGGGCGCGAAATTATTATTTCCGCCTTGCGTGAATGGATGGCGGAGTTGGGGCAGCGTGCGAGTGTTGCTGTGTCTTATATCGGCAAGATCAAAACCACGCTGCAAATGACAGCCATCATTGTGTTGCTGATGGACATTCCGCTGCTTATGCCGCTGGGCTACATCTCTCTCGCTGGTGCGGCTGCATTAACGCTTTGGTCAATGGTGCTATATCTGCGTGCCGCCTGGCCATTTTTGTTACCCAAAGCCCCTGATTAATAACGACTTTTGATCGACCTGAACAGCATTTAATCAAACTGTAAAAAACCTTTGGTTCAGTTATATAAAAGACTAGGATTTTCAAAATGAGTCCGCTAGAATTGCGGCCTCTCGAAAAGGCGCGATAGCAAAGCGGTTA
>JAGKWY010000210.1 GCA_021151625.1 Gammaproteobacteria bacterium | reverse complement strand
AAAACTTGGAAATAAGAGGTGATTTTTTTGTTGCTTCTTCAATCAAATTGTTGCATTTGCAAATATGAAAATCGTTTTTTTAATGTCGCTTATTCCGGCTGCGAGAACCTGCATCATTTCATCGACGCTAAGCTCTTGATCTGCAAGGCCAGCTGCCCAATTCACCACCAGGCACAGCGCCGCATACTCCAAGCCCAACTCACGCGCGAGTGCCGCTTCCGGCATAGCGGTCATACCCACCAGATCACAACCGTCACGAATCAGGCGCTGGATTTCCGCCGCTGTTTCCAAACGCGGCCCCTGGGTACAGCCATAAACTGCCTCTTGGTGAAATGGTAGCTCTGCCACCGCTAATGACTGGATTAGTAGTTCGCGCATCCGGGCACTATAAGGCTGGGTGAAATCGATATGGTTAACATAACCATCTGCAGCAAAATTAAAACTTTGCTCACGCCCCCAGGTGTAATCGATTAACTGATGCGGCACAACAAACGCGCCCGGCCCCATGCCTGCCCCCATTCCGCCAACCGCATTGATCGCCAGAATGCGAGTAACGCCCGCCTCTTTTAACGCCCAAAGGTTTGCGCGGTAATTAATAAGGTGCGGTGGCAACCTGTGCCCCTTACCATGGCGCGGTAAAAAAATTACCGGAATGTTTTTACCTTCAGATTGGATTTCGGCAAAGGTGAGCGGTGCAGAACAATCACCGTAAGGAGTAGAAACATATCGCTCTTTAATAATGCGCAACTCCGGAAACTGGTTTAATCCGGAGCCGCCAATAATCGCTAACATAAATTATTCCTGACAGACAAAAATACCCGGCGCATTGCGCCAGTAGTTGTGATAATCCATTCCAAAACCAAATACGTATTTGTCGGGAATATCCAGTGCACTGTAATCTGCTTTTATCGGTGCTTGATAACCCTGGATTTTTTTAGTGCCCAGCACCGCAATTTTTACCTGGGCAGCGCCCTGCTCCAGACAATAATCAGCGATTGCCTTCAAGGTGATGCCCTGATCCAGTAAATCATCCACCAACAAAATATGGCGACCTTTCAATTCAACATCCGGCTTGCGTTTCCAGATTAATTGATTGCCTTGCAATGCCCCCTGATAGCGAGTGGCATGTACATAATCTATCTCCAGCAAACAGGGTAAGCGCGGCAATAAATAACCCAGCGTCGCAAGACTGCCGTTCATTACGCCGAGGACTAACGGCGTTTTATCGCCGAGATCCTGAATGATTGGTGCAATCAATTCATCCAGCGCCTCTTCAACATCTTGCAAGCTGTAGAGACAATCGGCAGAAAAATATACCTGTTGCAGTTGTTCAATATTCATAGTTAGCGACTCGCACTGGAACGCTTGGCAATATAGGCATCGTAATCGGGAACTGCATGGGTCGATTCGCTGTTGAACAGCGGTGATGCCACCATAAAATCGGCAGAGCTTTGGTTACAGGCCACTGGAATATTCCACACAGCCGCAATGCGCAACAGCGCTTTTACATCCGGGTCGTGTGGCATTGGCTCAAAGGGGTCCCAAAAGAAAATCAACATATCCACTTTGCCTTCGGTAATCAGCGCACCAATTTGCTGGTCACCGCCCAAGGGGCCGGAAATTAATTTATTAATTGGTAACGCGGTTTCTTTTTCAATTAACGCACCGGTAGTACCTGTGGCAAACAGCGTGTGTTGCTGCAGATCGCTGCGATGCTTTTTACACCAGGCGAGCAAGTCTTGCTTTTTGTTGTCATGCGCAACCAGCGCGATGGATTTTGCGGCGGGCAAACTAATTTCTTTGTATTCCATAAAACCTATACCTCAAAAATCTGTACCTTAAGAACCCAAACTCGGGTTAACAGGCAAAAAAAATGACCTTGCCTGATTATAGACAAGGTCATTTTGAATGACACTATAAGGACGACAAACGCTTAGTGGCTCAACTCCAACAACAGCTTATTCAAACGTTGTACGTAGGCTGCAGGATCTTGCAATTGCGCACCTTCTGCCAGGTTAGCCTGGTCAAACAGGATATGCGCCAAATCACCAAAGCGGCTTTCATTAGCCTCCGCCTCCAACTTCTTCACCAGCGGATGCTCCGGGTTCAACTCAAAGATCGGTTTGGAATCCGGTACTTTCTGGCCAGCGGCTTCCAGGATACGGCGCATTTGCGCTCCCATATCGTATTGGCCAACTACCACGCATGCAGGTGAGTCGGTCAAACGGTGGGTAATACGTACTTCCGAAACTTCTTCACCCAATGCGGTCTTCACACGCTCCAACAATGGTTTGAGTTGTTCAGCAACTTTTTCCTGGGCTTCTTTCTCCTCCTCGGTATCCAGCTTACCCAGATCCAGTTCACCCTTACCTACGTCCTGGAAGTTCTTACCTTCGAACTCTTGCAAGTGACTCATCAACCACTCGTCAACGCGATCAGACAACAGCAGCACTTCAATACCCTTCTTACGGAACACTTCCAGGTGCGGACTGCTTTTCGCTGTGTTGAAATTTTCGGCGGCGATGTAATAAATTTTTTCCTGGCCTTCTTTCATGCGCGCCACATAGTCCTCGAGCGAATTATTTTGCTCGGCGGTTTCAGTGTGGGTAGAAGCAAAGCGCAACAGCTTGGCGATTTTTTCGCGGTTGGCAAAATCTTCCGCCGGGCCTTCTTTCATCACTTGGCCAAATTCTTTCCAGAAACCGGCGTAATTTTCCGGTTCACTCTTCGCCATTTTGCTCAGCATATCCAACACACGCTTGGTCAATGCAGAGCGCATGGAATCGATGTTGGGATCTTTCTGCAAAATTTCGCGCGATACGTTCAGGCTCAAATCATTAGAGTCCACTACCCCTTTG
>JAGKWY010000017.1 GCA_021151625.1 Gammaproteobacteria bacterium | reverse complement strand
AGGTTACACTCCGGACTTGGGTATATGTCTCCGATGGAATATGAACAATATTTAGCTTAAAAAACTAGGTGTCCATTTTTTCGGGGGAGGATCAGCACTGCATGCGTTGGACAGTTTGTAAATCGCGGCTTTAGCTAGGCCCCCCGTTGGCTTTATGCGCAAAAAAATCAATAATGCACATAAATATGGTCTTAAATATGTTTACTGTTTGCAGCTACCTGGAACAACAAAGTGAGCGAGGAGATGATCGCTTATATGTAGCAAAAGTGGGTGGGTCAATATGGTTTTGTATCGCGGATGGCGCTGGCGGGACTGGAAGCGGCGATAGAGCTGGCTCTTACATTATTGAAGCTTTCGCAGAGCTAACTCGCATACGTGATTTTAACAGAGCGGAAGATTTTGAATCTTTCCTTAGAAAGATAGATATGGATTTGGTAGGTGAGCGCTTTGGTGGTGAAGCGACCGCTGTGCTGGGAAAGGTAGAAAATGACCTGGTACTGGGGGCGAGTGTAGGTGATTCAGAAGCTTGGTTAATTAATAGTGAATATGAATACCAACTAACAAATATGCAACATGCTAAACCATTACTAGGGAGCGGAAATAGTATTCCTATAGGTTTTGGTCCAATGCCAATAGATCTTTGTTTGCTCATCGGCAGTGATGGGTTATTTAAATATTCCAAGCATCAAGATATTCGATCTCAGGTATTAAATGGTTCAACTGCTGCTGAAATTGCTGCTTTGGCAAAAACAGAAACAGGTAAATTGCAGGACGACATATCTGTAATCCTTATTGGCAAAACTGAACACTGAGTGTCTATATTCAAACAAGTTTTACTTTTGTGCTCCCATAACATGGGCTAGGGTATCATTGCGATAGAGGTGTTATGGAGCTGAACCTATTCAGGAATATTCCTATCGTTATTCAGAGAAGATGTTTTGCTGTTTAAACCTGAACATCCTCACCGTTAACAACGTTGCCGCGCATATTAAGCCCAGAATTAATGCGGTCCAAAAACCGGGGGCACCCATGGGTTCGGTGATCCAGTCCTTGAAGGTTAGGGTGTAGCCTAGCGGCAATGAAATTCCCCAGAAAGAGACCAACATAATAATCATGGGAATCTTGGTATCTTTGTAGCCGCGTTGTACACCCATCATGGTGACTTGAATTACATCGGCGATTTGAAATATGGCGCCTAGTACAAACAATTGCGCAGCAATTTTTTGTACTGCTATGTCTGATGTATAGAGGCTCGCAAGCCAGTCGCGGCCTAAAAATAGGATTAGTGCGTTGGTACAGCCTATCGCAGCAGCGAGCAGTAATGCACTGCGCGCGAGTAAACGCGCTTCGTCCTGATCTTGTGCCCCCACCAAAAAGCTGATGCGCAGGGTTAGCGCAATGCACATGCTGAGTGGCAGCATAAAAATCAGTGAAATCACGTTTAACACGATTTGATGACCGGCCACTGTTTGGGCGCCGAGCGGGGCGAGAAACAGGGCGATCATGCAAAACATACTCACTTCAATAAAGCTGCTAAAGCCGATGGGTAGGCCAAGTTTTAACAGACGTTTTATTTCTTCTGTTGCTGGAGCAACCCAGTTGGCGAGTAGATGATACTGCTGATAAATACGGCTGGTATTTAAGTAAATCAATAACGCAATAGTTGCTACCCAGTTGGCAATACTGGTGGCCCAGCCGCAACCTATGCCGCCCATGGCCGGCAATTGGAATAGGCCGAAATCAAAGCCGTAAATAAAAATATAATTGAGCGGCAAATTGAGCAGGGTACTCAGGAGCGAGAAAAACATAATCACCTGAGTGTGCCCAAGGCCATCGGTTAATCCTCGCAGTGCGGTTAATAATAAAAGTGCAGGAACACCCCAGGCAAAAGCCTGCAAATAACCGTCGGCAATGTATGCGGTTTTTTCATCCAGTTGCAGTAATTCGAGTACCGGTTGTAAATGGGTTAAAAATATAATCATCAACACCATGCCAACCAGCGAGATATAAATTCCCTGCCAACAGGTGGGCATAATTTTATTCCAGTCCTCCGCGCCGCGATGACCTGAAATGGTCGGTTGCATAGCACCGAGGATACCGGCAAAAAATAACAGCGTAGGTACCCACAAGCTAGTGCCTATACCTACACCGGCCAAATCCTCCGCACTGGCGTGACCGGCCATTACAGTATCGATAACACCATTCGCCATTTGCGCCAGCTGCGCAATTAATATTGGCGCACCCAACAAGGCGAGTTGCTTCCACTCGATCAGTGTGCGGGTAACCAAACTTTGGTTATGGTCGGGAAGTAGTTGTTGAATATCGTCTTGGTTGTTCACACGGCTCTCGGTACATCTAATAAAAAGAAAATAGTTTATAACGGCTAGTTAGCTTTTATGCCTATATAACTGATCATCGGTAGTGCGTCCGGATGATTTGCAATTTCAACGCGCGTTTGGCTTGCATAATCGATATTCAATTGCCGGAACAAACTTGCATTGCGCCAATCCAGGTTGAGCAGGTGGGCGATGATAATTCGTATTACCCCACCGTGGCAGATCACCAGTTGATGATGGGCACTGGTATTGTTTTGGATTAGCTGCCAGCTGTGAATAACTCGCTCGGCAAACTGTTGCAAGGTTTCTCCATTGGGTGCGTGAGCTGTTGCGGGTGTTTCCCAGAATCGGCTTATGGCCTGCCAGTTCTGCTCAGTAAAATATTCAAAGGGAATTCCATCCCAATGACCAAAATTCATTTCTTTTAAGTCGTTGAGAATTTGCAACGGCATTTGTTGCGCAAGCGAAAAGGTTTGCGCCGGGTGCGCGCAGCGAATTAAGGGCGAGCACACAATATGGCTAACGGGGTTTAGCTGGTGCAACGCCTGAATATTATGTTGCAATTCGTGCAAGCCTTCGCTGCTGGAGGCGATATCAGTGTGCCCATAAAGTGCTGCTGGGCCATCGACTTTACCGTGGCGAATCAAGGTAATTATTCGTTTACTCACTGCTATGCGCCTCGTGGTTTTTAATTGCTGCCTTTCAGTTGGAGCGGCAAGCCGGCGGCGATAAAAAATACTCGGTCTGCGACCTGCGCCAGTTTCTGGTTTAAGCGGCCCGCTTCATCGACAAAAGAACGGCTGATTTCTCCCAACGGAATTATGCCAAGGCCCACTTCATTGGCGACAAAAATAATATCGGCAGTGGGGGATTTAATCGTTTCCACCAGTGCATCAAATAATGCAGAAAAATCTTGTTTGGGAAAGTGAAACAGTTGGTTGTTAAGCCAAAGCGTCAGGCAATCTACCAAAATGGTTTGCGGTTTTTGCGCTTCTTCTTGCAAGGCAGCAATTAAATCCAGCGGGCACTCGCGCAGCTGCCATTCAGCTGGACGCTGTTGCTGGTGATGCGCAATGCGCGCGGCCATTTCTGTATCAGATGCCGTGGCAGTGGCGATATAAAGCGCGGGCTTTTGTGTTGCTACGGCAAGCTGTTCTGCGTAGCGCGATTTGCCAGAGCGGGCTCCACCAAGAATAAGCTGGATCATAAGGCGAGCAATACTCCGTAAATTGCTAATTCACTGACTTGTTGTACCGCACCTAAAGTGTCACCGGTATAACCGCCGATTTGTTTGTTTAAATACCACTTTGCCAGTAGGCGCACCACAACTAATGTCGAACCTAAAATTGCAGCATGCGTCGGTGATAAAAATAACAGTGCGGGCAGGGCAGTTAGCAATAAAATGCTCAAATCAAATCTGGTTAATTGATTGGCGAGCGGCTTGCTTTTGCTGGTGTCGGTATCTGTCACATACTGCATATCAGCAATCAAGCTGACAGCCAGTGCGCGTGAAAGCGGGTAGGCGATAAGTAGCGCAATAATGATTTCGCTATTTTCACTCAATAATAAATATTTTCCGATTAATGCCATGAGCAGTGCAGCGGCGCCGTAAGTACCTATGCGGCTGTCTTTCATAATTGCGAGTTTTTTCTCGCGCGCAAACGCACCGCCAAAGCCGTCAGCGGTATCGGCTAAACCATCTTCATGGAAGGCGCCGGTGAGTAATAAACTAAATCCCATCGCCAGCCAGAGGCTAATGGTTTCGGGAAATAAGTACTGCGCAGCAAAAAATAGCGCCGCGACTAACGCCCCCAGTAGCCAGCCGACCAAGGTTAAATAACGACTGGATTGGTTGAGTTTTTCCGGTGAATACACCACCCAGGCCGGCATGGGAATGCGGCTGAAAAATCCGAGTGCGAGAAAAAATAAATTGAGTTGGTTTTTCATTGTGTTTGCGATGATCTACGTGTGGAGTATCAGCTAGCTATGCAAGACCATCGGAGACAAGGACGACCCACATGGATGTGGGAAGTGTCGTACATTTGAATGGAACAAATACGACAGTCGACGATGAGCCTCCATGGATGGATTTACGGCGTGTCTTGCATAGCTAGCTGATCCTTCACAGGCACTAAAAAATTAAACTTTTACCCCAGCGCTTTCAAAAGTTGCCATTTGATTATAAAAAGTCACGGCGGATTGAATCAGTGGCAAGGCCAGTGCAGCACCTGTGCCTTCGCCCAAACGCAAACCCAAATTTAAAAGCGGTTTTGCGTTGAGCAATTTCAGCATGAGTTGATGGCCCGCCTCGTGGGACTCGTGGGCAAAGATCATATAATCGCGCGCATTGGGATTAAATTGCACCGCGAGTAACGCGGCGGCAGTGACAATAAATCCATCCACCAAAATGATTTTTTTCGCTTGTGCGGTGGAGAGCATGGCACCGCAAATTTGTGCAATTTCAAAACCGCCCAATTCAATCAGAATATTCAGTGGTGATTTATCGCGCACGCGTGCTACGCCTTGTTTAACCAGTTCGATTTTTTTCGCGAGCTGATCCGGATTAATACCGGTGCCCAGGCCCACACATTTCTCCACCGGTTCACCGCTAATGGCTGCCAAAATCGCTGCCGCTGAACTGCTATTGCCAATGCCCATTTCACCAAAGGCGAGCAAATTGGAGCCGGCGTTAATTTCCTGCTCGGCCAGTAATTGCCCGAATAGCAACGCCTGCCGGGCATGGGCTTCGGTCATCGCCGGTTCCTGGGCCAGGTTGCGCGTGCCCGCCGCTATACGCTGGTTGATTAATGCAGACGGTTCCGGGGTGATTGCATATTTAATGCCGGCATCTATTACTTTTAATGGCAAGTGATTGGTGCGGCAGAAGCAGTTGATGGCCGCGCCGCCGGCCAGGAAATTCTTCACCATTTGCTGGGTAACGCTGCTGGGGGCGATGCTCACACCTTCATCGGCGATACCGTGGTCGGCGGCAAATACCAGCATTAATGGGCGCTCAATACTGAGTCGTTTGTGCTCCTGGATAAGTGCGATCTGCATGGCCAGGGCTTCCAGTTGGCCCAGGGCCCCCAGGGGTTTGGTTTTTTGGTCGATGTGGTTTTGTATCTGCGGGATCAGTTGGGTATTTAACGGGTTGATGTGCCATTCAATAGTCATAATCCGGTTCCTTTTTTTCCAGCCCGGCAAGTTAGCACATTCATCGTCCCCGAATGGTTAAAACTGGTTAGCTTTTAGGTGCGCCGCGCAAAACTCGGCGTATAATCGCGCCGTTTTTATCCCGTCGAGTTACATTCCGTACTGTTGTTGACTGTTTTTCGCCCTGAATCCGGAGCCTGCCATGTTTGAAGTTCTGCCTCTGCTGCCCAATGACCCTATTTTGGGTTTGAGTATCGCCTATGCCAATGACACTAACCCCAACAAGGTTGACCTTGGGGTGGGTGTATATAAGAACGATGCTGGTGTAACCCCGATTATGAAGGCCGTGGCAGAGGCGGAAAAACTGCGTATTGCGCGCGATACCACCAAGGCCTATACCCCGCCAGCAGGTGTGCCCGGTGCGAATGAAGTATCCACTCGTCTGGTATTCGGCGTTGGTCACCCGGCAGTGGATGCGGGGCGCGTACGCACTGTGCAGGCGCCGGGTGGTTGTGGTGCCTTGCGTGTCGCGGCAGAACTGATCCAGCGCGCCAAGCCTGGTGCCAACCTATGGGTGAGCACCCCGACCTGGGCAAACCATATTCCATTGCTCGGCTCGGCTGGCCTTAAGCTGCGTGAGTACCCTTATTACGACTACGCCAGTCACAGCATTGATTTCACGGCGATGTTGGCAACCCTGAATGAAATCCCGCGTGGCGATCTGGTATTGCTACACGCTTGTTGTCACAACCCCAGCGGTGCGGATCTGACTCGCACGCAGTGGGACCAGGTGGCCGATGTATTGGTTGAGCGCGGTATTATCCCGTTTGTGGATATGGCCTATCAGGGCTTCGGTGAAGGCTTGGAGGAAGATGCATACGGTCTGCGCATGCTGGCCAATCGCGTACCGGAAATGATCGTTGCCAACTCCTTCTCCAAAAACTTTGGTTTGTATCGTGAGCGCGCAGCCAGCCTGAGTCTGGTATTTGCCGATACTCAACAGGCCGATGCCGGTTTCAGTCAATTGCTGAACGTTGCACGCGGTATTTATTCAATGCCGCCTGCGCATGGCTCGACCATTGTGGACATCATCCTGCATAGCGATGAACTCACCCAGATATGGCAAAACGAACTCACCCAAATGCGCCAACGCATCGCCGGTTTGCGCAGCCATTTGGTGGAATCACTCAATGGTTTGCAGCAGGCGCGCGATTTCAGTTTTATCGCACAAGAGCGCGGCATGTTTTCGTTTTTAGGTTTGACGGTTGAGCAAGTGCGCAAATTAAAAAGTGAGTACAGCATCTATATGACCGATACCAGCCGTATCAGCGTAGCGGGTTTGAGCACCGAAAAGATGGATTATGTGGCTAAGGCAATTGTGGCGGTGTTGTAACAATAAAGATTGAAACGAGTGATATAAAAAGGTCTAGAGGATTGCCTCAAGGCCTTTTTTTTCGATGATATTTAACAATCTCAAGGAGGAACCATTCGGCTTATTATCGCCTGATTCCCATTTTTGCAGTGCAGAAGTACTTACGTTAAGTACAGCAGCTAATACAGCTTGGCTGAGGTGTTCGCGCAAGCGCAAGGCTTTGATTTGTTGTGGGGAAATTTCCTGTATTTCCAGGTTGCGGAATTGCTGGTATTCATTCATTCGTCGCGCACTAATAACACCGGCCTTATGTAACCCCGCAGCAGTTTCCTGCAATTCACTCAGTAAGCGGCTATTGTGCTTCGTCATAATTTATCTCCAGCAATTCACCTGTACGCAAAACTTTTTCCAATTCATGGTCATTTAGTAACAACAAATCCTGCGCGAGTTGTTGCAAACATTTCAGTTCGTAAGAAGAAATATTGTCGCGCTCATTTTTATTAAACCCAAAAATAAAAAACCAGCGATCTTTCAAGTGAGTGGCAATTAATGTTCTTGCTCCGCTACGTTTGCCTTGCCCTGAAATGGCAATACGCTTTTTAAAAACACCTCCACCCAGCCTTGCATCAATAAGCCCTTGTTTCATTTCATTGACGGCATTGCAAAGTACCTGATCTGTCCATTCCGCTGTACACCAGCGGTTAAAAGTCCGGGTTTTAAATAGTCTATCCATGGCTTAAATCCACTATCTTCCGTTTAAAAACTATATCATCTGGTGATATAGTTTTGCAAACAGGCTTAATCCTTATGCACTCCTAACGGCGAGGCTGCTAAGCTCTCGCCTATGAACGTATTTCTCTCTCGTCAATATTTACAGCGCTCCGCTACCGGCCTGGCTATTTGGGCATTGGGGTGGTGGGTATTAGTGATGCTTGAGCGGCATTTTGACCTTGCCAGTCTGGGCTTGGTATTGGTGCTTACCTCAGCCATTGCGGCGCTGTGGTTGCCCTTGAGTATTACGCTGGTTGCCAGTGTTATTGCGCTGATGGCTTTCAATTGGGCCTTTGTACCGCCGCGCGGTACTTTTGCGATTGATTTGCATCAGCACGCTTTTTTGTTGCTGGCACTGTTGGTGGTAAATGCGATTGTGGCGGGCTTGATGGTGTCGCTGCGCGAACAAACTCGGCGCGCGCAAGCCCATGCGGATGCAGCCGATGCGTTGCGTTGTTGGGGCGATAAATTGCGCGATACCCAGGTACCTGTTGAATTGCTGGATGAGTTGCAGCATCAACTGACACAACTCAGCGGATTTTCAGTTTCTATTGCGCTAGAGAGCAGCAGTGATACTGTGCCGCTATTAAACGGTTCTGCGCAATTAACCACTGAGCAGCGCGATGCATTGCGCTACTGCCGCGACAATAACCAGGCTATTGGGCCTGGTACTGGTCGCTATCAGGAATTGGTGAATCTGTATTTGCCACTGCGTGGAAAAAGTCAGGCGGGTGGGGCGGTGATGCTTGATGCCAGTATTATGGATCAGCCCGACATTTTCGTGCAGGCGCAAGCATTATGCGATCAAATGGGCGCGGCACTGGAGCGCCAGCAAATGGTAAAGCGCGAGCAACATGTGCGCGATCAGGTACAAGCACAAAATTTGCGCACGACTTTTCTCGCCGCAATTTCCCATGACTATCGCACCCCGCTCGCCACGATTATGGGCGCGGCTTCATCGCTGATTGAACAGGGTGAACGCTTAACACACGAGCATCGTCAACAATTAGCGCAAAGCATTGTGGATGAAGCGGATCGCCTGCGCCGTCAGACCAGCAATATGTTGCAGCTTGCGCGCTTAGATGGAATTAAAGCCGTTGGCGCGGCGATTAAAGCGGATTGGCAATCGGCGGAAGAAATTATTGGTAGTGTATTACAACGCGTTCCGGCGGATCATCAGGCACAGATTGAAACCCATATCCAACCAGATTTGCCCTTGATATGGGGCGACGCATTATTGTTGGCGCAGCTGCTGGAAAATTTAATCGACAACGCAATTAAATACGGCCCGGAGCAGGGCGTAATAAAATTAATTGCACATCAGGATCAACAAAAGTTGGTGTTTGCGGTGGAAGATCAGGGCGCTGGGATTGCCCCAAATGCTTTTGAGCAGCTGCTGGAAAATTTTCAGCGTGGCGATCATCGCCAATCGGGTACTGGTGTCGGGCTTGCACTTTGCCGTGCTATTGCCCGTGCCCATGATGGCGATTTTTTCCATAAGGGATCTGCGCATTGCTTGGATGTAAATAGCTCTGATGTAAATAGCCCGGATGCAAATAGCCCGGATGCAACCAGCTCGCGCTTTGAATGCCAGTTGCCGTTGCGTACCCAACCGCAATCCCCGGAGTAACTTGATGAGTTTGCGTTTATTGTTAGTGGAAGATGATCGCGAACTACGCACGACTCTGCGTTCAGCATTAATGGTTGAAGGTTATGAAGTTATTACCGCTGCCAGTCTGTCGGAAGCCAATGCCATCTACACCCAAACGCAGCTGGAAGGTGAAAATAGAACTCAAGCTTTTGATTTAATTCTGCTGGATTTGGGCTTGCCCGATGGCGATGGCAGTGAGTTGTTAAACCGTTTGCGTCGCCGCCAGAATACGCCGGTTATTATTATTTCGGCGCGCGAAGCCGACGGGCAAAAAATCGAATTGCTGGATGCCGGTGCGGATGATTATTTGGTAAAACCCTTCAGCATTGGCGAATTGCTTGCGCGTATTCGCGTGGCCATGCGGCATCGCGGCGCACATCTGCGCCCGGCGATAACTCGCTATGAATATGCGGATTTGTGTATCGATTTGGCGAATCACAGCGTGACTAAAAATGGCACTGCTATCCATCTCACGCCCACCGAATTTAATTTGCTTGCACGCCTGGTGCGTAGTGCCGGGCAGGTAGTGAATCATCGCCAACTATTGGTGGATGTATGGGGGCAGGAATATAGTGATCACACCCATTATCTGCGTTTGTATATGGGGCAGTTGCGCGCAAAGCTGGAGCAAAATCCTGCGCGCCCGGAATTTCTGTTGACGGAGCCAGGTATTGGTTACCGTTTGCTGGATGTTAATGATTCCAATCCTGCATCCAGCTGACTAGCTGCTGTTAACCCTCAGACTAGTCCCCGTTGAACCCCTGAATAGCCCCATACTTATGCGATCCTGATATCGCCTTGTACATACTGCCTCTGTATTCATTGCCCCTGCATATTACATAGGTAGTTGTTATGACAGACTCTTCCACATCGACTTCATCAATAGCGAGCGCTGCCGAATCGGCGCCGTCTCATTCCACAACGCCCATTTCGCCGGCGAAACAAAGTCTCGCTGCACTCAGCCTTGCGGCTATCGGTGTGGTGTATGGCGATATTGGTACCAGTCCTCTCTATACCGTAAAAGAAATTTTTGCACCGGCCACCGGTGTGCCATTGGATGCGCAACATATTGTCGGCGCCATCTCCACAATATTTTGGGCGTTAATGTTGGTAGTGACGCTCAAGTATGTGCTGTTAATTTTGCGCGCGGATAATCGTGGTGAAGGCGGCTCGCTTGCGCTGACGGCACTGGCAGCACAAACGGTTAGTAAACAATCGTCATTGCGCCGCTGGATTTTATTAATCGGTTTATTTGGTGCGACGTTATTTTATGGCGATAGCATTATTACGCCGGCAATTTCTGTACTGGGCGCTATGGAAGGTTTGGAGGTCGCAACACCTGCACTCAAGCCTTTGGTTGTTCCCATTACACTTGCGATTTTAATCAGTTTGTTTCTGGTACAGCGTTTTGGTACTGGCGCAATGGGAAAAATATTTGGCCCGATTGTGACTGTATGGTTTCTAATGCTGGCGGTTTCCGGTGTTGCCCACATAATTGCGCAGCCGGCGATTCTCGCCGCGTTAAATCCGTTAGAAGCCTGGCAATTTATGACGGGGCGCGGTTGGTTTGTATTTGCAGCGGTAGGTGCAATTGTACTTGCGCTGACTGGTGCCGAAGCACTCTATGCCGATATGGGCCATTTTGGTCGCAAGCCTATTCAAATTGCCTGGACTGTTTTGGTGTTGCCATCGCTCGCGTTAAATTATATGGGGCAGGGCGCGTTGCTCTTGGCAGACCCGGCTGCGATTGCTAATCCTTTTTATAAATTATTTCCACAAACGTTAATTTGGCCCGCATTAATCATCGCTACGCTCGCGGCAATTATTGCATCGCAAGCGGTTATTTCCGGGGCTTATTCGATGACTCGCCAAGCCATTCAATTGGGCTTTTTACCGCGCATGGCCGTACAGCACACTTCTGCGCGTGAAGCCGGGCAAATCTATATGCCCGGTGTAAATTGGATGTTGTTGATCGGGGTAATTGCGGTTGTTTTATTTTTTGGCAGTTCATCTGGCCTTGCAGGTGCCTACGGTATTGCTGTGACTGTCACTATGGCGACCACTACATTGCTCACCTTTTTTGTGGTGCGCGGCCGCTGGAAATTACCGCTACCTATTGCGCTGGGAGCAACGCTGTTTTTTATCGCGCTGGATATGTTCCTGGTTGCCGGTTGTGCGCTGAAGTTTTTTGATGGCGGTTGGTTCTCGTTGTTGGTAGCAGCGCTGTTATTTCTGTTAATGAGTACCTGGCAGCGCGGCCGTGCGATTGTGATGAAAACTATTCATCGCGATGGTGTGGAGCTAAAACCTTTTTTGCAAACCTTACATCCCGCACAAATCCAGCGGGCTGCGCGCACGGCGATTTATATGGTGGCCGATGGTTCTACTGTGCCCCAGGCATTGCTGCACAATTTAAAACACAACCAGGTGTTGCATGAACGCAATGTAGTTCTCACGGTGCAGTTTGCCGATGACCCCTGGGTCAGTGAGGCTGAGCGTGTACAGATCGAAGAATTGGGCAATAGCTTCTGGCGAGTGACCTTGAATTTTGGCTTTATGGATGCGCCCGATGTGCCGCGTGCATTGAAATTGTGCGAGCAATACGGATTGGTGATTCCGCATTTCCAAACCAGTTATTTTTTAAGTCGCGAATCAATTGTCTCCACACCCGGTAGTGGTATGGCGCCCTGGCGCGAGCGGTTATTCTCAACCATGACCCGCAATGCCGGGGGTGTAGTGGAGTTTTTCCGTTTACCGGATAACGCGGTGATTGAATTGGGAACGCGAGTGCAGATTTAACCTATAGATATTTTTGGGAGAAGGAGGGCAAACCGGGTTCTGGTTTGCCCTTTTTCTCTTTGAATGAATACCTGAATCGATCGATTTTTTTTAAATTAAAAATCTTCTACTAACAATTCCTGTTTCTAACAGTCACTGGAACCCCAGTAAATCCGCGACTTCGC
Organism: Gammaproteobacteria bacterium; assembly: GCA_021151625.1. Lineage (GTDB taxonomy): Bacteria > Pseudomonadota > Gammaproteobacteria > Pseudomonadales > Cellvibrionaceae > Cellvibrio. The sequence continues at coordinate 97,834 of JAGKWY010000017.1, read as the reverse complement.
CCTGTTGATTAAAAATTGCTATCAATTAATTATTAAATATAAATTTAACTAATTGATAGGGTTTGGACTAAGGTTGTCTTGTCTCATAGATCACCGCAACAGGAGCAAGCAATGGATAACAACCAACCTAAAACCACCGGTAAGTGCCCGGTTATGCACGGTAGCGTCACGGCCTCTGGCAAATCCAATACTGATTGGTGGCCGAATGCATTGAACCTGGACATCCTTCATCAACACGACCGCAAGACCAATCCTCTGGGTGAGGATTTTAACTACGCCGAAGCGTTTAAATCACTGGATCTGGACGCAGTCAAAAACGACCTTAAAGCCCTGATGACCGATAGCCAATCCTGGTGGCCTGCCGACTGGGGCCACTACGGTGGCTTGATGATCCGCATGGCCTGGCACTCTGCTGGTAGTTACCGCACAGCAGATGGTCGTGGCGGCGCAGGTACTGGCAATCAACGCTTTGCGCCACTCAATAGTTGGCCGGATAACGGCAACCTGGATAAAGCCCGTCGTTTGCTCTGGCCGATCAAAAAGAAATACGGCAACAAGCTCTCCTGGGCGGATTTAATGATCCTCGCCGGCAATATGGCTTATGAATCCATGGGCTTAAAAACCTTTGGCTTTGGCGGCGGACGCGAGGATATTTGGCATCCCGAGAAAGATATTTATTGGGGTTCGGAAAAAGAATGGCTGGCGAAAAGTGGTGGTGAAGGTAGTCGCTATTCTTCATCGGGCCAGGCAAATGACCGCGATCTGGAAAATCCACTCGCCGCGGTCATGATGGGTTTGATTTACGTAAACCCCGAAGGTGTAGATGGCAATCCCGACCCACTCAAAACAGCGCAAGACCTGCGTGTGACTTTTGCGCGCATGGCAATGAATGATGAAGAAACGGTTGCGCTCACGGCGGGTGGTCATACAGTCGGTAAAGCGCACGGCAATGGCAACGCCGCAAACCTGGGGCCAGACCCGGAGACTGCTGATGTGGAAGAACAGGGCCTGGGCTGGAACAACCACAAAACCCGTGGCGTTGGTCGCGATACGGTAACCAGCGGCATTGAAGGCGCCTGGACGACTAACCCCACCCAGTGGGATAACGGTTACTTTGAAATGCTGTTGAACCACGATTGGGAACTCACCAAAAGCCCGGCGGGTGCCTGGCAGTGGCAACCGGTAAATATTAAAGAAGAAGATAAACCTGTCGATGTGGAAGATCCGTCTATTCGTCGTATGCCGTTAATGACCGATGCAGATATGGCGATGAAGATGGACCCGGAATATCGCAAAATTTCTGAACGTTTCTACCAAGACCCAGCGTATTTTTCCGATGTATTTGCGCGCGCCTGGTTTAAGTTAACCCACCGCGATTTGGGCCCCAAAGCACGTTATTTGGGTACTGATGTACCGGCTGAAGATTTAATCTGGCAAGACCCGATTCCTAAAGTGGATTACGCCTTAAGCGTTAGCGAAATTGCTGACCTGAAAACAAAAATTCTCGCCAGCGGTTTGAGTGTGTCGGAATTGGTTGCTACGGCTTGGGATAGCGCACGTACCTTCCGCGGTTCGGATTTTCGCGGTGGTGCTAACGGTGCTCGTATCCGTCTGGCGCCGCAAAAAGATTGGGAAGGCAATGAGCCGGCGCGTTTGCAAAAAGTCTTGTCTGTGCTCACCGGTATTCAATCGGGCTTAAGTAAAAAAGTCAGCATTGCCGATTTAGTTGTCCTGGGTGGAACTGCAGCGGTTGAACAGGCAGCGAAAGCGGCGGGTGTGAATATCGCTGTACCTTTTAGTGCAGGGCGCGGCGATGCTACCGATGCGCAAACCGATGCAGAATCTTTTGCACCGCTTGAACCTGTTCACGATGGTTTCCGCAACTGGGTGAAAAAAGATTACGCCGTACAACCGGAAGAACTGTTGCTGGATCGTGCGCAATTAATGGGTTTAACTGCACCGGAAATGACAGTGTTGATTGGTGGCTTGCGTGTGCTGGGTACTAACCATGGCGGCAGCAAGCACGGTGTGTTTACCGATAAAGTCGGCGTATTAAGCAATGACTTCTTCGTCAATCTGACCGATATGGCTTACCAATGGAAACCTACCGGCAAAAACAGCTACAACATTGTTGAACGCAAAACCGGTAATGTGAAATGGACAGCAACACGGGTGGATTTGGTATTTGGCTCCAACTCAATCCTGCGCTCCTATGCGGAAGTCTATGCGCAGGATGATAACCGCGAGAAGTTTGTGAAAGACTTTGTTGCGGCCTGGGTGAAGGTGATGAATGCAGACAGGTTTGATTTGAAGTAATTGCCATTGTTGTAAAACAAAAAGGCCGATGATTTTGTCATCGGCCTTTTTGTTTTTTTGTAGTGCTGGAAAACTTACTTCAACTGAAATTCAATTTTCTTAAAGCTTAAATCCATTTCTTTAAATGTTTCTGGAACGCTAGCGCTCCAGGAAGCGATTTTTCCACGCAATACCTCGCCAGATTTTGTCTCAGCAACAACCAGCATACGCTTGATAACCACATTACTCAGATCTGCCTGGGTTTTGGTGGTGCGCACATAATTCACTTCCTGATAGAACGACAGTTTGCTCATAGGAATAGTTACGCGAGCCCATTGATCAGTCAGCGCAGATTGATCCAACTGGAAAATAATTGCCGCATTCATATTGGTGGCATCACCCAGAGTAATACCAATATTTACTTTACCGTCTTCCAGGGCATCCACTGTGGCGCCATTTACATAGCTGGCGTAAGTGGTTTTCAAGCTATCAACGCTTGGAATACTGGTTTTTGTGCTATTGATTTTTACATCGAATACCAGGTTTTCAATATCGCCAAATTTGTAACCGTACGCGAGAATATTGCGCTCAAAGCCGTTGGAATGCTGGTGATCCCAGTCGGCGATTTTCTTGAGCAGAATCATGTTGATGGTGTCTACGCCGCTACAGGAATCATTCATCTTGGCGTTGGTGCTGAAATTGTAAGTGCTACCAGTGTGTTTTAGTTGAGTCCACTCGGTGGTGCTGCCATTGGTGGCATGGTTCCAGCCGCTAAAGCTCAGGCTGGACAGGCTCTGGTTTTGCACGCCGCCGTCATAGTCGGCAAAAATCGCAAAGGTTTTGTTGGCTGCACTAATACCCACGCCGCAGTTATCAATTTTTGCAATTGAATAACCATTAAAGCTGGTGGCGGTTTGGGTGGTTTCACTACCTTCAGCCAGGCTGGAAACGCTGCTACTGGATGGGGCAATAGAGCTTGCAGGTGCAGATGTTGTTGGCGTTGAGCTGGCGGGCGTTGAGCTGGCCGGAGCACTGGATGGTGTCACTGAGCTTTTTGATGAGCTGACTTGCGGTTTGTTGTCGCTGCCGCCACCGCCACCTCCGCCGCCACAGGCGGTCAGGCCGGCAAACATCAGGGAAAGGGCACAGGTCTTAATTAACGATTGCATAGGAATTCCAAAGCTCCGTTGTTGTTATCGTGGGAGAGTTATCTGGGCTGTCGAGTGAGGCTTGTAGTGCGTGGCGGGGAAGGCGTCGTGTAAGCGCTATCTTTGCGAATCTTGCTGTTATTGTCAGGTTAGATAAGGCCAGCAGGCACACTATAACCCTTGTGCAAGTGCTGGTAAATGATATTTGATTGCGCTAACAAAGATCGCATAAAAAATATCACGCCGGTTCCTATTTTAGGATGTCTATCCGCTGTCTTGGGGGGTGGGAACCGGCCGGTGATTATTCAATTGTTAGCCGGTTCGGGGCGATTACTGTTGTTGACGCACTTTCTGTGGGTTGGGGTTGTCGGCCATGGTCATTTGCTCAACGACCAGACGATCCGGGGCTTCAGCGTTTTCGGCGATCTTTTCAAGCTCCGGGTGATCCAGTTTTAGTACTGCTTTTTGCAGGATCAGAGTGTTGGGGTAGGTGATCAGGTTGCCATCTTCGCGCTTGAGGATCACATGGAAGAGGGTGATTTCCACAATCACACCGCGCATATCATCATCTTTATCGAGCACCTTGATACGGTCGCCGACTTTGTAGGGGAAGCCAAAGAAGATAATCATGCTGGCAGTTACGTTGCTCAGGATCGACCACTGGGCAAACATGGCGATACCCACCACGGCAAAAATCGAGGACAAAAATACCGAGATTTCGCTGTAACCCAGGCCGAGGATCAGGCACACCACTACAATGCAGCAGAACACCATGCCAATGTTCATCAGGCGAGTCATGTAGAGTACGCGTAAATCACCCAGGGCGCGGCGTACGCTCACATCGTGAATGATTTTGTCGAGCAACTTGGAGGCAGAATAAAACACCAGAATGCAGGCGACGATAATCAATAATTTGGAAAATATGCTGTGACTGGTAATTTGTTCGAGTGTGGCAAAAATGCTATCCACAATAACACCTATTAATTACAAAATTGGTTGTGCCTGTATTGGCGTCTGTTTGACCAGTTGCTAGTGCTTGGTCGGTTTGGCAATGGGTGGCATTATAGTAAAAATCATTAACACTGAACGAGAGCAAAATGACATCTTCCGCAAACAATCCTCTGTTATGCATTGCCCATCGCGGTGGCCCACAAATGGGGCCAGTGCCTTTGCCGGAAAATAGTTTGGCTGCCATAGCACGCGCACTCACCCTGGGGGTATATGCGGTCGAAATTGATGTATTTCAAATTGAAGGTGAATTATTGGTCACCCATGATCGACGTTTGGGGCGCGTGGCCTCCGGGCAGGGAATTATTACTGATCAGCCCCTGAGTTATTTGCGCGAACAGCGTCTGGAAAATGGCGAACCGATTCCCAATTTGCAACAAGTGCTGGAGTTGGTGGGCAATAAAGCATTATTGAATATTGAAATTAAAGGGCAAAATTCTGTACCGGCATTAAAACGTATTTTGCAGGATTATATTGCCAGTCATCAGGGCAACTATGAGCAATACGCAATTTCCAGTTTTGATCACCAGCAATTGTATCAGTGTTTGCGTGAGCTGCCGCAGATAAAACGCGGTGTACTTATCGAAGGAATTCCGCTGGATTACGCCGCCTGTTGTGAGCCGCTCAAAGCTTATTCATTTAATACGCATTTAAGTTTTCTCTCTCCTGAATTAATTCAGGATGCGCAAAAACGCGGTTTGAAAAATTGGGTTTACACTGTCAATCACGCAGAGGATTGGCAATATGTGCAAGCGCTTGGGGTAGATGCAGTGTTTACCGATAAGCCGGATAAATTACTTGAATTTAATCGCGCTTAATATTTAGAGCGCTTGATAGAAGAAGCGAATTAAAGGATCAGGGTAAATCATCGTTATCAGTTGATTTGCCGCTGCGCGGCGCTTTCTTCTCGATATAAACTTCAGGCTTTTTGACTGGCTCCAGGTCAATGAGTTTGTTGGTAATGCCTTCAAAAATAGTGCCCCATAATTCGGTGTTGGGCTTTTTATTTTTCAAATAGCGAATGTATCTGGCTCCTAACCAGATGCAGGCGAAAAATCCAAGCACCAATCCCAATAATACATACTCACGAAAATTCATTTTCTGGCTCCTTGATGGACTGATACTTGCCACTGATAGCTGCATGAAATTTAGTGTTTGCTTGATGTTGGGCTGGCTTGGACAAATTCAAGTAAGCAGGCTTTACATAAATTGATTCATCTGCGCTTGTATAAAGTGTAAATGCGGGTGATCAATGGCTATATCTGCGCTATGCTCAAGCAAAATCCGGTTTCACTCATATCAATAACCATAACGATAAAATTGCAAAAGCAACTGAACTAAAACACCTAAGTGCTTGCCTGTTCCCCTATAACATTTACTAATTCCAGAGCGGCTATGAAAAAAAAGTGCAGGACTATCCGTTTGCCATTGTTTTTGGGCCATTGGCCACTCGTTAGCGTGCTTGGTTTAGCCGGTTGCCTGCTTGCCTGTGGTGGTAGTGGCGGTGGTGGTGATAATGGAGGGGTGCCAAAGGGGCAGGGATCTTCTGCACCAGTTTCTGTGGTGTCTTCTGTTGCGGTTTCTTCGGCCAGTTCTGTGGCAACGACTAGCCAAATGACTTCCAGTATTTCCGCCTCGGCAAAAAATCCCGAGCCGGATTTAACCGCTGATCCGGCATTACCTTTAAAAGGCAGTCCGGCTTACAGCGATGCTAAAGAAGCGGTGCGCTTTCTTGCGCAAACTACTTTTGGCCCCACTGCAAAAGATGTACAGCGGGTAATAAGCCTGGGCAAGGTTGCATGGTTGGAAGAGCAATTTAGTAAACCCCAAACCAAACACCTCGCGCTTCTGGACAAGCGTTTTACTGAAATTGGTTTGGTGGTGCAGCCAGAAAAAGACGATAACGAAGAAGGGTATCTGCGGGATTTGCAGCGCAGCGATATCTGGTGGGAAGTGGCGCTCTGGGGTGATGATCAGTTGCGTCAACGCGTTGCTTATTCGCTGAGCCAGATATTGGTGATTTCCAATGTCTCCGATGTGCTCTATAACGATACCCGTGGCATTGCCAATTACCATGACATTCTTGCGCAACACGCTTTTGGAAATTATCGCGACTTATTAAAAGCAATCACGCTCAACCCTATGATGGGTGAATACCTGAGCATGATCCGCAATGAAAAAGCAGATACGACGCGCAATATTCGCCCCGATGAAAATTACGCGCGCGAAATTATGCAATTGTTTTCCATTGGCTTGGTGCAATTGAATCTGGATGGCAGCATCAAGCTGGATGCACAAAATAATCCACTTCCAACTTATGATCAAACCACGGTAAAAGAATTAGCGCGAGTTTTTACTGGCTGGAATATGGCGACCATTAAAGAATGGTGGGAATGGACTGAGTCAGGTGCGAGCGAAATACTGCCGATGAAGTCGTTTACGAATTATCATGATTTTGGTGCGAAAGTATTATTCGGTAATCAAACTATTGCTGCCGACAAAACACCCGAACAGGATATAGATGCAGCGTTGGATATTTTATTTGCACATGCCAATGTTGCACCTTTTATCAGTAAGCAACTCATTCAGCGGTTAGTGACCAGTAATCCATCGCCTGCCTATGTGAGCCGGGTTGCCAGTGTGTTTAATAACAATGGCAAGAACGTAAAAGGTGATATGAAAGCCGTCATTAAAGCCATTTTGCTGGATGAAGAGGCACAGGGCGGCTACAAAACATCGCCCAATACCTTTGGTAAATTGCGTGAACCTATTTTAAAAACAGCGCATCTGTGGCGTGCCTTTAAGGGCACGGGAGCACCGTCGCAGTTAGAGGGTGGCAGTGTTACTGGCAAACGCGTGCGCTTTTATGGCTCCGGCCGTTTGATGGGACAGCGTCCCTTTGGCTCACCTTCAGTATTTAATTATTATCGTCCCGATTACCAACACCCGGGTGAAATAAAAAATAGCAATTTGAACTCACCTGAATTTCAGATTCTCACTGAAAGTATGATTATGTCGCAGGTCAGCACCTTGAGTAATGCGACCTTCTGGCGCGACACTCCCCATGATTGGTTGGAGCCGACCATTGGTGGTTTATGGGATGCGTTTTCTCCGCGCTTGCATCTGGATCGCGAACGCGAACTCACCAAAAATCCGGCAGAGTTACTGGATCATTTAAATTTGTTACTGATGGCCGGGCAGATGAGCCAGCCTATGTACGATGTGATTTTGAATCATTTAAATGCAAATAAGGTAGATCCAACTTGGGATCAAGCAGGGCAAATGTGGCAGCGTGACACCATGATTTATGAGGCGCTGTTTTTGATATTGGCTTCTCCTGAATATGCAGCGCAACGGTGATCTAATGAAAACTATGAATCGACGTGAATTACTGCGTAAAGCTTCTTCCGTTGCGCTCAGCTCCAGCGCACTTTATGCGAGCAGTTCATTTGCTGCGACTAGCGCACAATTTCAATTGGCTAATGCACTTACCCAGCCAGCGGATGATTACAAAGCCCTGGTGTGTATTTTTTTATTTGGCGGTAACGATGCATTTAATATGTTGGTGCCGCGCAGCGATGCTGAATACAACACCTACAAAGCATCGCGCCAAACGCTTGCTCTGGAGCAGGCGAGTTTATTGCCGCTAAACGCTGCGCAAAATGCCAGTTTGCAATTTGGTTTGCATGCATCTATGCCACAGGTGCAGCAATTATTTAATTCTGGAAAATTATCCTTCCTGACTAATGTTGGCGCATTAGTAGAACCAGTCACTCGCACCAGTTACCAGGGCAATAAAGCACTGCTGCCGCCGCAATTGTTTTCCCATAATGACCAGCAAACGTTTTTGCAAAGTTTGCAATCCAGTGCGCGCCGCAATGGTTGGGCGGGGCGCGCCGCCGATGCCATGCTGTCAGTGAATACTAATAAAAAGCTCTCCATGAATATTTCGCTTAGTGGCTCCAATATCTGGCAGAGCGGTGTAGGAGTTACTCCCTATTCGATAGACTCCGGCGGTATTAAGGAGCTTGAAAACTTTAATACCAAGACAACCGATGCGCGTGAGCTGAGTCGAATTCAGATTTATAAAACCCTGTTGGCACAGCAACAGGAAAATATTTTCCAGCGTGAGTTTGCGCGCACCCAGACTATAGCCTGGGATCTTGCCGGCGAAGTAAAAGCCGCGCTGGATGCGCAAACTCCATTGCAAACGGTATTTCCTGCGAATAATCCGCTCGCCAACAATTTAAAAATGGTTGCGCAACTTTTATCTGCGCGCAGTGCGCTGAAAGTAAAACGCCAAACATTTTTTATCGGTATTGGTGACTACGACACTCACGGCGATCAACTGCGCCGCCATGTATTGTTGCTGAGCCAATTAAGTGGCGCATTGGATGCCTTTTATAAAGCAACTGAAGAGCTGGGTATTGCCAGTCAGGTGACAACTTTTTCTACTTCTGATTTCGGTCGTACCCTCACCAGTAATGGCGATGGTACTGATCACGGTTGGGGAAGCCATCAAATGGTGATGGGCGGTGCAATTAATGGCGGCCAAATTTATGGCCAGTTCCCTGAACTGATTATTGGTGGCAAAGACGATATAGGTGAAGGGCGTATTATCCCTACTACCAGTATGGATCAATATGCTGCAACGCTTGCAAACTGGTATGGATTGCCCAGTGGAAATTTTGCCGATGTATTTCCCAATCTGGCACGGTTTAATTCTGTTGACCTCGGTTTTTTTAAGAGCTGATAGAGTGATGATGCCATCACTCTATTTTTGTTTAACAGCTACGACTTTTAACCGACGTACTATCCCTTGCGGTACTGGCCAATCAATAGTGCCGCCGACACTCAATCCAATTAGCGCGCTTCCTACGGGGGAGAGGATAGAAATTTTTTGTTGATTAACATCCGCGTGTTGTGGGTAAACCAGTTGAATAGTGTTTTCTTCAGCAGAGTCTGCATCTATAAAGGTTACTTGTGAATTCATTACCACCACATCAGTAGGTAATTCATTGTTAGCTACAATTTTTGCGCGACTGATTTCTTCGTCCAAAGCATCAGTGGCAGGGCTTGGGTTTTTCTCTATCAAATCCAGCAATTGTTGATAATCCGCCTGGGAAATAATTAATTTACTGGGGTTTTGCTTGCTCATTATTTACTCCAAAAAAATAGCCGGCAGCTCACCAGAAAAGGCAAACCGATCGATTAAAATAAAATAGTGGAAGTGTGAGGTTCGGGCGATTAAGTTGAAACTAACTTAATCGCCAACAACGACTAAGGCGCGAGAGAAATTCAATTCTGGCGCGCGCTTGAAGAGGGAAACTAAAGAGGTGGTTTTCGGGTTCATGCCTAAACCATAACAGGGCTATTTCGCTTTGGCAAGGACCTTGTTTTTTGGGGTGGCCCCGCAAATGGTCTGCTGGTATTGGAAAAGAATAGGGACTAACATGCCCGATTAATAAAAGTACTTGATAAAAGCACTTAATAAAAACCACACAGCGGTTATATAAATTCCTGACGCGAGCGAACTTATGAAATCTATTTCCCGTTTATTAATGGTTCCAGGCATGTTGCTTGGACTGGTCTGTAGTATTCCCCTGGCGATTGCTAAACCAGTGCAATTGGTCGCTGCCGATCACGCCAATTTTCTGTACACGGGGCGTGTAGATTTTTCCGATAAAAAAGCCCCGCAGGTTTCCTGGACCGGCACCAGTATTAAAGCCAATTTCACTGGGACTTCATTAGCTATTAAACTGGATGACCAGTTGGGCAAAAACTATTTTAATATTTTTATCGATGGTGAAACTCAGCATCCTTATGTATTGGAAGCCAAAAAAGGCGAGCAGACCTATGTGATTAGCTCGGCATTACAAGTCGGCAATCACAGTGTGGAAATCTATAAGCGTACGGAGGGGGAAGAAGGCGCTACCGCATTTAAAGGTCTGCTGCTGGATTCGGGTGCTAAATTGTTGCCGCCGCCTACGCGTCCAGCCAGGCGCATGGAAATTTATGGTGATTCTATTAGCACTGGTATGGGCAATGAAGGAGCAGATAATGGCATGGATCATCTGCTCAGCGAAAAAAATAATTACTGGGCCTATGGCGCTATTACAGCGCGCAACCTGAATGCCGAGTTGCACACCATTTCGCAAAGCGGTATTGGCATTATGATCAGCTGGTTTCCATTTATCATGCCGCAGTTTTACGATCAGTTAAGTGCAGTAGGGAATAACGACAGTCGCTGGGATTTTGCGCAATGGACACCTGATCTGGTGGTAATTAATTTATTCCAGAATGATTCCTGGTTAGTCGATCGCGAAAAGCGTATGCAACCTGTGCCTACCGATGCTCAGCGCGTACAGGCCTATATCGATTTCGTGCGCAGCATTCGCGCCAAATATCCGAATGCTCAAATTATTTGTGCGTTGGGCAGTATGGATGCGACGGCAACACCTAAATGGCCGGGCTATATCTCGGCGGCAGTCGAGCGTATGAGAAAGGAAAATAGCGATCAAAAACTCGACACGATATTTTTTGAATTCACCGGTTTTGGTGGCCACCCGCGCATTGCCCAGCATAAAGTCAATGCAGAAAAGTTAACGGCGTTTATCAAGCAGAAGATGAATTGGTAAGCTGAATATTAAGTAAAAATAAAAAAGCCAAAGGATTTCCCCTTTGGCTTTTTTATGGCTGTTAATTAATAGTGATTAATTAACGTTAACACCAAACAGGTCGCGGTAGATAATACCAACGGCAACATATAACCAGGGCAGAACCCAAATCAGACCGATCAATAGTGGCAATGAGGCAATAATAGCGATCAATAATGCCAGCAGGCCAAACCCGAAAAAACGGAACCAGCAAGGGGTGATTCCTTTGCGTGAAGTTTCCAGTGCATCCCAGATCCCCAAATTTTTATTGACCAGCAATGGCAGTGCCAGAGCGTAAGCGATCATCAAATAGATTCCGGGGATCACTAACAACACAAAGCCTATAGCAATGAGCAGCATCATCAAAAGATAAGCAAAAAACAGCGGCAGCGTTTTGGGGAAGTAATCAAACACCATAAATGCGCTTACTGGCTGACCAGAGGCACGTTTGATTCCAATCATAAACAGGCCGGCACCGAGCGGTGCGCTCACCAGTAATTGCGCTAGCTGTACCACAACCATCAGGATAATAGAGGCGGTTGCTGATAGAGCCGCTGCGCCAGCAGTCACTATGCCGCCGACAATGGAAACACCAAACACAACTGCCATATAGAGTAAAAATGCACCCCACAAAGTGGCTTTAAAACCATTGGTCAAGGCCCAGGCTTCAGAGAGTACAGTACCAATTTCCCAGTTGGGGTTCAGTGGATGGTCGCCAGTGGCGGAGGGTTGATTCAAATCAGACGCGGGGGCTTCATAAGGGTTGGTTTGTGACATTACATGCTCCATGTATTGAAATTAAAGGAGCTGCAATTAATAGATATTTGTTACAAGAAGTCAATCCAGGGGGAGATGGTACGTGGATAATCGGGTGCGAGTGGATTGCGAGCCTGACAAAAAGGCAAGTACTGTGTAGGAAAGTAACTCTAGAAAGTAACTCTAGAAAGTAACTCTATATTCAATGTTATGAATGTATTGGCCATCCCTGGCCTGCGGGTTTAGCGTTTTAAATCCAGTAAGCGGAAATAGGCTGCTTTGGGTTGTTGCTGGCGATCAAACAAGAGCGGGTAGTTGGTGCGCCCTTTAATAGGGAAATCATTGAGCCAACTGGCATCGTCACTCACGCCCCAGAAGGTTACGCGATCCACTTTATCGCGGTGTTTAATCAAAATTTTAAACAGTGCTTCATAAGCTTTTGCCAGCTTCTCATCAATCTCTTTTGGCAACCCTTTGATATAGGGGTCGCGTTCCGGTTTGTATTCAAAGCGCGTGGAAATTTCTGCAACCGGTAAATTCCATACTGATGGCAATACATCAATATCCAGTTCAGTGAGATGAATTTTTAAGCCCAGCGCAGAGTAGGCGAGAATGCTATCTTCAAAATCCTGCATATTGGTTTCCAGGCCCACATGCGCCTGCATTCCCAGGCCATGAATGGGGGCGCCGCGTTTTTGCAATCGCTTCAGCATCTCAATAGTGACCTGGCGTTTGTCGGCGCGCTCATTGTTATAATCGTTGTACATCAAATGGGCTTTCGGATCTACTTCGTGGGCGAGATTAAAGGCATTCAGCAAAAAATCATCACCCATAATTTTGTACCAATGGCTATCGCGCATTTTGCCATCGTCACCCACAGCTTCATTGACTACGTCCCAGGCGGCGAGTTTGCCTTTGTAGCGCTCCACTATTGTAGTGATGTGTTCCTTTTGCTTTTTCGCTAATTCATCTTTGGAAATGTAGCTGCCATCTTTGTTTTTAAATACGCTGTCGGGAATCTGGCTGTGCCAACCTAAGGTATGGCCAACCATGTGTAAATTATGCTTGCTGCCGAATTCTACAAATGCATCGGCATCTTGCCATTTCCAGCTGCCATCTTCATTGCGTACTTCGCCCCATTTCATACAGTTTTCCGGGGTGATGGAATTAAAATCTTTATTAATTAGCGCAGCCAGTTTTGGATCTTGTGCGCGAATAATGCGTGCACTCAGTGCAGCGCCAATCAGGAAGTCATCTTTATAGGCTTCTTTTAAGCCGGTTGCCGCGGCAGCTTTTTCGGCAGCTTGTAATTTTGCAGCGGCAACGAGTGCGGCAGTGGTGCCGCCCATAGCTAATAAGTGTCTGCGTGAAATATTCATTGTAATTATTCCTCGGTTAATAATGGTTAACGAAATTTATACCTAATTGTTATTAGCTGTGGTGCTATTCATGGGGGTAGCGGCGCTTTGCTGTTCGGTATCAGGAAGTGTTTGTGGATCAAACCAGAGTTCCGGGCGATCTACCGGTGTTTCCTTAGAGAGTAGTGGATTATCCAATTTAAACAATTTACGATTTTTCATATTGGCTTTTTGCATCACATCCTGAATCGCTTTATCACCATAAAAAACCTTGTCAAATTCGCCCGTGGCAATGGCGCGTGTAAACCCGGTTTCCAGATCTTTGGCCAGTGATTGATTATCCGGTGCGACAAACAAATAGAATGGCATGCGGTAATAGAGCATCAGGTTTTTTTCAACCGCCAACTCCATGTTGGGGCGCGCTTCCAGTTCACCAAAAGGCTCGTGTACACCGCGTGGAAAACCATCAAAGCGGCCGCCTTCCACCATATAAAATAGACTCGGGTACTTGTTGGTTTTAATCACATTAAAGCCATTGGCCTCCAGAATCCTGCCATCGGCCCAGGTACGGCCCTGGCCAATAGTCAGTTTTTTTAGATCATCGAGGCTATGTACCTGGTCGAATTTGGCTTGGTCGTTTTTATTGATAATAAAAATTCGGTAGCCCAATAAGCCTTTGAATAATGGGACTCGAATCGGGCGTAGTTGTGCTTCAATGCTGCTGTCGGACGAGGCCCAGCACACATCCAGCAGGCCTTTGCTGCGCACTTCTTCATTGGTGCGGGTTTGGGTAAAATTTTCATGGCTGATTTCCACCTGATAATCCGGGTGATCGCTATGGGCTATCGCCAGCTTGAGCATTTTGATGGCATAAGCGGCATTGGGATCGCTGAAATCGTTGACCCGCAGGATCTTATCGGCTGCCAGCAATTGGCCGCTAAAGGCTAACGTTAGGAGGCAGATGGATGCGCAAAAAAATAAGCGGACTATCTTTGTCAATTTACTAATTATTTTTATCATTTCACTCATTGTTTTTATCATTTTAAGGGGCTCTAAAGGATGATGCCGTTGTTATAGGTATGCTTGACCGATGTGTCATCCTTTACACTTATTAAGTGTGTATTCTTGTATACCAGTGTTATATTTGCAATGACTATAAGATGCTGAATTGATAATAATCGACGGGAGATGTGTGTGCGCCGGGTATTTCAGAACAACCTATTCATTTTTTTAGCGCTTTTTTTAACTTTGGTTATACCTGCCCGGGCGGAAGATGGTTATGACCTCTGGCTACGCTATCAACCAATAGTTGAGCCTAAATTACGCAAAGCTTACCAACAGCAATTGGGCAGTATTCTGGTGGAAGCCAATGCCCCCAGCCTGGATGTTGCTGCCGCCGAGTTGCAGCGTGGTTTAAGTGGCTTATTGGGCAAGCCCGTTGCGAGCACGAAAAAACTTTCCAGCAATGCGCTGGTGATAGGTACTCCGGCTAACTCCCCATTAATTGCCTCGCTGAATTTATCAGCGCGCTTGGCTGCAGTAGGTAATGAAGGTTATTTAATTGAACAGACACGCATCAATAATCGCAATGTAACAGTTATCGCCGCCAATTCTGATGTGGGTGTGCTCTATGGCAGTTTTCATTTGTTGCGCTTACTGCAAACTCAGCAATCAATCAAAAATATTTCCCTCAGCAGTGCACCCAGGTTGCAACATCGCGTGGTAAATCATTGGGATAATTTAAATCGCGTAATCGAACGCGGTTATGCCGGCCTGTCGCTATGGGATTGGGGCGCTTTGCCGGAATATAAATCGCAGCGCTATGTGGATTATGCGCGCATCAATGCATCGCTCGGTATTAATGGCACGGTGATCAATAATGTAAATGCCGATCCGCGTGTGTTGAGCGATCAGTTCCTGCAAAAAATTGCTGCACTTGCCGATGTATTTCGTCCTTATGGCATCAAAGTATATTTATCGATTAACTACAATTCCCCGCGCTTGTTTGGCGATCTGGAAACGGGTGACCCGCTCGATCCGCGTGTTGCTAAATGGTGGCAAGAGCGAACCAAAAAAGTCTACGATTATATTCCGGACTTCGGTGGCTATTTGGTGAAGGCAAATTCTGAAGGTCAACCGGGCCCACAGGATTACCAGCGCGACCACGCTGACGGCGCCAACATGCTCGCCGCTGCATTAAAACCTTATGGTGGTGTGGTGTTTTGGCGAGCCTTTGTTTATCACCCGGACATTGGTGATCGCTTCCGCGGTTCTTACGATGAATTTAAACCACTCGACGGAAAATTTGCGGATAACGTTATACTCCAAGTGAAAAATGGCCCCATCGATTTTCAACCGCGTGAACCTTACTCGGCATTATTTTCCGCTATGGAAAAAACCAACATGATGATGGAATTCCAGGTTACCCAGGAATATTTTGGTTTTGCTACGCACCTTGCTTATCAGGGGCCTCTATTTGAGGAGTCGCTGCGCACCGAAACTAATGTGAAAGGCGAGGGCTCGACAATTGGCAATATTCTGGAGGGCAAGGTATTTGCTCACTCACCAACAAGCACAAAACATACGGGTATGGCAGCGGTAATTAATCCGGGCACTGATCGCAATTGGACCGGGCATCCATTTATCCAATCAAGCTGGTATGCGTTTGGTCGCATGGCCTGGGATCACCAAATTTCTGCAGAGACTGCTGCAGAAGAATGGTTGCGCATGACCTTCAGTAACGACAAAAAATTTATCGAGCCGGTGAAGCAATTTATGCTGACCTCGCGTGAGGCAGGTGTAAATTATCGTTCGCCGCTGGGATTGACCCATTTGTATTCGCAAGGCGATCACTACGGCCCCGCGCCTTGGACAGCAACCATGGAACGTGCCGACTGGAATGCAACCTATTACCACCGTGCGGCAAAAGATGGTATTGGATTTAATCGCACGCAATCCGGTTCCAATGCAATAGCTCAGTACCCGAAAATATTGGCCCAACAGTATGGCGATATAAAAACCGTACCGGAAGATTTATTACTCTGGTTCCATCACGTGAGTTGGGACCACAAGATGCAATCCGGCCGTACGCTATGGGATGAGTTGGTGCATAAATATTATGAAGGGGTAGAGCAAGTGCGTAGCATGCAGCGCGAGTGGGACAAGCTCGAGTCCTTTATTGATGCCGAGCGTTTCGCACAAGTAAAAGCCTTATTGGTAGTGCAAGAGCGCGATGCGGTTATCTGGCGCGACTCCTGTGTCCTCTATTTCCAAACTTTTTCAGGTAAGCCGATTCCGGCGGGGTATGAACAACCAAAACATGATCTGGAATACTACAAAACCCTGGCGCGCACACGCTATGTACCAGAACCATGGCATCCAGCGAGTTCCAGTCGGGTGTTGAAATAATTAGTCCCTCTATCAAATTAAAAAGTATTTAACCTGAATTGCCCCCCAATTGGGGGGTAAAGATTTTGATTATATTCGTTAATCTGCTGTAGCTAGCCCAAGCTCCCCTCCGCAAAGATAAGTCACAGACATACATCTGTTTTATAAGCATTGCTTTTGTAAAACCCAATACTTAGCTGAAATCCATATTAAGAATGGCATTAAGGAGAAGGCTATGAAAATAGTCAGCTTTTCGCTTGAAAACGGCAATCAATATTATGGAAAGATTGATGGTCAGCGTTTTTATATTGGCAGTCGTGTTTCTTATGAGGGTAATAAAGGATTAATGAACCTTAAAGGTACTGCTATCCAGAAATACGACAGAAGTATTTATCGTGACACTTATGGATTTTGGGCGGATTTTATTCATCCTACTGCTATGGCGGAAGGTGCCCTTTTCCATACGTTGAATACTTACGATAAAGCGCATTTCACCTTTTCTTTTTTGCAATACGCTGCACATGTACCCAACGGTGACTTTGTTATTTATTTGCGCGGTCTGTTGGCGCTTCCCCTGGCCAGGGATTACTTCCCGGACCTGTCGCTAGTTAATAACCGAATTTGCAAAATGTCCGACCATGGGCCAGTACCCATCGAATCTGATACATCAACAGAGTTGTTGATGGATTATCTAAACCCTTCCCTGAAAGAAGTTGAGGACACCGAGGTTATCCAGGCTGCGAAGTTTGTGCATTGGGCACAAAACGACAAGGCCAATCGCAACTTGCAAATTGAATTAGGTATTAAACACTTCAAAAATAAAATGCGTAGCTATGCCGATCAATACCATCTGGATGGAGTCGTGGATACAGTTTGCTTTTTGGTAACTGACATCAGGCATCAAGGCCGCGCCAAAACCCCGGCCATCATTGCTGCACTACAAAGTCCAATACCCATCGAAGCCTTATTAAATCTCGGCGAACCAAAATATCACGAACGCATAAAAACCCTCCGCACGGAAATTAATCGCTTAACAGCAGAGGGAACGTTTGGGGTGAGGAAATATAGTGTGCAGCAGGGGGAGTTTTTTTAGATTTGGTTATTAATTCTTTTAAGGGATATCAATGGTTTTGGATTGTTATAGGAGAACAGTCTCATGACGTTCAAAGACAAGGTTGCATTACTTATAAGTGTTCTCGCGCTTCTTCTTTCGGGACTTGGATTCTATTTTTCTCAACTGCGCACTTCGTCTAAGCTCGAGGCTGTAGTTCTAGAATCTGATCCCCTTGGGGGAGATGCATCGATACAGATTGCAATCTTGAATCAAGGTACCCATCGGGTAATCATTAATAGGGCTCTGCTTCATCAAGATACTAACGATGGCGTGTTGAAAGCTATGAACCCGTTTGAACAAATCACTATGAATCCAGAGTTGCCGGCTTCACTTGAAGCAAAAGATGTTTTACTGCTTAGGTTCAAGGGGCCATTACTGCTTTCATCACTCTATGAAAGGGGAGCGGCTCCGGATGTCGGGTCCGGATTGGAGATTTTTAATGGAGAGCCAACACGAAAAATTAGTGTCTCAGTTGATATTCACGCAATTGATTTTCGAGGTGAATCCCAAGTAGCTAATTTGAGTTTGTTTACTTCTCATATCACTCAAACATCGGTGGCTGGAATAAACTCTATTGATAATGATAAAACGTTTTTTGAGCATGAGTGTGATCGTCCCCAAAATCGTTGTAAATGAATATTGGTTTTTTCTTGGATGTGAGTGTATCAAGTGCACGAGAGTGTCCAAGGTTGAATTTACATTTTCTGTCAGATGCTAAAAGTTTGTTTGTTCTGCTATAGAAAATCATAAAGCTAATCTGTTTATTTGAGTTATTCAGAATTTTAAGTAAGAGATATTTATCATATTAAGTATAGGGTATAAATTTATGAAAGAAGTTGACCGTAAAAAACGAAACGCTGATCGTCTAAAAGAATTATACCCAACTTTTCGTGTGAGGCTGGAAAGAGTTATTGCTTCACTTGAAGCAGCGCAATTGCGCCCTCGAATTCAAGATGCGTGGCGCTCGCCCGCTGATCAGAAAAAGGCATACGAAAATGGGAATTCAAAGTTGCTGTATGGCTTCCACAATGTTACAGGCCCTAATGGCTCCCCAGAATCATTAGCTGTTGATCTGCTTGATGATGATAATCCATTAAATCCTGGAAAGTCCTATCTTTTGCAGCTTGCCGCTGCAGCAGAGGCCGCAGGTTTGGTTACAGGAGTTCGCTGGGGTGTTCCCGCCAAACTTGTTCTTGCGATAGATGCAGCTATTAAGAGTAAAGATTGGTCTGCTGCAGTGAAAGTTGGCTGGGATCCAACGCATGTGCAACCGACAGATATTACCGTTGCAGAAGCTAAAAGTGGCAGGCGGCCTAAATAGAATCTGCTCTATTAGAGTTGTTTATTGCGGCTATGTGGTTCTATAACATGGATAAACTAATGCGCCATATTAATTTCTCATTAAATAAACTAAAAAAGAATCCTGAGGTGGTTTTGTTAATTGATGCTTCGGCTGCTCACAAGGAACCTCAGACTGAAACAAAAAAATCGTCACTTGAAACTGCTAGGGATGCATTTGAGTCCGTGCGATCAATTGCGTTAAGTATAATTATATTTGTCGGAGGGTTTACAGTAGCTGTAGCTATTGGGCAAGAGATATTTTCAGATTATATATTAATAGATGTAACTGAGGTCTCCAAAAAGCTTGCTGACAGCGGGATATCTCCAAGTACCATTGGTGCTGAACTCTCTGAACGTGTTAGCTCATTGCATGCTGAGGCGGACTCAAAAGATATATTGCCATCCATTGAGTTAGCTTATCTTCTCCAATCAGAAAACAAGACCAAAGCTCTTCCTTCTCTTCCTGCCTCTAGCCAAAAACTCCTCATCGATCACGTTCGACCAATACCAGAGTTAATTACATCTGCCATCGATTCGAATATTCGATCTGCTATTGGATATGTTCGTCATGTATTTGGGCGGCAGGATAATCGCTTATCAATAGCGTTAACTACGACCGACGAACAGCAATTTGAGGCGCGTTTACGACTCCACCGAAAGAAGGATAGTGCGGTAGTAATAATATCAAAACCTACTCTTGATCAGTTGCTGGCTGAGGTTACTAGTTGGTTAGCTAAGCAGCTATTTCCGGAAGAGTATATTGTTACGCAGTTTTCCAAAGAGGCTCAGGAGAATGAGTTAATTTTTACTAATACAAAAGAAACGTTACAAGAGCTTGCCAAAAGTCGTGGTGGTTTTAACGATGCGTTTCTGCTTACTATCCTTGGGGATATAGCTTTTTATAAAGAATCATATAGTGAGGCGTCTGCGATATATAGATCGGTTGACTCAAATGATCCCCGCCTTAGAAATTTGGTAATATACAGGCTTTCACAGTCTCTTGTGGCAGAATCAAAATTGAGGGATGCCATAGTCTTATTGAGTGATGAAATAGAAAAGTATCCCTCTGACTACATTTTGCTTTCGTATCTTTCGCTCATCTACGCGCAATCCCAATTGGAAGTCGAACTGAATGATATTTCAAATGATTGTGAAGTCAGCGGCAACTGTTTATCGATAGAAAAGTTGACGGGATTGCTAAAAGATAATGCTATTTATTCTGCTGCCGTAAGTAATGCGATGGGGGTTTTCAGTTTCCAAGGTTTTGATTTGGTTGGAGCAGATTATTTTTTTAGAATGGCAACAACTTCTGATCCCCAATATGCAGCTGCGCTAAATAATATGGGGGTTTTAAGATTGGTTGATGACGATGCAGGAGAGGCATTGTTGTATCTGCAGAAAGCTTTTGCTGCAAACGAAAACTCTGGTGTTACTCATCTTAACTTGGGGAATGCATTTGAGCAGGTTGATCGTATTTATGATGCAACATACCATTTTAAGATGGCGGTTCGTTTGGAGCGAGAAAATCTTGTGTGCCATACCTGTTGGGCTGCTGCTCTTTTGCGTGATGGAAAGATAGATGAGGCAATTGCAGCGGTTAAAAGCGGTCTTAAAATGAAACCCAATAGTGCTTCTCTTTATTTGGTTTTAGCATTGATATACTCGAAGCTTGGGTGCTATTCCGAAGCAGTTGATTTTTATGAGTCAGTAATAGAAGTAAATGATAGTAGGTTAAGACGTTCTTTGGTTTTTCAGGAGTATGGTTCTGCGCTATTAAAATCTGGGGAAAATAAAAAGGCAATGGCTGCATTTAAAGTAGAGGAGAAAGCTTATCGAAATGAATTAACTATATCTGATCGACTAAATAAAAGTGTTGCTCATTTTTATACGGCGCAATCTTTATCTGCTGGTGATGCGGTGACGATGTTTAAATTGGAGTCCGATATATTAAATTTAGCGGATAAGCAAGAGCGAGATGAAGTGGCTGAAGCTTACCGGCGCTTTGCAGAGGCCCTGTTATTTAAAGGGGAGGCAGGTTTCGCATCTAAGATTGCAAAGGTGGCGGTTGAGTTAACTCCAAAAGATTGGGCGGTTCATTTCATGCTCGGGAAGATTTATCTAGGGCTTGGCAAAGATTCGCTAGCAAGGAATGAGTTTCGTTTGGCGCTGTTGTTGGGTGGTGAGAATGATATTGAATTGCTGCAATCATGGAGTTCGAGTCTCAAAGATGAAAAACTATCGAGTGCCGTACGTGCAGAATTTAAAATTCATCCATTGGCGTGCCAGTCTGGTGCCATTTAACGGGATGTTAAGGGTAGCGAGTAGTACGGCCAGTGCAGTTGTGTGATCTCTAATATACAGTTGGCTGAGAAAATTACTTTGAGCTATCTAAATATATGGTAATAGGGTGTAATTTATGTGGGAGTTAAAACGGATTATATCTTTTGCCCCAGGTTTACTTTCCATTCATTTAGTTAAAAGGGTTTACACAAATGACTGTTGCCGATGCACGCCAGACAATTCTTCAAATAGACCTTGATATGCGTTCAAGGTACAAAGCGCTAAAAGGCAATGTTCAGCCTCATCTTGGCCCTTATATCATTGTTGCAAATGGCCCTGAGGGTGGAACCTATTGGCTTGTGCAGAATGGCGAGGTAGTTGAGAAAACTACGCCCATTGACGAAATTTTCCAGTTAGCCAAATCCATCGCGCATATACCATTAGGTACTTTCTCTGTTCTCGCTCCTTACCTTTCCGATGTTGTGCCGGCTCATCATCTTAAGAATGGCGATATGGATCCTCGAGATCTTGCTGCTGTTGCGTTCATTGGTCCCGCCTCCACTGACTGGGTTCAACCTCTCCGTGAATGGGGCAAGCTCATAGTCACTACGCGCAATGCTTTGGCAAATGCTGAGCTTCCTGATGACCTTCGAAAATCATCTGAAGAAATTTGCGATGCTGCCATCCAGTTCGTTGAGAATGCAGTTGAGACACGCAAGTTTACTATGGATGAGTTTGAAAGCTTTACCGGAAAAATCTTTGACCAGATATCGAACAATATGTATTGGGCGGCGAAGGTTCAGATAGAGGCCGTCGCCGAGCTTATGACGAGTTGGAAAAATAAACTGGGTTCGCAATGGCGCGATGTGTATGTGTTGGTTTATTCCATGTGGACTACGAGCGTTCTCAACCAGAATACCATCATCATAAAAAACTTTATGGAACCCGACCGTGTTGACACGCACCTTATCGATATCATTTGCGACCAACTTCCTGTTGGTGATCCTATTGGGGTGGGTGCAGAAAATCTTGCGCGCATAGTGCAGGACAATATTGCAGCCGAAATGATCTTCCCTACCAGTCAAGCAACTGCCTCCGCCCTCAAAGGGAAAGAAGACCTTCTGTCGCAAGAAATACTCAAGCTTCTTGGCGGGAAAAAGCCTGCTGAAATTTCAGCGGCTTCTTGTCCGTTTGCTCGCTACAGTCGATGAGTTGTATAAGGCGGCAAAGTGCCGCCTTTATTTTCTTGCATCGACACATCACTCCTGCCGGGTGCGTACATAATAATGGGAATGGATATGCTAGTATCGCAGGTGGAATCCCAGTTAAAGTGTCATCATGGCCAATATTGTCTTTACCTCAACAATTAACAAACGCGGAATAAATCCTTACGTACCTGTTAGTGCAGAATTAGCTACACAACTAAAGGAAAGTTGGCGCAAGCCCCTTCCGGTATTGGTACAGGTAAATAATACACCTGAGCCGCCGTGGCCTATTAATATGATGCCAGCTGGCGACGGGAATTTTTATTTGTATTTGAGCGGTGAAGTGCTCAAAGCCTCCAACACCCAGGTTGGTAGTGTTGTGGAAATAACGCTGCAATTTGACGAAAATTATAAACCAGGTCCCGCTGATCCAATGCCGATTTGGTTCAGTGAGGCGTTGGAGCAAAACCAACTTGCCAAACAGCGATGGAGCGAGCTCACTCCTAGCCTTCAAAAGGAAATATTACGCTACATGGCTCGGTTGAAATCCGTTGAAGCACAAAACCGTAATACACAACTGGCAATACATGTTCTGTCGGGCGGTAAAGGGCGGTTTTTGGCGCGATCCTGGAATGAATAGACAAGTCCTGTGCAGTGATAGGAATACAACAATGTTTATGAAAAAAGCCGCCCTCGGATGCTACGTAACAGGAACAGTGATAATTATTAAATCACTGTTCCGTTACGGGATATTTGATGGTGCTGAGGGTATTGCTATTGGGTTTTTGTTTTTAGTGGCGGGATATTACATCAGCAAGTATCTCGCTCCTTACTGAGTTGCTTGGAGAAAAATATAACCAAAATCACATCTCTGCCCAATGTATGGGGGAGGCTGTTAAGCGCGCGATGGTAACGTGCCGTAATTTATGCTGGCACTGAACTTAACTACGGTCTTTAATTGGTTTTTATTTTGAATATCTATATCACCTTGGAACTTAAACCCCTGTTGAGTGAAGACGTATGGAAATAGTTGAAGAAGTAATTCCGGAAATCATCGATTTGTTAATCGAGAAGGCCTCGAGAAGAAGTGCTATTCGCTACAGTGCGATTTATGAGTTTTTCAAAAAAGACACTCTTCAAACTGTAGTATGGGAAACATTCGAAGAGGCATGTCGCCGTATTGCGCCAAGTGAAATCGCGATATATGGATCGCTATTGGCAAAAAAAGGTTCCAACCTTCCAGGTGATGGATTCTTCGATGTTTTTAAAAATAAGAGGCTAGATGAGTACCTAGTGGTTACGGGGGGAGTAAGAATCGAAGCTAATAATTTAAGTGAGGAACAAAAGAAAACTATTACTCAAATTGAACGTGAGCGAGTTCACCAGCACTCACTAGCAATCCATTAATGACACGCTCAAGTCTGGCCCCATAATTTCGGCGTCATCGGAGTAATAGGTAATGCGTTAGGTATATCGCACATTACCTATTACCAAGTACCAGGGTTCGCAAACTAACCCCGGTAACCCACACGCTTCCTTACATCGCCACCTGTTTCCTAATGTGTCCATCAATCCTGCCCAATACATAGGCAAGGCTGTTAATCGCGCGCGGTGGTAATTTTATGCGCTCGTTAACTTGGTCAAACAAAAGCTCCAATACACACGCCTGACACCACAGCTGATAAATCGCATCATCATCCGTTTGGCTCGGCAAGGGCTTGGCGATGGCGGTGAGGAATTTCCCATCGGGCGAATGAATTTCCAGCCGAGATTGTTGGAAAAAAGTGTATTGATGTTGATCGAGTTTAATAACGCAGGAGGCGGGGGGAACGAGGGGAGAAGTAACATTATCCATAATAAAAATCTCGTACTTGGTTTATGACTCCGCTCACACGAGGTAGTAATTCGTGGGGGCGGACTGAACGGGGTTACTACCACCGGCTCCAAGTCAGCGCCGGCCCGCCCGAAGGCGGCCCCGTCCAGCCGCCATAGCAACAGGCAAAGCTGTACGAGGACACGGACTGTGTTTAAAAAACACAATGTGCCAACTTGGAGATTCGCGGGGGTAGTAGTCCCGGCTGCGGGATTTACCGCAGCGCGGGCAGGTTAGGGGATGAGGGTAGGGTTGTCAACGCGGGTGCGGTAATGTCGTGTAATTCAGACTGATGTTGAATGTGACCTATGCTTCATCAACGTGAATGGAATATTCGAATGGCGACTTGGTACATTGTTGCAACGCTTTTTTATTAATTCGTTAAAGTAGATATCGCGTATGCGCGGTATATAAATGTTAGCCTCATTGCAGTGAGGAAACATAAAAGAATTTAGCAATCTCGCTAAATATCAAAGACAAAAAGGAGAAATTTTATGGCATTTTGTAATCTTGCAGTTTCAGCCCACATTAATGGTAAAGAGCAACCAAATAAATTATATGTTCATGGTTCAGTTCTTGTTTATACCATGGCAACTGAAGTTAGAGTTTCAGAAGCAGTCCCGCAAGGTTTTAACCCTCAAATACTTATTTTAAATGTTACTGTTAAGCATGTGGACGGGCCGATGAAAGGCACTTGCCGACCATTTGAGTTTGTAAAGGAAGTTAACGGTCGCCAGTATGACCAAGTAACTATAAATATCGAAGGCGGCCAAAGCTCAACTGTTGTGGTTTCTTACATGGGTTAACAAGCGACTGTGGTAAAAAATCAATAACCCACCAAGGAGTTACAAATGGCAAAGCCACACTCAATCCCTGATCCTAAAGATCGCTCAGTGAATTCACCATCTTGCATTGTTAATGCCACCCAAGTTTTGAGTTATTACAACTCAAACAATAAAGACGAAAAAAAAGAGCGGGTTGTTGACTCAGTAAAAAAATGGTACTCCGATCAGGCTAAAGCGGAGGGCTGGGAAAAGGCTAGCTTTCATGGAAGTGATTGTCTTCTAGAAGTTACAGTTGAGATAAAATCAAAATAAAATTTGAATAAGTCGTGCCTGCGATCAGCGTTGAAGCTATAGAAAAATCTAACAATTCGGTTAAATTTCTATCCGTTGGTGCAATTGATAGAACAGGAATGGCTAACTTTGAATAATTTGAAGGTGTGTGGCCGAAAACGCTTGAAATGTAAGCTGTGGTCACAACAAAGTTAGTCAATCAATCATTAATAACTAAATGGCTGTAGGTAAATTCAGTGCTGAATGGGTTTTCCTACAGCTTCGTTAGGTAACCATAAAAGAAAGGAGTAGGAAATGTCGGATCATCAAATTACTTGTATCAACAAGACCAATCGTCAGAGTGCACATGAACGTATCCATTCTATCGGGGGGATGAATTCAGACGGTACGCGCTGGAAAATTTCACAACAAGAAGCAATCGCAGGTATAGAGTCAGGAAAGTGGCGATTTTGGGTCAGTGCAAATGGAAATTCTGTCTGGGTTATTGTCGCTACAAGTGCTGCAGGCAATAAGTACATTAAAACTCAGAATGATGGTGAACAGCCAAACAATCTACTCAGTCTTCCAGAGTGCCCCTAATCGCCACAATGCCTAACATGCGACTGTTATAAAAATTAATATCTGCACAAAAATTTTCTAAAAAATCCATAAGTGGGGAGCTGCAATCCTTACCTCCACACATGTCGCAAGTTATTCAAACTTCGTTTGGAATTTTTTTGTCGCGATTAATGAGATGGTCATGTTGGGGTTCGTTCCTCACCGCCAACCTACAGAGAATATTCAAAAATCTGTATCAAAACGTACTACTAACCACCCCAGCCCCCACCACCTTAGCCTCAATCGTTTTCCCGCTCGATAAATTCTTCACGCGAATAACTTCCCCTTCACTACCTTTTTCCAACGCTTCGCCCGGCATGGAGGCAGAAATGCCGTCGCGGTTGGCGATGATTTTTATTTTTTCGCCGCGTTTTATTAATTGCGGTTGGTCAATTAAGTCCGGGCTTAATATTTGGTTGGCGCGGATGCGGCGTTTGGCTCCCATGTTGGTGACCTGATCCAGGCGGTGATAGAAGCCGCGCGGGGAGCGGGTGATTTCATTTTCTTGTAGTTGTAATTGATTGCGTTGGATGGTGTCGCCGCGATTGATAACCGTCTTGCTCATTACCACGGGCAAAAATACTTGTAGCTCGCTGCTGACTTTTATTTGCCAGTTAGCTGCCGTCGAGTCTTTTATCGCGCTGGCTTTTAACGTGCTGCCTTTTAATGTGCTGCCTTTTGATGTATTGCCTTTGCACTCCAAGATTAATTGCTGGCGAGCGAGTTTGGTTGCGGAGCCGCCGCTCACAGTAATTGCTGCGGGGCAGGGGGCGAGCAGTTGGGTGCGGGTGAGTGGGGTGTTTGTTATTGCCAGGCGCATGCCTTGCCAGCCATTTTCTTTGGCGTGTTGGTTCATCATTGTTTGTATATATTGATGAATCGCTTGATCGATTTGCTGTTCAACGCTTTGTTCTATTTTTTGCTCCGCGTTTTGTCCCATGCCTTGTATCGAGTGTTGCTCTGCATTCGCACCCACCGATAGTGCAATGAGGAAAACAAAAGGGGAAAAACTACTTCCGCCTCTATTTCCCCTTTGGTTCAAATGCGGAAAAGCCGCTGACATTTTTGCGCAAAATCTTTTCAGAAAATCTAATGAAATCAATTTGATAAGCCTCGTGTTATCGCTGGGCATGGTTCCTGCTAAAGCTGTGCCATATCACTCCCTATGAGCGTTTGGATTATGAGTATAGATATTGATAAGGCCCTGGGCGTTCATGCGCAGGCGTTGGATTTGCGGGTGCAGCGCAGCGAGATTCTCGCGGCCAACCTCGCCAATGAAGACAAAGGCTTAAAACAAGCAATAGAAGGGCGCTGATTATGGCTTTTGATGCAATTTATAAAATCGCCGGCTCGGCGATGGGCGCGCAAACCGTACGCCTGAATACCATCGCCAGTAACCTGGCCAACGCTGATTCGGCCGCGACTCGCCCGGAAGATGTGTACCAGGCGCGCAAGCCGGTGTTCGCCGCGATTTACAACAACGACCAGATGACCCGCAGCCTGGGGATGGGCGGCGCGAGCGTGCAGGTGTTGGATGTGATCACCGCCGGCAACGAGCCGCAGCGTCGCTACGAACCTAACAACCCTATGGCGGATCGCGATGGTTATGTGTTTTACGCCGATATCAATCAGATCGAAGAAATGACCGACATGATGGCGGCCACGCGCAACTACGAAACCAATGTGGAAGTGCTCAATCGCGTGAAAGGCATGCAGCAGGGTTTGCTGAAGTTGGGAGAAGCCTGATGACGACGGTTGCTAACAACACTTCTGCGAACAATTCCTACGGCATTGATCAGGTGGCCGCGAACACGGTGAACGTGAGTGATGCCACGCAAATGGAAAACAATTTTATCAGCCTGATGGTGGCGCAAATCCAGAACCAGGACCCGACCAAGCCCATAGATAGCACCGAGTTCCTCAACCAGTTTTCGGCCATGAGCCAGGTTAAGAGCATGGAAAACATGACCAGCCTGAGCAAGAGCAACCTGGTGTTGATGGACAACCTGCAAACCCTGACTGCTGCCGGTTTGGTGGGGCAGGAAGTGAAAGTAGCGGTGGATAGCCTGCAGCTTGGTACTGAATCGGTAACAGGTCAGCTCAAGCTGGAGCATGCGGCTGGCGCGGTGGAAGTAAAACTCACCGATGTGAATGGCGTGAGTAAAACCATTCAACTGGGTTCGCAAGCACCGGGTTTGGTACCGGTGGAGTTTAATCCCGCTGCACTGGGTTTAGCGCCCGGGAAATACACGGTGGAAATCACCAGCGACAGCGGTGAATACCCGACCCTGGAAGTTAACGGTCTGGTGAGCAATGTGCGCGTGAGCGCCGATGGCCCGGTGCTGGAAGTGGCCGGCGCTGGCGCAGTGCCTTTCTACAAAATTACGGAATTCGGTCAGGCTCCGCTTGCCGGGTTGCTTTAAACACAAGCTTCTAACTTTACGAGCGCTTTACGAGCGTCCCACATTACGAGCTTCTCAAGAGGAGAAACCCATGAGCTTTAATATCGCCCTGACCGGACTGAGCGCCGTCAATGATCAACTGGATACCATCAGCAACAACATCGCCAACGTCGGCACTACCGGCTTTAAATCCTCGCGCACCGAATTCGGCAGCATCTACGCCGACAGTCAGGCGATGGGTGTGGAAGTGCTGGGCCAAACCCAAAGTATCAGCAAGGGCGGTTCGCTCGTATCGACCGGTCGCGACCTGGATCTGGCAATTTCCGGCGGCGGTTTTTTCGTGACCAAAGCCTCTACCGGTAACTTGAATTACACCCGCGCCGGTGTGTTCGGTACCGACAAAAACAATTTCATCACCAGTGCTGGCGGCCAGCGTTTACAGGGTTACCCGATTGATGCCAACGGCAACTTGCTGACCGGCACCATGAGCGATCTGCAATTGCAAAACTCTAACCTGCCGGCGAAAGCCACTGATTCGCTCGCGTTTGTAATGAACCTGGATGCCAATGAAACCGTGCCGGCCGTCGCGCCTTTTAACCCGGCCGATGCTGACACCTTTAACTCAACCTACACCACCAAGGTGTTTGACTCGCAAGGTAAAGAGCACACCCTGACCCAGTATTTCGTGAAGACCGGCGCTAATACCTGGAACAGCCATTACTACGCGGATGGTGCTGCGGTGGGTGCTCCGCAACCTTTAACGTTCAATACTTCCGGCCAACTGACCGCACCAGCGGCGCCAGTGACTGTGACCTTTACCCCGGCGGGCGTTGACCCGGTGGCGGTAGCGATTGACTACAACCGCTCCACCCAAACCGGCTCCAACTTTGTGGTGACCACCAACCGCGCTTCCGGCTATGCCTCTGGTGAGCAGATTGGTATTGCGGTCGAGAAAGACGGAAAAGTCTACGCCAACTACAGCAACGGTGAGCGCATGTTGCAGGGCCAGGTGGCGCTGGCGAACTTCGCCAATCTGGGTGGATTGCAAAACGAAAGCGGTACCAACTGGAGTGAAACCTCTGAGTCAGGCGCGCCCCTGATTGGTATTCCCGGCGTTGGTGTATTTGGTGAGCTGAGAACCGGTGCGCTGGAAAACTCCAACGTGGATTTGACCCAGCAACTGGTGGGGTTGATGGAAAGCCAACGCAACTATCAAGCAAACACCAAGGTGCTCTCTACCGATAAAGAGCTGACCCAAGTGCTGTTTGGCGCTATCTAGGAAAGGCCTTGGGCCAAGTCCTTAAAGGTAAAAAATCAAAGGTAAAAATTTATGGATCGCCTCGGCTATACCGCCATGACTTCTGCCAGCCGCACACTTATGTCCATGCAGGTGCGCGCTAACAACCTCGCCAACGCCAGCACTGATGGCTTCCGCGCCGACCTGGAGCAGGCGCGCGCCGCCAGTGTGAAAGGCTACGGCTACGACAGCCGCCATATGGCGCTGGCGCAAAACAACGGTGTGGATCTCACCCCCGGTGCACTGGTTGCCACCGGTCGCGACCTGGATTTTGCCATCCAGGGCCAGGGTTTGATCGCACTGGAAAGCGGTAACGGCGAGGTTTACACCCGCAACGGCAATATGCAAATCGATGCTTCACAGCGCTTGACCATCAATGGGCGCGCAGTACTGGGTGAAGGCGGGCCGATTGTGCTGCCGGAATACGACAGCATCCATATCGGCTCTGACGGTGTGGTTTCCGTGCGCCCGCGCGGTGAAACCCTGATGGCCGAAGTGGATCGCATCAAGCTGGTGGATGTACCGGCGGCGGATCTCGCCAAAGACGAGCAGGGCATGCTGGTTACTAAAAGTGGTGCCCTGGCTGAGCCGAGCGATACGGTAGTGCTGACCTCTGGCCATCTGGAGTCCAGCAACGTTTCCGCGATTGAAGAGCTGGTCGCCTCCATGAGTTTAAACCGCCTGTTTGAAACCCAGGTGAAGATGATGAAAGCGGCGGAAGACCTTTCCAACGCTGGCAACCGCATGATTCGCGGCAGCTAATTAAATCCCTCCTAACCTCCCTTTATTAAAGGGAGGAACTGACTCCCCTCTTTTTCAAAGAGGGGCTGGGGGAGATTAAAAACCTTAGCGGCAGCTAATCGTAAGAGGAGAAGAGTTATGAGTTCAGCATTATGGGTCAGTAAAACCGGGTTGGCGGCGCAGGACAAAGCCATGGCGACCATCGCCAACAACCTCGCCAACGTTAATACCACCGGTTTTAAAAGCGACCGCGCGGTATTTGAAGATTTGTTTTATGCGATTGAACTGCAACCGGGCGCGCAAGCGGACCAGGTCAATACTGTGCCTTCCGGTATCCAGTTGGGCAGTGGTGTACGCATTGCTGGTACGCAAAAAGTGTTTACCGAAGGCAATGTACAAACCACTGGCCAGCCGATGGATTTAGCGATTATTGGCAGCGGTTTTTTCCAGGTGGAGGCTCCCTCGGGTGAAATCCTTTACACCGAAAGCGGTCAGCTGCAACTGAATGCTGAAGGGGTGATGGTGAATGCGCAAGGCTTGCCATTAGTACCGGCGATTGAAGTACCGGCCGGCGCCAGCCGCTTTACCGTGGGTAGCGACGGTGTAGTCACTGCTGTGCTGCCGGGCGATACCAACCCGGTCGAGCTGGGCCAAATCACTCTGGTGAACTTTGTTAACCCGGCCGGCTTGGAGGCCCTGGGTGGCAACCTCTACAAACAAACCGTTGCCAGTGGCGAGCCGGTGGAAGGTGTAGCCGGTGAAGAAGGTTTGGGGCAGATCAAGCAAGGTGTTTTGGAAGGTTCTAACGTGCAGGTAGTGGAAGCCATGGTGTCCATGATCGCCATCCAGCGCGCCTATGAAGCCAACGCCAAGGTGCTGGATGCATCCTCCAGCATGCAGCAATTCCTCAACCAAAACGTGTGAGTCTTTGTTGATGAAATCATTCGCCTCGCTGTTCACTTTGTCGGTCGCCTTGTCTGCCGTGCTTACCCTGAGCGGTTGCCAGCACTACGCCAAAGTGACTGGCGAAGACACCGACGACTACCAGCCGCCTGCCCTGGATTACAGCCAGCCGGCGGCCAGTCGCGGTGGCTTGTTTCGCTCTGGCTATTCCTCGGGTTCACTGCTGCAAGACAAACGCGCCTTGCGGGTGGGCGATATCCTCACCATTGT
Source organism: Gammaproteobacteria bacterium (assembly GCA_021151625.1). Taxonomy (GTDB): domain Bacteria; phylum Pseudomonadota; class Gammaproteobacteria; order Pseudomonadales; family Cellvibrionaceae; genus Cellvibrio. The sequence continues at coordinate 66,127 of JAGKWY010000017.1, read as the reverse complement.
GCTGGATGAATCCACCCAATCCAGCAAGAGTGCCGGCACCAGCTACGGCAAATCTTCCGATGTGGGCATAGGCGTGCCGCGTGTGCTGGGCAAAGATTACCCGGATGCGGAAACCTCCATTTCCAGCTCGCGCGACTTTAGCGGCTCAGCCGAAAGCTCCCAGCAAAATGCCCTGCGCGGCGCTATTGCGGTGACCGTGCATCAGGTGTTGCCCAATGGAACCCTGTTCGTTAAAGGCGAGAAAACCCTGAAGTTAAACCAGGGTGATGAATTTATCCGCTTGAGCGGTTTGGTGCGCGTGGACGATATCGACAACAACAACCAGATCAGCTCGCGCAATGTAGCCAATGCGCGCATTTCCTACGCCGGGCGCGGAGCGCTCAGTGAAAGTAACAAGGCCGGTTGGCTGACCCGTTTCTTCAGCAACCCGCTGTTCCCGCTCTGATCAGCAAGGCCAGGAGCCAGAATTTATGCGTATTTCCCTTTTGTCTTCTCGTCTGGTTTTATCGCCTGCGCGCTTGGTCGTTGGCGCCTTGTTGTTGGCGATGCTGTTCATCAAGCCTGCACAAGCAGTGCCCCTGATGGATGTGGTGGATATCGAAGGTATCCGCACCAATCAGCTGGTCGGCTATGGATTAGTGGTTGGCCTGGATGGCACTGGCGATAAAAACCAGGTGAAATTTACCAGCCAGTCCACGGTAAATATGGTCAAGCAGTTCGGCATTAACCTGCCGCCCAATGTGGACCCCAAACTCAAAAACGCTGCTGCTGTGATGGTGACGGCAACTATCCCGCCGTCTTACGGGCCGGGGCAAAAAATTGATGTGACTGTCTCTTCACTCGGCGATGCCAAAAGCCTGCGCGGCGGCCAATTGCTGATGACCCCGTTGATGGGCGTGGATGGTGAAACCTATGCGTTGGCGCAGGGCGCGCTGATCGTGGGTGGCTTGAATGCCCAGGGCGCAAGCGGTTCCAGCGTGGCTATCAACACTGCCAATACCGGCTTGATTCCCAGTGGTGCAACGGTTGAGCGCTCCATCGCTACCGACTTTGCCGAGCGCAAAGACATTATGTTGAACATCCGCGAGCCCAGTTTCCAAACCGCTACCAAGGTGGCGAATGCGATTAATAGCAAGTTCGGTGCGAATGTCGCCACTGCCCTGAATGGCACCCAGGTCTCCTTGCAGGCGCCGCTCTCTGCCAACCAGCGCACCAGCTTTGTTGCCATGTTGGAAATGCTGGAAGTGGACACTGGCCGTGTGCGCCCGAAAGTGGTGTTCAACAGCCGTACCGGTACTGTGGTGGTCGGTGAAGGTGTGCGGGTAAAAGCCGCCGCTGTGGCCCATGGTTCTCTGACCGTAACCATCAATGAGTCTTCCCAAGTCAGCCAGCCGGGCGCCTTTTCACGTGGCCAAACGGCGGTGACACCGCAGTCAGATATCGCGGTAGACCAGGAAGCCAACGCCATGTTCAAGTGGCCGGAAGGCGCGAGCCTGGACAGCATTATCAGCACCGTTAACAGCCTGGGCGCGACCCCGGATGATGTAATGAGCATCCTGCAAGCGCTGGAAAAAGCCGGCGCCTTGAATGCTGAATTGATTGTGATTTAAAGCAATCTCCCCCGGCCCCTCTTTTTCAAAGAGGGGAGTGCAGCTCCTCCCTTTGAAAAAGGGAGGTTGGGAGGGATTAAGACTAAATCTCCCCTGACCCCTCTTTTTCAAAGAGGGGGACTGGTGGTCTCCTTCGTCAATGTGGTGGATTCTGGCCTCTCTCTTTCAGAAGGGGAGTCAAGGCTCCTCCCTTTGTAAAAGGGAGGCGGGGGAGGGATTAAAAAAACAGGAACATGTTCAATGAGTATCGTTTCCCTCAACAACTCCACTAATCCATCGGCTGCCAGCAACCAGATTGCAGGCCAAAAGCCCGCGCTGGAAATGGCCGCCGAGCAGTTCGAAGCCATGTTCCTGCAGCAGGTGCTCAAGCAAATGCGCAAGGCGGGCGATGTGTTGGCGGCGGACAACCCGCTGCGCAGCCGCGAAATGGACACCATGCGCGATTTTTACGATGGCGTACTCTCTGAAACCCTGGCGGGCAAACGCCAAACGGGTATCGCCGACATGCTGGTGAAGCAGCTTTCCGGCAACTCTGCGCAGGTTCAGTCCGGGCAATCAACATCACCTTTATCGGTCGCCGAGGCCGGCAAGCAAGCTCAGGCCACTGCCTTGCCTGAGCGCCGCTCCGCCGCGATGGACAGTTCCTTTAGCCTTAATGGTGTGCGCAGCAGCTGGCAGCGCGGCGTCGCACTTGGGATTGATGGTTTGGAGAACATTTGGGACAAAGGCTCCGCCCGCTTTAAAGCGCTGGTGGATTCAGTAATCAGCCAGGAGTCCGGTGGTCAGGTGGATGCTGTTTCCAACAAGGGCGCGCTCGGCATTATGCAATTGATGCCCGACACCGCGCGCCAGATGGCGCAAGAGTTGGGGGTGCAGTTCAACCTCAATCGCCTCACACGCGACGCTGACTACAACAAGCAATTGGGCACCGCCTTTTTAGGCAAGATGCTGGAGCGCTATGACGGCGAACAGGCACTCGCACTGGCAGCCTACAACGCCGGCCCGGCCCGGGTGGATGAGTGGCTGGAGCGTAACGGCGACCCGCGCCTGGGGCAGATCAGTATGTCCGCCTGGGTGCGCCAGATTCCCTTTAAGGAAACCCGCGACTACACCAGCCGCATCCTCTCTGAACTGAGCCAGGCAGAGGCAATGGGTAATCGCCAAGTGCCTGTTTCTGCTCAGCAAAATTCTGCTAGCGGCACTGAAAATTCATTTAATCGCTACGCCGATCCGGTCGCCCTACTAGAAGTAATTGAGGCCCGTGGCACAAGCACACAAGACCTGCGTCAGTGGCGCCACTTTCCATTGAGTGAGTAACTGGGTCTCGCAGTGAATAACCGAGCCGCACAGTGAATAAACCCAGCCGGGCGATTAACACAGGTCACGCGATTAACACAGGACTAGTAGCACTATGAGTTCACTTAACAACATCGCCCTGAGCGGGGTGCGCGCTGCCCAGGTTGGTATAGCCACTACCGGCCAGAATATCGCCAACGTGAATACTCCCGGCTTTAGTCGCCTGCACACCGTCACCCAATCCCTATCTGGCCCCGGTGGCCTGAATGTGGGTGGTGGTGTAGAGGTGAGCAGCATCCGCCGCATGGCGAGCGACTTCCAAAACCAGCAGCTGTGGCGCGCCACTACCGAGCAAAACTACTACGGCGCCCGCCAGGATTACCTGACCGCGCTGGAGGCACTGATGTCGGGCGAAGGCTCCAGCATCAGCATCGGCCTGGACCAGTTTTTTGCGGCTCTGAGTGAAGCCAGTGCGACCCCCAATTCCATCGCCCTGCGCCAGCAAGTCCTGGCGGAAGCGGGCAACCTGGCCCAGCGCTTTAACGGCCTGAGCAGCAATATCAACGCCCAAGTAATGGCCTTGCACGAACAGCGCAGCGCCATGACCGATGAAATCAATGGTCTGACCGAGAATATCGCCAAGCTCAACAAGAAGATTGTGGAAACCGAAGCGGTTAAAGGGGATACCACCGCGTTGCGCGATCATCGCGACAGTCTGGTGAAAGATCTCAGCAAGTTTGCTTCCATTCGCGTTAACGAAACGCCCGATGGCGGGCTGAATGTATCCCTGTCTAACGGCCAGCCGCTGGTTTCGGGTATTTCGGCTGGCCAATTGCAAATCAGTGTGTTGGCGACTGGCGAACAGCAAGTATCCCTGGCATTTTTGGGGACGACTTTCCCGCTTAAACAGGATGGTTTTGGTGGTTCTTTTGGTGGTTTGTACGACACCGAATACGGCGACCTGCGCCCGACTATGGACGCACTGCATGAAATGGCCGACCAGTTTGCCACCAAGATCAACAATACCCTGCTCACCGGTTTTGACCTGACCGGCAACCCCGGAACTGCACTGCTGACCTACGACCCAACCAGTGCGACCAAACTGTTGCAGGTAAATGCATTAACCCCGGAAGAGCTGGCCTTTTCTGATACAGCGGGCGAAACCGGCAACAACGAAGTGCTACTGGATTTGCTGGCGATTAAAAACCAGAACATCACCGTGAACGGCAGTTCGGTCAGTTTGAATGATGCCTACACGGGGTTATTGGGTAAGGTCGCCAGCGACAGTCGCCAGAACCAGGCGGATTTGAAATCTACCACTACTGTGACCCAGCAAGCGCAATCCCAGCGTGACAGCGTAAGCGCAGTGAGCCTGGATGAAGAGGCGGTCAGCCTGATGACTTACCAGCAGGCCTACCAGGCCAATATGAAAGTCATCTCCACTGCCAACCAGTTATTTGATGACATGCTCGCGGCCTTTTAAGCCGGGTTAACGACTAAGGCCAGCTAAACGGGAATCCAGGAGGTTCAAATGCGTATTACCAATGCACAAATCACCGCCACCATGCACAACTCCATGAATGGCAATTCCGCGCAGTTGGGCAAGATCATGCAGCAATTAGCGACCAACAAGCGCATGTTGTTGCCCTCCGATGATCCCATAGCCAGCGTGCGCGTAATGCGCGTACAGCGCGAAGAGGCGAGCCTGGATCAATACAGCAAGAATATCGACAACGTGTCTGCGAGCCTCTCCACCCAGGAGGTGAACCTCAAGTCCATCTCCAACGTTATGCTCAATGTGCGCGACCGTTTGCTTTGGGCGGCCAATGGCTCTAACACCAGCGAAGATCTGGCGGCCATTGCAGGCGAGTTGGAAAATCTGGAAAAGACCTTGTTTACCGCCACCAATGTGCGCGACGAAGAAGGGCGTTATTTGTTCTCCGGCACCCTGAGCGATACCCAGGCAGTGACCTATGACGCTGTGGCTGAAACCTATTCCGTGACCGGCAATGACAAGTATCGCCAGGCCGCCGTGGCCAATGGTGTGCTGGTGGAAGAGAACGTAACGGCTATGAATATTTTTGGTGCGGGCATGAATATGCTCAATGAGTTGCACGCGGTAGTGACCATGCTCAAAGACCCGCTGCTCAGCGCCTCCAACCCGGCAGTCGGGGCGCAAATCCGAACTACAATTGATCAACTGGATGTGACCCACAGCGATCTGCTGGGCAACATCACCGAGCTGGGTGGCCGCCAAAATACCTTGAGTTTGCTCAGCAACAGCAACGACGAAGTGTCGCTGGTAAATCAGAAGATCGAAGGTGAGTTGTCGCAACTGGATTACGCCGGCGCGACTATCGACCTGAACAACTATCAACTGGCGCTGCAAGCAACCCAGAAGACCTATTTGAAGATCAACGAGCTTTCGCTCTTCAGTTTGTTATGAGTCAGCGGCTGGTGAGCGAGGCTTGCTGGTAGCAGGTGACAATGGATGAAAATCGACAAACAGACCGCAATTTCCAGCGCGCTTGAGGCCAACAGCCAGGCCTATAGTCGCGCGCGCCTGAACCCGGCGCCGGGCCGCAATGCTACTGCCCGTGCACATGATGCTAACCCGGTAGAGGGCGGTTCGGCCGAAGCGCGGCAGGCAGCAAGGGCGACGGGCGGTAATGGCGGTTTTAACCTGCAGCTCAACCAGCAGTTGTCATCCATGCAGGCAACGGATCGCTATCTGGGTGATCTGGCGGAGCATTTATCCGCACTCAAGCTCAGTATTAGTCGCCAGCTCAGTTCACCCTTTAGCAATGAGCGCGAGGCGATCAGCAAAGGTTTGCAGCAGGTAAACAGCCTGTTGGATGAGCGCAGCAAGCGCACCAGTCAAAGCCTGGATGCGAACTTTACCTTGCGCCTCAATGAGCCTTTGCGCAGCCGTTTTAGTTTGCCGGGCATGGAATCGCTGGAGGCGGTTAAGCGATCAGGCAAAGAGACCCTGGTTATCACCGGTGGTCGCGCATTGCAGGAACCACTTGCGGTAGTGCTGGATGATGGCATGAGCGATGAGCAACTGCTGCGCAACCTCAATGCCGGCCTTGGCAGTGCTGGAATCCGCGCTGAGCTGGATGCGCAGGGCGCGCTGAAATTCTCCATGCCGGAAAACGATTGGAATGCGTTAAAAACCCAGTTGCGGGTAAAAGGTGAGGGCAAACTCTTCCCTGTTACCGGCAGCCAGGTCAATCCAAAGGAAGAGGGCTTGCTGGGGTTCCCAGGAAAGCCAGGATGAAAAACAATGGGCGCTCAATTTTGCGAGCGCGGTGTTTAACATCAATGGGCGCAAGGCATCCAGCTATTCGGTAGTGGCGCAAACGGTTATTGCCCAGGCGCAACTCTCCCGCTTTGCGGTGGTTAGCCTGCTGTCCTGATTTGCTATCAACCATTTCTATTTTGATCGTCCGACACAGATCGGGCGCAGGCTTGCTCATCTCCATGAAAGATGGTCATGAATGTCGGCCACTAAAAAAGTATCAACTACGCAACAGAGGTTTACCATCATGAGCGGCTTTGAATCGCCCTCCCATGACATGAACGCTGCTACCGATTGCGCTTATGTCCCGCCCCAACCCGGAGGTATTCAGACCTGGGGAAACCTTGTAACATCGCTGGGACTATTAATAACACGGCGATGGCGGAGGAAGGCAATGGTATATGTAGAGCGCGATGCGCAAGGGCGTTTGCTGCGCGTGGAGCAGCAGCCGTTTGATGGCGCGGAACATATGGCCGTGGAAAGCGAGGAATTGCAAAACTGGCTGAAGGTGAAAGAGGAAGTTAAAGCGCGCTTGGAAAGCCTCCATACCTCTGACCTGGAATTAGTGCGTGTACTGGAAGATGTGATTATCGTGTTGGTAGATCGCGGCGTAATCCAGTACACCGACTTACCCGCTGCCGCCCGCGAAAAACTCGATCAACGCGCTGTCGCCCGCGCCGATCTGGAAGGTTTGAATACCATCCTGAAAGAGTCCGGTGAATAAATCGCTCCAGCTGTTTTAAATACAAACCCCGCCCTGTGCGGGGTTTGTTGTTTTTGGGGTTGTGGTTTCAATTGAAAACAACAAATAGGTTGTTGAATTGATAAAACAACAAATATGTTGTAGTTTAAATAAATACAACATATATATTGTGGTGAGTGTCATGTGGGGCAAACTGAGCAGCGTGCAAGATGTTGGCAATATTATCGAAGCCCAGCGGGCAAAGCTGAACTTGAGTCAGTCAGACATGTTGTTAAAGGTTGGTATGAGCCAGCAACAAATCCAGCGAATTGAAGCCGGGGCGAATATCACAGTGAAAACACTTCTGCATCTTGCGGATGCGCTGGGTTTGGAGATAACGATTGCGCCTAAGGGTGAAAAAATGGCTCCTTCCTTGCTCCCGGAAAAACAGGATATAGCTGACTATAAGAAAAAAAGTACTGCGCAATCCAACGATCATTTCGAGGTAAGGGAGCCGTCCACGGTAATGAGGTTGTTTGGTCACATGCTGGATAAAGATGATGAGTAATGCCGCGACAGTTCAAGCCCTGAAACTCACACTACACGATGTTTTTATTGGTGTATTAACGCATCACAGTTCAAATAGAAATGTGCTGTTCTTTAATCCTGAGTATGTAACTGCAGGTGAAGGGCGCCCGACTTTTACGCTGCTACAACGAATGAATGACCAGTATCTGCAAAAGTCGATCACCAGTAGTCAAAAAGTTGTGCCGGTAATCTCCAATCTGTTGCCTGAGAGCGCTATGAGGGAGTGGGTGGCAAAATCGTTGAAAGTTGATATTAATAATGATTTTGCGTTGCTTGCCCATTTTGGGGCGAACTTACCAGGCGCACTCATGCTGGAGCGATTGGCACCCAATAAAATTCCAGACTGGGTGGAAGAAAAAAATAGTGGCAGGATTATTACAGTGAAAACGCCAACGGCGGATGATGTGTCCTTGGCCGGTGTTCAAATAAAATTCTCCGGCAATAAAAGCAAAGATGGCCGATACAACTTACGCCCATCAAATGACAATACGCTAATCATAAAAACCCCCTCTACGGTCCATAGGAATGTGCCAGAGAATGAATATTCTTCAATGAAGTTAGCGCAAGCGATTGGTGTAATAATCCCCGAGATAAATCTGGTCAATCTGGATGCACTTGATAACTTGCCGGATATTCAGCTTCCTAATGAGAAGTACGTCTACACGATAAAACGCTTTGATCGAGTCGAGGCGCAGCGAGGCATATCCAGAATACACATGGAGGACTTCGCGCAAATTACAGAGCTTTATCCTCATGAAAAATATGACGGGGTAAATTACGAAATAATTGGAGGTGTTATTTACCGATATTCGGAGCAGCCGCTTGAAGACATTCAACAAATGGCAAGGCGGCTTCTCGCCAACATTTTGCTGGGCAATGGCGACGCGCACTTAAAGAATTGGTCGATGATTTACCCGGATAAAATTGGTGCAGTGCTGTCGCCCGCTTACGACATAGTGTCCACTATGGTTTATATGCCCGGGGAGTGTGAAGTTGCGTTTAATATGGGCAAGGAAAAAAACTGGTATAAGCTAAACATGGCTCACTTTGAGCTTTGGGCAAAACGCATGGAAGTGCGTTGGCCTGCGGTTAAGGCTCATCTGCAGGATGCAATGAATAGCGCACGAACAAGCTGGCCGGAATTATTGGAATCCTTACCGATGGCCGATAATCACAAGGATAAACTCAAGGTGCATTGGGCAAGTCTTCACGACGATTTTAAAATTAACTGAGCAAAATTATGTTGTCCTTATTAAGAAATCGCGCTGGCAGCCAGGCCGGCAAAGTCACCATGGTTGAATTATTTTTCGATCTGGTATTTGTATTTGCCATCACCCAAATTTCCCATTCGTTACTTGCCAATTTAACGTTTGATGGTGCTATCAAGCATGGCCTGTTATTGCTCGCCGTCTGGTGGGTGTGGATTTACACCTCCTGGGTCACTAACTGGTTGGACCCGGATCGCTTTCCCGTGCGCATCTGTTTATTTGCGCTGATGCTGGGCGGGTTGATTATGTCGGTCTCAATACCCGATGCCTTTGGTGAGCGCGGATTATTTTTTGCGTTTGCTTATGTATTTATGCAAGTGGGGCGTACCGCATTTTTCCTCTACGCGATTCGCAACAGCGCAACGCATTTTGTGCGCAGTTTCCAGCGTATTTTTATCTGGCTGTGCGCTTCCGCGATTTTCTGGATCGCCGGTGGGTTTGCAGAAGGTGAGCAGCGGTTTATCTTGTGGTGTATTGCATTTTTGATCGAATTTATTTCACCGGCGCTACTATTTTGGGTGCCGGGCATGGGGCGCTCCAGTACCACCGATTGGGATGTAGAAGGCAATCATATGGCGGAGCGCTGCGCACTGTTTGTGATAATCGCACTGGGTGAATCGCTGTTGGTAACCGGTGCCACCTTTGCTGATCAACAATGGGATTCAACAGTTATCACCGCATTTTTGGTGGCAGTGCTAGGTTCAATTGCGCTTTGGTGGATTTATTTTGATAGCGGGGTGGAACGCGCGCACCATCGCATTTTGCACTCGCAAGATCCGGGCGGCCAAGCGCGCTTGGCCTACACCTATTTACACGCTCCGATTATCGCGGGAATTATTGTCTGCGCCGTTGCCGATGAATTGGTGCTGGTGCATCCGGATCACGCATCCACCGCCGGATTGTTTGCAATTATCGGTGGCCCGGCATTGTATTTAATTGGCTGCGCATTATTTAAATGGGTCACCAATGATCGCCGCGCACCACCACTATCTCATCTTGTCGGCTTGTTATCCCTGATCGCATTAATCCCAATCGCCTTGTTACTACATTGGTCCGCCTTGGCAATTAGTGCAGCGACCACCGCGATTCTAATTGTGGTGGCAGCTTGGGAAAATTGTTCGTTAAAAGCGGAAGAAAAATAGCAAACCATTTCCCTTAAAAGTCACTTTTATGACGCGCAGTATTATTCCACGCAGTCTGATGATCGGTAGATATTATTCTGCCCATCCGGTGCTGTGAGGCAGCTTAAATTAATGTGCGAAACCAACGGCAGCGTGGAATTAAAATAACGTATGACTATATTTTGCATGCCGGGTTGCTCTACATTTTTAACGCGTAATTTGGGTGCCCATGTAAATGGCGATTTGCTGTTGTTAGCGTAAACTGCAACAAGTAGCTCTTGTTTCAAATAGCTTTTAATTGCTTCACGGAGTGCATCGGTCAGCTCTGTGCTATTGGCCAGTGCAATGCTACCAGTGCTCATCGCCGCGATAGTAAATGCATTTATATCCTCATCATTCCAGCTGTGTTTTCCGGCAGATATCTGGGTTTTAAAATCGGCGAGTAGCGTTTTCCAATTAATTGCTGCCATGGCTGAACTCACGCTGGTCTGTGCCAATGGCCAGGCGAAGTAAACTTGCCAGGTGCTTTGTAAATCTCCATTGTTAGTTGACAATAGTCGATCGAACTCGTGGGTGCCTGGCAGGGTGTAATCAATATTAATTGTACCGCGCAGGGCTTTATTGCTGGAAATGGTGTCCGGGTCAAAATTCAAGGCTTCGTATCTAAAGTTGCCGATATGATTAATCGGCTGTGTGGCAATAATTCCCTCTGAATCGGCGAGATTGCAATCATGCAAGGTAACTTCATTGCCATTAATAAGCAGCGTTAAATTTTTGCACTGAATTTGAATACGGGCCGGCGGCACTGCTGTGGTGTAGCGTTGTTCCAACGTCATTGCTGGCGGTTTGACTTTAATATCCGCCAGCGTTGTATAGCCGAGCGTTTCACTTTCCTGAGTGAGTTTTTGCAAGTCTACATCCAGGGTGTAGCGGCTGGAAAAAGTGAGTTGGTTGGCGGAAGTCCAATCGCTATCGCTAAGGTCCAAAAACATTTTTTGCAATACAGAAATTTTGTTGGTGCGTTGAACTGAGGCAATTCCCGGCAATCCTGTGAGTGCTAATTGTTTGGGTAAATAACGCAATAGCTGTGCGTTTGACGAATCAGAGAAAACATAAAAATTGTGGGTAGTTGCTGCGGTGAATTGGCTGCTGACATCCGTCAGTTTTTCCGCCGGCGAACTGGATGACTGACTGACCCCGGAGGATGTTTGAAGGCTGTTAGCGCTGCTGGAAACACTCGGAGAACTCATAACGCCGACGGAGCTGCCGGCATTAACTGAACTTTCTGCACTGGCTGAACTGTTTGCTTTAGCTGAGCTTTGACTCATTGAACTGTTTTGGTTGGATTGGCTGGTGCCAGGTTTGCTGGTAGAGCCGCCACCGCCGCCACAGCTCAATAGTAGCAAGGGTGAAATGGTCAGCGTTGTAAGTTGAACAAAACTGATTTTTTTCAGGTAGCGCTGAAAGCTGGTGTTGATAATTTTCATGTGCGGTCATCTGCAAAAAAGTAGAAGGTGGTTAACCAATCAGTGCTCGCCTGAGGCTGCTAGTGAGAATACGCTAACATGGCAGGAAAATAAGGCGGCAGAAATCTGCACGGGATTGCCAACGCCTTCACGCAAGATAACATCTCAATCAACAAAATTAATTCATGTCATTCGCTGGTTACAAATTTGTTTCGTTTTTATTAAGGTGTTGATGCTACTGTTTTTGGCACACAAAATTTCTTAAGGTCTTTATCCGGGCAGCCCATATTAATCCAGGTTGCCAATATGGTAATTGCGGTAAATGAAAGTGGCTTTCCGGTCATGGGCATGCCAGGTTTTTCTGCACCTATCCCCACTTGTTGTTCTGCATGTCGGGTTATTAATCTGTCCACCAATTGCTGCGGGTCATTGTTTTTTAGCCAGGTGACAATGCCCTGGGTTGATGTATCGAATTTTGCAGTGGCTCTCCCGCCGATGGAATGGCAGTGTACACAGCTGCCATCGCGCCAAAATTTTTGCCACATATAATTGATTTCAGCGGTTGGCAGGGTGGTGTTTTTATTTTGAAAATTGGCGATATATTTTTTTGCCAGGGCGTCTACCTCCGCCTCTTTTTCGGTTCGGACCGATTGAAAATATGCATGTAAGTAGTTGCTGTCTGCTTGGGTGACAGACACCTTTGGCATCTGGCGGTTTTCCTTCTGGATGTGCCGGTTTGCATACTGATAAATCCAATCTGCAGAAAATAAACTCATTGCTGTAGGGTTGTAGCGCGATATATCGCTCGCTGCATGGCAACTGGCGCACTTGCTTTGAAACAGGCTTTTACCCAGTTCGCTATGCTCGCGCATGTGTGGGTTATTAGTATCAACTGTGCTGGCTTTTTTAAAATCCGGATAAGCCATCATCAAAGGTGCAGAGCAAACTCCATCTGCTGAACACTGGCCATGGGGGCGGCGCAAAAAATTGGTCAGGTTGTGCGCATTGGTTCTACTGCGGCCTGCAGTTTCAATAGGATCAAAAGCAGCATTCAAGTAAGGTAAAGGATCGCGTTCCATGCGATTAATCCGATCATCAGAAATCGGCAGGGAGGAGAAACGCGGGTCTTGCTTTCCTTGTAAGTGAATGGTGGCGACTTCTGTCAATTCATTATGGCAACCGAAGCACTGGGCATTTTCCCAGCGGCCGAAACCGGTAGGGAATTTTTCCGCAACCTGAGTGCGCGATGAAAAGTGACACTCAGCGCACTCCTGATTATTCGGTAAAGTCATGGCTATCGCAAACTGACAACTGCAAAAAATCATGCACACCAAAATCCGTAACATGTTGCTCCCCGTTTATTTACAGCGTCGCATTGACGTTAATAATTTCTTCCCGAACGGCAGGAACCGATAAAAATTCATTGCTACTGGTAAGCTGAACTTTCAGTATTTTTCCACTCAGGGTGAAGGTGTTTAAAAATAATTCCCAGGCTTTAAAGGAAATAGGCAGCGAACCTGCCTCACCAAATAAACTGGAAGGCAGCTGGGCTGCATGATAAGTAACAGCAGACAAGGGGCCTTGATAGTTATTGGCGCTGTCTTTTTGTAGTGCACCGAGACTATTGAGCTCAAATAGAATTTCAGAAAAGCTGACGTTGATGGCTGGAGACAATTGCTCCTCAATTCTGAAGGAGAGTGAAATAACACTGTTGGCAGTCAGATAATCTACGAGTGCTTTTTCCTGAGCGCTCAGTGCCGTTGTATAGTAGCGAATAACTAGCGAGCAGGCTTTTGGATAACTGCCGCCCAGAAATACTGTGGTAAAGACTAGTCCCAATTCAGATATTTTTCGTCTGGCTTCAGTCGATAATTGGCATAGAGTTGCGTCTGCCGGGATTAGGTTTTTTCTGTTATCCAGAATACCGTTGTCCAGAATAAATTGGTTGTATTCTGTGGAATTAATTGCAGCTGGATTTAGTGACAGAGATATTGATCGCCAGCCTGTTGCGTAGTTGGTTGGTGTTGATAGGGCTTTTTTATAGCGTGTATATAAAAAAGAACCTTGTTTATCGCTACCGGTGATCGGTAGGAAAATAAAATCACTGAATATTTTTCGCTTTTCCAGGTCATAACCGGATAAGTCTGCGTGGCTATTAAATGAGATCAGCGATATCACCATTGCACAACAAAAAAACATTAGCTTTTTCATAAAACCCCCTGTTTAAAAAAGGAAGCGGTTGCCCGCTTCCTGAGTATTAATAAATAATGCTTTATGAGATTAAATGCCGAATAACGCTTTGCAATTAGGTGCGGTAGACGCTACTACAGGCAAACCAAAGCCGCCGGTCAAGCAGCCAACAAACATATCGGTGCGCGCTGTTTTTATCACAGGACCCGGGTTGTAGTTGAATACGCGAGTTTCATTGACGCTAAAAATTTGTTTCTCATAGTTAGCGCGCAGGGTGAAAACAGCACTCGCTTGACGGCTCACATTAGGCAGGTTTGGTTGGGCGTAGCTGGTCATTTCAGAAAAGATTTCGTTGCGAATTTCACGCTCAAGCGCAGCGACTGCACCGACAAAATCTGATGCATTAGGCGCATTCAATACCCATTGGTTACTGGCATTCAGGTATTCCACTTTGATGCTGCCATCGCGCACCAGGCGTTGGAAAAAGGTAGATACTTCTATATCTACACAAGCCCAGTTGTGAATGGCAGCAAAGGTGGTGGCCTTTTCAAATACCTGGTTGTAATTGATAGTAAAACGCGCTGTGCGTGTAATGGAGCTGGTAGGAATTTCCCAATCCACAACGGCGGAGAGCGATTCGTCAAAGTTTGCGCCAGAGGCCAGATTTGATGTCACCGAGTTGGTGTAGTCCGGAGTGGTTTTGGCCTGGAATGGAATACTGGTAGATACCGAGGTCTGTCCGGTAGGAACCAGTGCGGTGAATTTTTGAATAGTATCCACCTCTTTAATCGTGCCATCCTCATATACCACTTCGCACTTGGGCATGGAAACTTCAGTGGTAACACCAGTCACCGGGTTAGTAACTAACAGCTTGGTAGTGGTGCAGTTTGCATGTAGTTTTCCATCGGTATCCAGGCCGCTCACAATAAATTTAGTGGTGGCTTTTTTAGCTTGTGCGGGCGCAATTTGTACGCCCAGGCTCGTTGCCTCATTTTGTAATTGAGTACGCTGCGGAGCAAAACCAGCGGTAGAGAAAGAGCCACCTAACACAGCAACAGTTTGCCCCGCAAAAGCGCCACTAAACTCGGTGAAATAATTGGCGTTAAAACGTGGCACCGGGTTTGACGGAGTGCCAAGCATGGCCACTGAACCGTATTTAGGTACGTACCAAACCAATTTGTTGTTATCGCTATCGGCATACAATTCAAAGTTGGCGAGCACCTCTGCACTGAAGCGAACCGGTACGGGTTTCTGTTCAGGTGCAACCGGGCTGGCATTGGCAAGCATGGGAACAGCCATTGCTGAAGCCAGCGCAACTATATGAGCTTTCTTGGTGAAATTCATAAAACATCCTCCTGGTGTTGGTTAATGTGCTGCACGGAATGTGCACTATTATTACCCCTCCTTAGAGAAGTGAATAATTCTGGGTAGTTGTGAGTTAGCGTAGGTAGTCGCAGCGCTGATCAGTAAAATTCCAGATAACTTCGCCATCAATTTCCCCAATCACACATTGAATGCTGAGGTCGGTGTAAGCGTAGATATCGGTAGTGTTATTGCGCTGATAGAGGGCAAATGTTTGAACGGGAGTTTCAAATAATTTTTTATAATCGATGTTGAGTGTGTAGAAGCGTTTTGCGGAATTGGCTCCCGGTGCTTTAGCTTCAACAATAATAAGTGATTTACTTTTTGCTACGCGTACTAGTTCGTTAGCGACATTTTCCAGCAAAGGCAGGTTGGGGTTCCACCAGGGGCCCCAGGAATAGCCAGGGGCTAATTTAATCTTAACGGTGTTGGCGAGGCGCGTATCTTTAATGATACGAATGGCAAGCAAGTAAGCATCTTGCTCTGTCATCACATAATTAATGTCCGCCATGTATTTTACTAATTCTGCATAGAGATCTATCCAGTTTACGGTGACTGTCGCAATTTCAATGCGCTTGCCGTTGTTAATTTGCCAGCGCAGTTGCCCGGAAAAAAAGTTATCCCAACCTGCGCCAGAGGCGAGTACTTCAGAAACCAGTGGCGATAGCTGGCCAAAGGCTTTTGCATTGAATGCGAGCTGTTGTTGTACATTTCCATATTTATTAATGGCTGAAGAATCCAGTGCATAAATGCTTTGCAGTGGCCTTATGACTCCGTTTTGATCCATCGCGCTGCAACTGGGAAGTTGTAGGGTGACGCCGTTGGGTAAAACGACCGGTTGAAATGTGCAGTAGGGTTGAATTTTTCCACTGGCATCAGTAATAAAACCGTCGGCAATAAAAAATGTTTCTGCGTCACTGATGGGGGCGGGGCTAAGTGTCAAGCCAATTTTTTTTGCAGTATTTAGCAAATAAGTGATATCTGTTTGTGGGCCAGTGGAGTCGAACGATCCATTTATCTTTAGCTGTTCTGGCGGAAGATAGGGCTCGCTGGATAGTGCTGAGGTAACGCTTAAGTTCACACTGGTGGAGCCAGGCTTGGTGGTAATACCTGCCTGTTTTGCGACGTAATAACCCAGGGTTGGATCTTGTGAGTCTGCGAAGAATGCATATTTTTGTTGCAGCTCGATTGGGAACTTGCTGGCAATATCTTTTGTTGCAGGCGACACCGGAAAGGCGATAGCGCACAAAGAAATGCAGCTCCCTAGCAAACATAAAACACCAACCCCGAGTAATTTTTTGATGGTTTTATTGCTTAAGGCGAAATTTAACTCTTTATTGTTATCCACGACAACGCTCCTTGATCGTAAAAATTTTAAATAATTAATATTGGTTAAGTTGATTCCTTTCATTGGCAGACTGCTAAGGATCTATAGAAACCTTCAGTAGGGGCACTTCAGTGCTTTTTTTTAATTTAAAATAGTGAAAATTTTATTGCTACGCATTTAAATGACAGGAAATTTCATGGGTTTTATGTAGGTGTTTTTAGGGTTATTTTTTTCTGAAGTAAACAAAATAAATATTGTAATTTTTATGTTTTATTGTTGTTGGAAGGTTATTTTGAGTGACTTTTAATGACATGCAAAACATTGAGTTGTCACTTGGTTAGCCGCTATGACATTTCAGTTTGCGACTGTTTTGGGAGGGAAGAAAAAAAATTAACATAAAGATGTGTCGGTTAAAGAAACCGATTTTTTAGCGAACAAAAATGAAAATTAGTAAAGCGTGTGATGGTCTTCTCAAAAATAATTGAGCCGGCGGCATGATTTTCTTCAGTTTATTGCAGGTTTTTTTATTGGGGATAAGGTTGTTAACACGAAAAACTTCCTAAGAAGTGCGGTTTTTAAAGCGAGGTGAGGCGTTGTTCGATAGTGATTTTATGTGCGGGAAGCCAAATAGAAACGCTCAGTCCTTGCTCTGGTAGATTGGCAAAGTGAAGGCGGCCGTTGTGCGCTTCAATAATCTCTCGGCAGAGCGCTAAACCAAGGCCGGAGCCATCGCGCTTGGTAGAATAGAAGGGCAACATTGCTTGTTTTAATTGTTCTTCGCTCATGCCACTGCCATCGTCATTAATACTAATGACATCCCAATCGCCTTGTTCTTTGATCTGCACATTAATTCCCTTCTCGCTGGCGCCTGCCTCGTGTGCATTTTTTATCAGATTAATTAGTACTTGTGAAATTTGTGCGGGGTCGGCAAATCCGCTTCGATAAGTGCGACAGTTGTCTAATGTGAAATAAATTAATCCTTGTATATTGGTTAAAAGCGCGAGCCAGTCGATCGGCTCGCGCACCGGGATTGGCAAACGAGAAAGCTGTGCATAGTCGCCTAAAAAGTCGCGCAGGTGAGCGGAGCGTTCTTGCACAGTAGTCAGGATTTTTTCCAGCAATTCCCGCTGTGGTTCTGGTAAATCTGTGCGCTGAACCAGTTGCAGGCCTGAATGTGCCAGTGAAGAAACAGGTGCAAGGGAATTGTTAAGTTCATGGCTAAATACCCGAATCACTTTTTTCCAGGTATCTACCTCGCTACGCGCCAGTGCCTGAGTTAAGGGTTGAAAATGATATAGGCAATGTTCATAGCCATGTAGCTGGAATTTTTCGCAGAATAAATACCAGCTTTCAGCTTCAGTGTTTGCGTCTTCGTTTAAACCAGCTTGCGCATTTGCATTATCCTTGTGCGCGGCTTGCGGCTTCTCCAGGGTAAACATCAGGTTCTGCTGGTGATTAATTGATTCTTGTAGTAATGCCGGCATGGTGGCAACAAGCTCCTGTAAAGAAAGCCCGCGCACAGGTCTGCCCTGATTTAATAGCTGCCGCGCGGTGGGATTGCACAACACAATTTTTTGGCGTGCATCGGTTAATACCAGTGCGGAGGAGACAGTTTCAAATACGCGGTTCAACATTAAATCGCGTTGCAATAAATGCGTTTGGTCTTCGCGCAACCTGGCGATGACCTGATTAAACAATTGTGCCAGCTGATTAAATTGTGAATTTTTTTGCCTGGGCAATTGCAGGGAAAATTCACCGTCCTTCAAATGCAGTAGTGCCGCTTCCAGAGTATTTAAAAATTGATTCAATGGTTTGCCAAACAGGCGATAGGACAACCAGGTGACCAGCACCATCACTAAAAAGCCACAGGCCAATGCGCTGCCGAGGTTGTCTATTGCACGGTAAACCAGCAGGCCGCTACCTAGTGCCAGGCAATTACCAACGATTAATGCAAGCAGGCGCAATGAATAGTTCATGATGCCGTTGCCGAATCTGTATCGGGTTTATGGCCTGAGGAAAAATACTCCTCGGAATTAATTGCATATTTTTCCATGCGGCGATAAAGCGCCTGCCGGCTCAGTCCGAGTTGTCGCGCGGCATCTGCAACATTGGCCGCCTGGGTTAGGCATTGACGCAATTGTTCTTCGTTTGGCTCGAACAACGGGCGAGTTTTAATTTTTTGTGCCGGTAATTGCAGGTCCTTTGCTTCAATATTGTGGCTGTTTGCCAACAGGCATGCGCGCTGGATGGTATTTTGCAATTCGCGCACATTGCCGGGCCAATCGTGTGCCTCCAGGGTGCGCAGTGCCTCTGGTGTAATGGGACGGCCATTTAAAAAATGGCGTGCAAGCGGCAGAATATCTTCCTTGCGTTCCGCCAATGCAGGAGTGTGCAGTTCAATCACATTCAAACGATAATACAAATCCTCGCGAAATTCGCCGCGTGCAATTGCAGCCGGCAAATCGGTATTGGTGGCGGCAATAATACGCACACGGGCGTGGCGTATCTGGGTAGAGCCCAAGCGTTGGAATTCTCCGGTTTGCAACAGACGCAATAATTTCATTTGCCCACTCAAGGGCAGGTTGCCAATTTCATCCAGAAATAAAGTACCACCATGGGCCTGTTCAAAGTGGCCAATACGGGTGTGTTTTATTCCGGTGTAAGCCCCGGCCTCGGCACCAAACATTTCTGCTTCCATTAGATCCAGCGGCATAGCGCCCGCATTTAAACGAATAAACGGCCCATTTTTAAAGGAGGAGTTGCGTTGAATAATTTCCGCAATTTTTTCTTTGCCTGAACCATTGGGGCCGGTAATGAGTATGGGTACATTTGCTTTGGCTACTTGCACTGAGGTACTGAGCAGGCGATAGATGGCATCTGACTGATAAACAACGCCAGCGAGATCGAATTTGTTTTCCAATGCCTGGCGCCGTTGTTGCCGCTCAAGTGCTTGTTCGCGCTGTTGACTCGCAAGCTCGTTCAGCTCCAGCAAGTTATTGACTGCAAATAATAACTTCTGGTCGTCCCACGGCTTTGCTAAATAATCGGCTGCACCGGCTTTAACCAATTCTACTGCGCTGGCCAAATCGGCCCAGCCGGTTAATAAAATAATCGGCAAGTCAGGGTTAAGCGCGCGTGCCGCATAAAAAAAGCGTTTGCCTTCTTCACCGCTGGTGGTTTCGCGCTGGAAATTCATATCCGCAATAACTAGCGAAACACGGCCTTGTTTGATAAGTTCCAGCGCATGGGATGGATACTCGCTGGTAATACAAGGTAAACCATTCAGCGCAAATAAAATTTGCAGTGATGTAAGCACCGCCGGGTTGTCATCGAGTACCAGAATGTTAGTCATAAGTATCGGGAATAAAATTATTGTGCGCGCATTATAAAGTACGGGTTGCGAGGCTGGGGGATATTTTTCCTGCTTGCCAGGCGGGAATTACCGCACTGAGTAAACAGACTGCAAAAATGCTGGCGGCGGTACCCAATAAAAACCAGGGTGATATGGCCACTATATCTGACGTTTGATAAATCAGCTGGCTCAGCAGGAGAGCCAGGGCTGTGCCTGCCAGTAAACCTATGAACAGGATTGCGGAATTTTCCAATAATATTTGTGCAATAAGTTTTCCACGTGTAGCACCCAGTGCACGCAACACGCCTAGGTGTTTACGTCGCTGGTGCACAGAAAAATACGCTTGCCCTGCAATGGCAACAACGGAGGCAATGCTTAACACCAGTGTGATCATGATAAACAAGTTTATGGTGCTATGGTTTTTGTATTTTTCAACAATAGTATCCAGCTTGTCAGAGTAAAAAATTAGTCCTTGCGGATACTGCTGTGCAATGTATTGGTCGACCGCGTGAATGACCTGCGTGCGTATTTCCGGCGTGCTGGTACGAATCAGGTAGCGAAACTCCTTGTTTACCTCATTGTATTCGGGAAAAAATACCGTTGATTCGGGGCGATACATCTGCGGGGAAAATCCGCGCCAATCAGCGGTTACCCCGATAACTTCATACGGCTTGCCTTTTTCATAAACTACCTTGCCAATGGCGTTAATATTTTCACCAAAGAGTGCCCTGGCCATGGCTTGCGTAATAATAATCACGCGGGGTTCAGTTTTGTACGTAAAGGCCATATCACTGTTTTCAAATTGGCGCCCGGCAATTAATGTAAGGCCCATTGTTGCTAACGCATTAGGCGAAATATTGCTGCGTACAAAACTCACTTGTTGCAGATCATTCTCCGCGGTTCTGGTGAAATTGCCGGTGCGTAAGTTAAAGCGCTCATCGAAGGGAATTGCATCCAGGCTCGCGACATCAACCACGCCCGGAATTGCTTTGATTTTTTCCAGGTCGCGCAAACCATCGGCCAATACAATGCCCTTCATCTCTGGCGGAACACGCAGGGTAAAACACACAAGGTAAGGGTCATCTATACCTGTGGCAGCCTGGTAAAATTTATTTATTTCATTGAGTACGTGCGCCATATTGCTGACGAGCATGGTGATCAATGCAATTTGCAAAGCCAGCAGCGTCAATGTCAGTTTTTTGCGCAACAGTGGTTTTATTATCGGTGGTAGGGCAAGCATGGGATTCCCGTATTTTTTAATCGATATTCTTAGGCTTGGATAAACCTGTGATTGAATTTTTAACCTGCTATTGAATCTTTAGCCCGCTATTGAATCTTTAGATAGTTAGCCGCTGGAACCTTGCATGCTTGCCATGCAGGGTAAAGCCCTGCACAAATACTGGCGAGCAAGGCGGTGGCAATACAGCTCGCCAGTATGATCAGGTCCGGTTCCATAAGTGCGACATTGTCTGGCCCCATTAGACCATTAGCTGGCGGTGGCGCTGATTTCCAGGCGAGCTTCACATACCACAAACCAACCAGGGTCATGATTACGCCCAGTGCACCAGCCGCTGCACCCAATGCAGTGCTTTCAAGTAGGTGCTGAATAAATATTGCCCGGCGGTTTGCCCCCAGTGCACGGCGCACCCCAGATTCTGCTAACGCGCGCATAAATTTCGCCAGCAGCAGTGCCACAAAATTTAATGTGCAAACCAGCAGGGTAAAGAATCCCAAATAAATACTAGTGTTATCTTCATCGTAGGCGGCCTGGTTCAGCTCCATATAGTCACCAATGCTGGTTAAGGCAAAGCGCACCGGGCGTGGGTAATTGCCATGTTCTTTTTGGTTTTGGATATAACTGCGCACAAATCCTTCAAATTGATTTTTTTGCTGATCGCCTGCAAATTCAAACCACAGGCTGATCCAGGTGCAGCTATTGATCAGGCGTGGTTGGTACCAGTGGGAGCCGTAATCACGCGTGTCTACCGGGCATTCATACTTTATCCAGGCTCCAAATTCTGTGGCTCTTAATATAGATATAGGAAAATAAAATTGTGCATCCGGTTGGGGCCAGCGATAGAGTGCAATTTCATAGGTGGGGTTGGTGCGCAGTTTCTTTTTTGTTACTCCCACAATTTGGTATTGGGTGCTCTCGTAAACGACTGACTTACCAATACTATTTTCACCACCAAATAGTTTTTGATTAATATCTTCACTGATCACAATGACATTTTGAAAATTTTCGTCGGCGCTTGCACTCCAGGGGGCACCGTAAATAAACTCCTGTTCAAACATGCTAAAAAAATCGTGCGTTGTTATATGGCCGCGCACAAACAGTGCTTTTTGTTGCAAGTCGGGGTTGTGAATAGATCCACCCCAATTGGTAATCGCTGTTTTGCGTAGCGGAATATCGCTGGCTAACAGGCCCATGGTATCTCTATAGCTATGTAATGGTGGCAGCTTGTTGGGTGTGTTTTCGTACTGGTTTTTTTCATCCCAGGAATCTGTTTGCAGTAAAAATAAGTTCTCATCCTTATGTGCGAGCGGATTCTTTTTTAAATGGTAATAGTGGGTGTAACTAATCGTGGTAATGGCAACACCCGTCGCCAATACAAACACCATTACGCTACTGAGTATCAGTGCTTTGCGAATGGAGCGCAGCGCTAGTTGAAGTTGATACCAAAACATAGTTGTTCCTTTAAATAGCGATGCCTTAAACGTGTTTAAACACTTCAGTAACCTGCCCATCGATAATCTGGATGTGGCGTTGGGTGCGGCGCGCCAGATCCTGGTCATGAGTCACCATAATGATGGTGGTACCCTGGTCATTAATATCCTCCAGCAGTTCCATTACCTGCCGTGCCATTAGGGAGTCCAGGTTGCCGGTGGGTTCGTCGGCGAGAATAAATGCCGGTGATCCCGCTATCGCGCGCGCAACTGCAATACGCTGTTGTTGGCCGCCGGATAATTGCGCCGGGAAATGTTGCGCGCGCGACTCCAGCCCCACACGTGCCAGCGCCTGTTGCACACGCTCTTTGCGTTCGCTGCGGTGCATATTGCGGTAGCGCAGTGGCACTTCGATATTGTCATAGGCATTTAAATCGGGAATTAAATTAAACCCCTGAAATACAAAACCAATTTTGGTGTTTCGTAAGTGGGATAACTGGTTATCGTTTAACGCGCGCGTGTTAATGCCATCCAGAAAATAATCGCCAGAGTTGTAAGTTTCCAGTAGCCCGGCAATATTCAGAAAAGTGGTTTTCCCGGAACCCGATGGCCCGGTAATAGCGACAAACTCGCCTTCGTTGACTTGCAAACTGAAATCGCGCAAGGCATGGGTTTCAATCAGCTCGGTGCGATAAACCTTGCTAATGTTTTCCATCGCGAACAGGGTTTTTGCCGTTTGTGTACTGTTTTTTATCTGCGCCTGATTCATTTGTTCCACTCGCCTATTTGTGTTGTGTTCCAGGTGTTTTTAATTGTGCGTGTTTTATTTTGTGCATGTTTGACGTTGTGCGTTTCTGGAGTTGGGCGTTAGGGGCGTAAATACAGCGATTGCGCATCGCGAAAGCCCGATGTATCGGAAACTATTATCTCATCCCCCAGAGCCAACCCACTGGTAATTTCAATATCATTTAACCCCCACACGCCGTAGCTTATCGGTGTTTTTATGGCTTTGTTACCGCTCACTTTAAAGACACTTGTGCCATTATCCAAATCTGCGTAAAGGCCGCGTGGCAGTTTTAAAACATCTTCGCGCACTTCCAATAAGATGACAGCAGTAATGCGCTGGTTCTGACGCAACTGTTGCGGCTCGTCATCGCTGAAATGCAAACGTACTTTCACCTGGCCGGCATTGACCTCTGGCGCTATGGCAGTAATGGCGCCCTGGTAAAAATTGTTATCGAGTTTTATTTCGGCAGCCATTTCTGGCACTAATTCTGGTGCGTAGTTTTCCGGGACTTCTATTTCCACTTCGTAATGGGAGAGGTCAATAACGGTAATTAATGCCTGATGCATGGCAACTGCACTTTTTTGATTGAGCGCCAGGTTTCCTACCATGGCATCCACCGGAGATTTCACCTGTAGCGCACTGACTTCGCGCGCGAGTTCATCGACAACGGCTTGCTGTTCTTCTATCTGTTTAGCGGTGTTTTGTATTTCAGTTTTACTCACCTGGGTAATCAAGGTTAATTGCTCCGGGGCCTGCTGTGCTTTTAATTCGGCAACGCGCAGATTTTCCTCGGCACGATCAAATTCCTGTTGCGATACAAAACCTTTTGTTAGCCCGAGTTGGTAGCGCCCAAAATCGCGCTGTGCATTGCGCAACATTAATTCGGCAAATTGCAATGCTTGTTGTGCCTCCAGTTGGCTTTTTTGTGCTGCTATCTCTCGACCAGCCAATTCATTTTGCAAGCGTGCCAGCACCGCATTGGCTTGTTGATAGCGACTGGAAAGGGCAGGGCTTTCTACACTCAACAATAATTGTCCTTGCGTAACCTTGTCCCCGGCTTTTACTTGATAGGTCACTATGCCATCGGCGCTGCTGTAAAGTGTGGGGCTATTGGCAACCACTATTCTGCCCTGGGCGGAAATCTCCCGGCGTAAATCACCGCGCGTCACTTGTGCCAATAGCAATTCACTGCGCACCAGGCGCCGGTCGGTTTGTAATTGTTCCCGCCAAGTGAATACGCAGAGTGCAACAATTGCCGCGAGCACCATGAGTAAAACAATAATTACCTTAATTTGATTCAGTCTAAAACGCTGCCCCGGTAATTGAACGTCCTGTAGATCTGTACCTTGAATTCCCTTTGCTGAGCTTGTCGCTGAGTGATCAAGGGGAATGCTATTGCTGGTCATTACCAAATTCCTGGCTGAGTTGTACTTATTGATACTGCCGGGTATTCGATGGGGCAGTGCGAGTGTTATTGCACTGCTAATGCCAAAATCACAATGTTTTGATTTTATTGGGTTTTTTATTTTTTGCTGAGCGCATCGGTGTCCGATTCGCGTGTCCGTTAATGGCAGTGGACACATGGGGATATTTTTCCCTGTGTTTTGTAGGTTGCGGAAGCAAATAATTGGCGTCCTTGTTGCTAGCAATAAAGTCCTGATCTGACTTTAACTCTACGACGCAATAATCTGGAGGGATTTATGAGCAAAAGTGCGTTATTCCAGGCATTGGTTAAAAATCTATGTGTCATTTTGACAGGAGTCGTTGTAATTTTTTCTGGCAATGTGGGCGCCGTTGTTATTGATTTTGATGATATTGAGGTTTATCACGATCCTGAGTGGGGTTGCTTTTGTGATCATCCCTTAACAGATCAATATCGCGATAAAGGATTGGTGATTGATAGTGGCTATTTGGTTGGAGAAAAGCGGGCTGACGGCTCTAACGATAATCAACTGCTGGGTAGCTTAACGCTCACGCTCTTTTTTGTTGATAATTTTCCTACCAGAGTAAGTATGTATATTAATGCGGTTCTTGAGCAGGCCGTATTTTTAACGGCGTCAGGCAATAATGGTTGGAGCCAAACTAAAAAAACCTCTGGTTATGCAGGGCCTTTTGACGACACCCCATATATTGCTGATCAATTTGTTAGTTTTTACGCCCCGGCAGGTATTACCAGTATTTCATTGGGGACCTTCTACGGTATGAGAACAGGAGCGGTGGTTGATAATTTAACCTTTGAGGTGATTGAATTACCTGAACCCCGATCATTGTTACTGATTTTGCCCTTGATCTTGTTGCTACTTGTCAGGCGTTCAGGGCAGGGTATTTTGGTGCGAAAGGATTAATTGTTTTCGGTATGCTTTTTTGCTTCGCTAATGACCCCTCGATCAGTTAACTGACCGAGGGATCTTGCAGCGTTTTATTGCGGGGCTTCTTCGCCAGGAATCATCAACATCCAGCCTACACCAAACTTATCGGTCACCTGACCATAGAGCGGCGACCAGAAGGTTTTCGTCAGTGGCATATCCACTTTACCGCCATCGCTGGCGAGGGCGTTAAAAATACGGCGAGTTTCTTCTTCAGTGGGCACAGACAGTGCGAGGCGGAAGCCACTGAATTTTTCCACATCGTTGCAACCGTCGGAAGCCATCACTCGCACATTGCCTAAACTGAATTCGGCGTGCATCACTTTATTTTCAAAGCCGGATTGCAACATGCCCTCGGGCATTGGCTCTGGGCTTTCGTTAAAGCGAATTAAGAATTTAATCTCCGCGCTTAAATGTTGTTTGTAAAACGCCAGGGCTTCATCGCAGCGGCCAGAGAAAAATAAATAATTCTGGACCTCCACTTTTTGCATCGCAATTGTCTGGCGCAATGTGTTTTCATGGGCCGCGGCTTTGCCATCTACATCGGCTTCGGCAAAATCCTCCATGGAATAAAAGGTGCGGATTTCAATATCGGAATCTTCGTCGTCCATGGGGTTAGGGCATTTTTTTGCCCACTCAATGGCTTCTTCCATGGAATTCACATTCCAGATCCAGTAGCCGGCGATTAATTCATTGGTTTCAGTAAAGGGGCCGGTGGTAACTACACGCTTATCGCCACTGAAGCGAATACGGTAACCCTGGCTGCTGGGTTTTAAACCATCGCCTGATTCCATAATGCCGGCTTTGACTAATTCTTCATTAAATTGGCCCATGGCCGTGAGCAATTCTGCACTGGGCATTTTGCCTGCTTCGGAACCGGGCGATGCTTTTACCATTACCATGACTTTCATAGAGTTGTCTCCTTCTATTGCATTGAAATTAACAGGTTTAGGGGATGTTCTACACCTTAGTCGAACTCTGCTAAGGGATTTCGACAGGGCGATAAAAATAATTAAATTTTTTCAGCTATCCGCACATTACCTGCTGTTTCATTCACTACCAGTTGTTTGAATGAAGCCAGTTGTGAGACGGCAAGACTAATCTGCAAGTTCACCTCCGCCCCATAGTCTACTGACAGAATCTGGCCCTGGAATTGGTTTACCAGATGGCGAATTCTGGTTTCCCGGGAAAAATCCACAGCGATCTCTAGTTCTATGCATGGAATCACAGCGCGTAACTCAGCGCGGTTCACCGCGTTGGATACTGCCCCCGAATAAGCGCGCACCAGACCGCCAGCCCCCAGCTTCACCCCGCCAAAATAACGCACCACCACGGCCAGTGAGTTGCCCACATCGCGTTCGGTCAATACATGCAGCATGGGCTTGCCGGCGGTACCCGAAGGTTCGCCATCATCGCTGAAGGCCTGGGTTTGTGGCTGGCGGGTATTGCCAATCACATAAGCCCAGCACACATGGTTGGCATCGGGATATTGCTGGCGATAGATTTCCACCAGCGCCATAGCTTCCTCACGTGAAGTGACAGGGTGAAGAAAAGTTAAAAAATCGCTATTTTTTTCTTCAGTGGTGGATTCAACCGGAACCGCAAGAATGGTGTAAGACATAATTGGCTCTTCAAACCGGAACAGTACGCATTATAGCGGGCGGCTCCTATAGCTTGTGACAAGAAAAATCAGTTGCGTAAGGGCAGGGCAGCGTCTATAAAAAATTGCAGCCCCCCAGGTAAACTGGTGGCGGACTGGATAATCAATAGTTTAACTATTTTGGTAATGGATAAATTGGTATGGAAAAAACTGAATCCTGGTCGCTAGTGCGTATGGCTTATGCCGCCCTTGCCGGGATAACCCTGGCGCTGGGTATTGTGGGGTTATTCCTGCCGCTTCTGCCGACTACACCCTTCGTACTTATCGCCGCCTGGGCTGCCCCCAAAGGTTCGCCGCGCTTGCATCGCTGGATCTGGAGCCATCCGCAAATTGGCCCGCTACTACTCGCCTGGCACACCAAAGGTGCAGTACCGCGCACGGCAAAATGGCTCGCGTGTATCACCATGAGCCTGAGCTGGATTGGTTTATGTTTGATGGGAATGCATTGGGGAATATTGGCGGCAACGGCGGTTATTTTTATCGCCGTCGCCAGTTTTTTAGTGACTCGCCCGGAAGCTTAACGAGCGAGTGATTATTGGTGAATTACCTGATTAGAATTTTGTATTTAACCCCAGCGAAATATTGCGCTCTTCGCCCATGTTGCCCGATGACCATCCACCACCTGCCCAATATTTTTTATTAAACAAGTTGTTGATGTTGGCATTTAGTGTCCAGGCGTTACCCAGCATTTCAAAATCGTAACTGGTACCGGCATTGGCGATGGTGTATGCGGGTAGTGTGAGATTATTTTCAATGCTGGTATAGGATTTTCCGAAGTAACGCAGGTTGCCGTGGAGTTTAAGTCCTTCAATACTTGCGAGACGATATTCGAAGTTACCCACTAACTGCCAATCAGACGCATAGGAGGGGTCATTGCCTTCAAGTGCGGCGTTAGCCTCTGAAACCTTGTCGATAGCACCATCCAGATAAAGTGCACTGAACCCCAGATTTAATTGATCAGTAACAACATAGGCAGTTGAAAACTCAATACCCTGGTAAATTTCCAGGCCGTCCTGGGTCAAATAAGGTAACTCGCTGGTAGTGCGCCATTCATCCATTTGATTAGAGCGCTCAACGCGGAACAACGCCAGTGTGTAATTAAGTTTGCCCGCTGCATGTTTAATACCTGTTTCAAATTGGTTGGAAACAGTGGCATCAAGCAATTCACCGGCGTTCGCATAAGTTGGCCCAACGCGCGTTCCCCGTTCCATTCCTTCCACATAACTCGCGTAAATACTGGTTTGCTCATCCGGTTTATAAATTAGCGCTAGGGTTGGTGTAGTTTCTTTGGTTTGGTAACTGGGGTCTTTCAAATCGTAGTCGGTATAGCGCAATCCAATAATAGTTTGCCATTGCTCGTTGAAGTGAATGGTGTCGCTGGCAAAAGCGTAGGATTCACTGGCATCAAAGCTCGGTTTTGATTCCAGTGAAAAATCTGGAACTCGGGTCATGCGGAACGTTTGCTCTTCATGGATATTGCCATTGAAGTCATTTTCCCAGTACCAGTCAGTGCCCCATCTCTCTTCAAATTTTTGTGCGCCCACACCAACGACAATTTCATGGTTTATATCGCCAGTCGCAACATCACCTTGCACCATAATTTGATTAAATAAATTATCCAGCTTGCCGGCGAAATTATAGGAATAGCCTTCATAATCACCTTGTCTATTTAACAAATAAGCAAAGGATTTATTGGATTTATGGTCTTTGCGTGAAAAACCCAGTTTGTATTGCAGCGCCCAGTCTTGCGCCAATTGCCATTCCAGGCCGGTTGAAGCGATCAGGGTTTCTGTTTCGTAATACGAATTATCAATATTGAAATCGTCGTAATCGTAATTGATATCCGGCAGTTTGCCACCGCTACTAATTACGTCATAGCTGGAAAAATAAAACTGCAAAGGCTCCCCTTCATTTTTATTTTTTTCGTAAGCGACATTGGTGAACCAGGTGAGTGATTCACCAAAGTTTTTATCAGCCGCCAGAGAAGCTACAGTGCGGCTGATTTCAGCCGCATTATAAGCAGTGCCTTGTTCAGTAAACAGGTTGGTGCGAAATGCAAAGTCATCGCCTATGTTGTTGCTGGTGTCGACATGGGCAGCAAGCAAACTCGCATTGCGATAGCCAAAATTTAACGATGTTTCCGGTGTTGCTGTAGGGCGTTTGGTCTTGTAACTAATGGCCCCACCTGGTTCACCAAAACCATACATAAATCCAGTTAAACCTTTCAACGCTGTAACACTTTCAGCTGCTTCAGTAGGGAAATCGCCGCCCCAATACAACAGCATTGGAACATCATCGATGTAAAAGTTGCGCACTGGTAAACCGCGAATTTGTGTTCCCCACCAATCGGTTTGCGATGAGGGCGTGGGAGCATACACTGATGCATCGTTAACAAAAATCTGCCCTATAGATTTAGCACCGCGCTCGGTAATTTCTTTGCTATCGACAACAGTAACCGAGAAAGGCGTATCCAGAATGGTTTTATTACCCAGTGCACCTGAAGTGCTTTCCTGTTTTATATATTCCAATTGCGCACTGGAACCTGGCTCTGCATCGGCAGTAATTTTTACCGTGTTCAAGCGCTTGGTTGCTGGTGTTTGCTGTTCTTTTTTTTCTGCTGCCTCTTCTAGGGCAAGGGTAAAAGGAGCAGCCGCAACACTGAGCGCTATAGAACAGGAGAGCAGGGTTTTACCGCACGGTATTTTGAGTGAGCTGAACATAGGGAAATGCATCCTTAAGCGGGGGTGAACAATACGCACCCCGATAGCTCACAAATGGCTGTGATATTTGCGCTAAAAGTCGTACTGCAGCAGGAAACGGGGCGGGTTAAATAAGTTTGCGATATTCTCACAAATGAGATTTATTATCAATAATGAGGTTGGTAAAGTGGTGGGGTATTAGTGATGAATAAAAAAGCCCCCGACCATTTCTGGTCTAGGGAAGGGACCATAAACGCAATATTTTATTGCGCACGTTTGAGCCAACCCCATTTTTAAACCGCAGTGATTTTACCCGGCTTGCATTGGATTTATTGGTATTTGGCAATCTCTACGCCGAGCAGGTGCGCAGCCAGCTTGGGCGACTGATGACCATCAAGCCTGCGCTTGCACGCTATGTGCGAGCTGGCATTAAGCCTGGTAGCTATTGGTGGGTTCATTCAAACGGCGAGGAAATGGAATTCGACCAGGGCGCAATCGCGCACATTATGGAGCCTGATATTAATCAAGAGGTTTACGGTGTACCTGATTACATTGGCGCACTGCAAAGCGTACAACTCAATGAAGGTGCAACTCTATTTCGCCGTAAGTATTACCAGAATGGAAGCCATGCCGGCTTTATCTTGTACATGACCGATGCCGCGCAAAAACAAGATGACGTGGACAATCTACGCCAAGCACTGAAAGACGCAAAAGGCCCTGGCAATTTCCGAAATTTATTCATGTACGCACCCAACGGGAAAAAAGACGGGATACAAATATTGCCGGTAAGTGAAGTGGCTGCAAAAGATGATTTTTGGAACATCAAGCGTACTAGTCGAGATGATCAATTGGCGGGACACCGGGTGCCCCCACAATTGATGGGGATTATTCCTGATAATACCGGTGGTTTTGGGGATGTAGAAAAGGCTGCTAATGTGTTTGTAGCCAATGAACTGGAGCCACTTCAAGCAAGGCTTATGGAGCTCAATGATCTGGTTGGGGATACAGTGATTAAATTTAATCCGTATAGTTTGGCTAAGCTGTATAGCATTTAATTTGAACGATCCTTCGGGGAGTTTTGAAAAAATTAGCACCACCTAAAATAAATTAGATGGTGCGATTAATTTTATATTTTTGAAATTTTTAATTTTGCCATTTCCCAAAGTGAATCTGCGTTTTGTACCCAGTTTTCTACTGCTTCCTCTCCCCCGCCAGCACCATGAGACATTTGCCAGTATGTGACAGACCAATCATCTCCAAAAAAGGCACTCGCATCAGCTAAATATCTTTCCTTGCTATCTGTCACGTACCAAAGTTGCTGCGGATAATTTTCAAGAATTTTCTTTTGCGAGGTAGGTATTATTGATACTAGAAGTGTGTGATGTTCGCCACACTCAGAATGGCCGCAGTCAAATCTTACGCGGAAATCTGGTTTCCAATTCTTTACAGCAATGGGGTTTATCCATCATTTCCATCCGGCTAAATCAAAGAATGCCGCCCATGTAGCTTCAAGCTCGGTTTTAAATTCAAGATCATCATATGTCGCTGTCATTAGTGATTATCTCCATGTGATTTTTCAGTGTAAAACAGTTTTTATTTTTAATTAAATTTTTAATTTTGATAGATCGTTTCGTAATTCCTGTATTTTCTCTGGGGTGTAAAAACCGATAAATTCAGATTCTAGCGAAAGTGTTGGATCGCTTAACCATTTAGAGTAAAATTCAACTACAGGTTTGTTCTTTATTAAAATGTGCGCATTGTCCTGTATGACATTTCTCAGATGAGTTAGCGCTATAGGATATTTGTTGATGGTTGCAACCAATTGCGCGCGGTTAATCGATTTTTGCAACTCGTCTTTCATGTGTTGACTTTTTTTAACTGAGTCATAGATTATCGTTAAAGCAAATCCAAAAACAGTTCCCGCTAGAGTTCCCGCTATCCCGATAAATGCAATTATGTATTCTTTATCCATTTAAAATATCCTCGCAAATTGTAAAGTATTGGTCGTTATATTTATCTGCAATAGTAAACATTTGATTCATAATTTCGGATTTTATATTTTCTTGATTGGTGAAATTTCCATACTCTAAAATTGTTTTCCTTTCAAGATTTGCTATTGGTTCCAGAATTTCAATCCTATCGGCGTTTAAAAAACTTTTCCCTTTTATTGACACAATTTGTATAAGTAAATATTTTTCAATTTCTAGAAAGAACGGTGTTAAATACATGCATTCTTTACTTTCATCATATTGAATGTTATCTAGCCCGATAGATAAACTTCTTATTTTTATTCCTTTTATTAAATCGCTAAATTCGATTATTTTTTTGCTTTGCCGAGTTATTTCATTGTAAGTGGTGGTTATTGTTTCATGTATTTCAAAATGGTCTAATATTCTCAATTCAAGTTTTAGTGCTTGAATTTGTTGTGAAAAATCTATGTCCTTTTCAATCGGAGTTAACGGTAATGTGGCGGAGTCTCCGTTGCTTCTTATTACTTCTAATGCAGGTTCGTTTTCATGGTTTGTTAATGTGTCATAGAATGTTAATAGTTCTAAAAACCTTTTTAATTCAATTCTTTTAATTTTGTTAAAGCTAAATGTGTAATGCGAAAGAGCTAATTCTGGGTTAATTTCTAGCTCAAAGTAGTCGTGCTCAATTCGCATTTTTTTTAAATCATCAGGTAATAAATCGTACCAAGGATTCCCATATAAATTTACATCGAATGAAATAGGCGGTGAATAGTTGTTAGGTCTATATTTAATTTTTGCTTTTTCATGTCTAACATTTGATATCGCAAATACTCCTTCTTCAATTTTTTCTTCTGTGTATTTGTCAGGTATTCCAAATCGTTGGTCGGTTATGGTTATGTTGGTGGCGGTTATTAGCGTGTGTTTTCCTAAAAATGAATCAACTAAGTTGGTTAATTGAGCTTTCCCTATAGTGCTAAAGTTGATCTTCGCATAGCCATCCTCATAGCCAGTTACTTTCAGATGTTTATCTTTTCTCCGGCAGTATTCATTAAAGTCGTCGCCAATATAGCTCAAAAGCTTTTTCTTAACTCCATGGCCACTTAACTCCGATAATGCACCATCCTTATGGAAAGTTATGGTGTGCTCATGTTTGTGAAACTCTATGCTCGGATTCTCCTGCCTTAGTTGGTGCGCCTTTGCGAGAACGTCTGTAATTAAATCATTGTCGACGTGACGTACTAGTGCTTCGACAGGATTGTCCTGCCCATCGAATTTAACAATCATGAAAAATATAGGTGATGGGGTAGTGCACAAACGAATTAGATTGGAAAGTTTAATCGACCACGAATTGGTTTGTGTATCTGTTGCCTTGACCTGAACCTTGCATTCAAAGGGTGCCTTGCTAAGGTCTGCTGTAGCCTTTCCTATTGAATGTGGAAATTCGACTAAAAAGTCCCACCCATTTTCATCACAGCTATGAGACGGGTTGCAAGATAGATTTGCCTGAGTTGCCCATAGATCAAAGGTTCTTTCGCCTATGCGGCCAACTTTACGTGTACCTTCGCCAACGCTCAATTTAATAACTCCCTCAGCTTATGGTTGCAACTGACCGACGCCATTAGCGACGTATTGCCTACCTTTATCAATCAATTGTCTTTATGCAGCCGTCACCAGCCCATTTTGCTGACTATATATCATCTCAACCTTTTTGCGCGCGGTCAGGCCCCCGCCCCGCCCGCGCTCTTTGCGTGTGGGTTTTTATGCATTCATTCATCCTGGTCAAAACCACGCTGTATTTGGGCTGTGTGCGAGATAGCAGGTTGAAAAAATCTTTCGGATTTATTCAAAAATCACTAGAAGTTTGCAGGGGGTGAATAGCGGTAATTGAGATAGGCAGGCGATAAAAATAAGGGGGTACAGGGAGATTTTAACCGTGGATGCGTGGATAAAGGGGTAATTCTAATTTAACTATTTGATTCTATTGATATTTCTATCCATAAAACAACCCACGAAAAAGCGTGGATATCTAAAAAAATTCGTGGACTATTTTTTGAACAGGTCTTTTTCCCGTGGATTGAACTTTCTACTACTTTTTACCGGTTATTTATATTTTTCTTTTTAATTTCAATAAGATAGATATAGAGAGGCGGCGGACAAAAAAGCATCCACGATGAAAAATGGAAAAACGTGGAAAAAAGCGGGTGGTTTGTGGATGCTAAAATAGTAAATATCTATATAAATCAGTAGGTTAAAAATGTGATCCACAAATCCACGGGTTTTATAGAACACCTCCGACCTTGGAAAAGTTGCGGGTGATGCCTGGCTCCTTGGGTATTTTTTCAGGGACTTTTTGTTTTTGCCTGGTCAATTTAGTTATGGCCATAAACAAAAAGGGCTGCCTGGTGGCAGCCCTTGATGTTGTCATTCTGTTGTCATTACCGAGCCAAAACAGCCCCAAACAACCCCAATTAATGACAATCTGTAAATTTTAACTTGCTGATTTTAAAGAGTTTTTTGGTGGAGCCGGGGGGATTTGAACCCCCGTCCGCCAGCACTCCATCCTCGGCTCTACATGTTTAGGTCCGTTTATTGATTTAACCCTTCACAGCCCAGCGGGCAGGACGTGAAGCGCGATCAAGTACAGCTTTGGATTAACGTGATTGGCTGTCATCACGACATGCACCTCGGGCTTTGTTACCGGCGTCGAATCCAAATCGGCCCCAGTCGCTGGACGGTTACTATCGAGCAGATAGTGGATGTCCAAGCCAGCGAGTAGCGGCATTCTAACCCTATTAACAGCCGATGTCATACCGCTTTTCGCCGTAAAGCCTATATGACGATTTTCTGATCTGTTTCAAGGGCAGAGCGGGCATTTTTGCACCTGAAGCCTGGCAGGAGTGATCTGGCTTGTTTGTGTGCAAGGCGTGCGTAGAGCGCGATCAAACTCAATATCGTTAAAGAAAGTGAGCCGGGTTCAGGCACGGGAGCGGGGTCTGATGAAACTACTTTTAAATAATCCAGGCTCATTCGCATTGCTGCGCTGTCAGTGATTCCAGTTCCGGAGCGAAAACTTGTGCCCATCGAATTTTTAAGTTGTTCGGGATCATTAATGAGTAAGTCTATATCCGCGAGGGAGGTTGAGCTTATCCATTCCTGCGTCCCCAGGCGGATGCTGAGCGTAATACTTTTATAAGAGGTATCATCCGAAATGGCATGTGAAAAAAATGCATAGTCGTGATTGGTACGGGGCTCGGCATTGTTGTAAGCATATAGATAGTCACTGGAGTGCACCGGAACAGGCAGACCGGGTTCACTAATCATTCCAGCGCCGAGGCCCTGGCTCCTGTAATAAACCATTTCTGGCGTGTCGACGGGTTGTTCGTTTGCGCGCGATAAATCTACACGCATCGCGCCGGTAACCCTGTTTCCGATATGGAAATCAAATTGCTCATTGTCGCCGGACACGGAATAGATAATACCGGAATATTCGATATCAATAATGGTTGCATTAGTGGCAAGCGAAAATGATGCGAGAAGTAGGAGGATGGAACGGTGAAAAATTTTCATTGCATTGGCTCCTTCATGCGGATAAACGGAAAGGAAACAATACTCGTGAAATCGGCGGTATGTGAGACCGGTTTTGCAATTTATAAACTTTGTCGCGTAGGTATACCCAATAAAAAAGCTGGCAACCTGTGCCAGCTTTTTTATTTTTACGATTCGTATTTTTATCGAATTTATTAATCGCGATAAGGTACGATCGTTTGGATGCTACCGTCTGCATTATGCGTCAGAGGCGCCATTTTTACCGAACGCAAATGAGTGATGCCTTTGGATAATACCGAGTCGTGATAGAACAGATACCACTGGCCCTGGTACTCAGCGATTGAGTGATGTGTAGTCCAACCGATAACTGGCTCTAAAATTCGGCCCTGGTAAGTAAAGGGGCCGTAGGGATTATCACCGGTGGCGTAACACAAAAAGTGAGTGTTACCGGTGGAGTAGGAGAAATAATATTTGCCGTTGTATCTGTGCATCCAGGAAGCTTCAAAGAAACGGCGGTCATGATCACCGGCCAATATGGGGGCACCATTTTCATCGAGGATTTTAATTTCGCGTGGGGTTTCAGCGAACTGCAGCATGTCGTCGCTCATGCGCGCAACGATTGGACCCAACGCTGGTTCATCGTCTGCCGGCTCACCGCGCTGTGCATCGTATTGATTGTTGCGATAGTTCTGTAACTGGCCGCCCCAGATGCCGCCGAAGTACATGTAATACTGGCCATCGTTATCTTCAAATACCGCCGGGTCTATGGTGTAGCTGCCTTTAATTGCTTCAGGTTCGGCTGTGAATGGGCCGATCGGGGAATCGCCCACAGCCACACCAATTTGAAAAATATCATCAGCGCGTTTTGCCGGGAAATACAAATAGTATTTGCCATTTTTATGCGCGGCATCGGGTGCCCACATTTGGCGTTTTGCCCAGGCAACATCTTTCACATGCAGTGCCACACCGTTATCGACGGCAGGGCTATCAGGTGAGTCCAGAGAAATTACGTGGTAGTCCTCCATGCCGAAATGATCGCCGTTGTCGTTAAACGGAATGCCGGCTTCAATATCGTGTGAAGGGTAAATATAAATCTTGCCATTAAACACATGCGCTGATGGATCAGCGGTGTAAATGTGCTCAACCAGTGGTTGGGAAATCGCGCGCGCTTTTAAATCGGCGATGATTTCTGGGGCCAGAGTTTCTTCAGCAGCCATAGCTATATCTCACTTTCTAATTCAAAAATCGTGCTTGTCAAAAATTATTTGCCAGCGGCTTTGCGGCGCTCGTTTAAATCGGCTTCGATTTGTACTTCCAGCTTTTTGTTGATCGCGTAGAAGAACATGCAGCCCACAGCCATAAAGAACGGTAAGGATGCAAATACACTCACACCTGTTTTAATGCCTTCAATAGTTTCAGGATTTTGCTGTGCGAGGCTGGCCTCGTAACCATAGTGGGCAAGCAGGCCAGCAACCAGGGAGCCGCCAATAGTCAGACCGAGTTTTAAGCCGAGGATCATGGCAGAAAATACCATTGCGGTAGCGCGGCGATTATTTTTCCACTCGGAATAGTCGGCGACATCAGCGATCATCGCCCAGAGCAATGGAATAGTTACGCCGTAGAAAAAGCCGTGCAGGATTTGCGATACGAAGACTATGCCGATGCTATCGGCTGCGTAAAACTTGAACGCAAATACAAATACGGTGGAGAGAAATAGTGCACTGGCAAATACATTGCGCTTGCCAAATTTGTCGGCCAGGCCTTTGGAGAAGCCAATACCGATAATCATCATGATAATGCCTGAGCCATTGAACAAACTAAACGTGGATGTTGGTGCATCTTTCGGCCATTGGAATTCCGACAGGCCAATGCTGGTCAATACACTGTTTAATCCAGCGATAAAACTGTTAAAGCCAATATCATTTAAAAATTGCGCGAGGTGTTCTTCGCTTAAGTAATTTTCAAAGTAATAAATATACATCCCACCTTTGAGTGCGAGTGTCACAAATACCAGAATGGTTACCGCGAGCATCACCAGCCAGGGCAGGTTTTTCATCAGATCAGAAATGTCCTGGCCAATGCTGTTGCGCGCTTCTACTACCGGCAGGATTCGCTCTTTGGTGGTGATAAATGCAATTAAAAAGAAAATGGTTCCGGTGATGGAAAACACCAGCATGGTGTTGTGAAAACCAACGGCTTTATCACCATCACCGAGGATCAATACCAGCGGCAGCAGCAATACTTGAATAATAAATTGCGCCACCATTACCGCCACAAAACGGTAGGCGGACAAACTGTTGCGTTCGGCCATATTGCCGGTGAGTACGCCGCTCAGTGCAGAGTAGGGCAGGTTATTGGCAGCGTAAATTACCAGCAGTGCGATATAGGTTGCGAAGGCGTAAACCACCTTGCCGTTTTCATCAAAATTCGGAGTGCTAAAGGCCAGAAGGGCTACGGCACCGAAGGGAATTGCTGTCCACAACAGCCAGGGGCGGAATTTACCCCAGCGAGTATTGGTACGGTCGGCAATTACACCCATTACCGGGGTAAAGAAGGCGCCGAAGATACCGCCCGCGGCCATGATCATCGCCGCTTTGCCGGGCGATATGCCATAGACATCGGTATAGAAAAAGGCGAGGAAGGTCACCAGGGTTTGGAAAATCAGGTTGGCGGCCAGGTCGCCCAGGCTATAGCCAACTTTCTCTACTACGGAGAGTTTTTGCGCGTTTTGTTGAATCATTGTTATGTCTTCTTATAGGTGTTGGGGTTGTTCACTCAGCATAGCAGCCTAAAAACAAACGCCCGTATGGCCAGGACGGAGTGCTCGTGTACAAGTCGGCATCAGGATCGCTTAAAACATCCTTATAGTCAAGGTGCATATAACTTGGCGAGGCCAGTTGTACTGGCCTCAGCTTGCAGAAAATGTGAATTGGATGGGGGTTATAGCTGCTTTACTTCGCGCACCCAGTAGATGGTTGCTCCTGCCACGGCAATAGGTGTGACAATGATGTTGAGTATGGGGACCATGCTGCCAAGCAGGATAATCCCACCGTAGGAGAAGCTGGTAAGTTGCTGGGAGTTCAACCGGCGGCGCAGTTCGCGAAAGCTCAGTTGATGGTTGTCTGCCGGGTAATCTGAATATTGGATTGCCATACACCAGCAACTCCAGAGGGTTGCAATCAATACGCCGAGCAGGTTGGCACCGGGGATAAAAAATAGCATCACAAAAATAATAAATACCAGAGCGCCGCGGCTAATAAAGTACCAGAGTTTTACCGCCTCGCGTTGCAGGGTGCGTGGAATGAGCTGGCTCCAGGGTTCGTCGGGAGGTGCAGTGCCGGTTAATTGGGTTTCAATTTTTTCGGCTAATAATCCAAAAAAGGGTGCGGCGATAAAATTGGTGATGATGTTAAAGCTGTAGCCGTACACAATGAGAAAAACAAAGGCGACCAGCGGCCATAAGAGCCATGCGAACCAATCCAGCCAATCGGGTGACCAGGCCAGAATCTGTTCAAACACATCACCAAATACATTCCACAAATAGGCGGTAACCACAAAAAATATCAGCACGTTGACCAACAGCGGAATCAAAATAAATTTGCGCATACCCGGCTGGGAAATGAGTCGTGCACCTTCCAGAAAATAATCAATCGCCTTGCCCGGTGAGCCTTGCATTTAGAGTTTCCTTTTTATGAATTGGATAAGTTCATCGCCCAGTGCAAACGCGGCACCGGCAATAGCGCCGTATACATGCGATTCTACTGCGACAGCAGCAGGAATTAATTGTTGCAAACCGGTAGCTTCATAACCTGGCTGATTCTCTTGCACCAGCTTGCCCATGACCAATAACAATCCACCAATTTTTATCCACTGGGGATAAATACGTGTTTGTATTAATCCGGCAATAACCAAACCGTGAATGGCACCCGATAAGCCCGCATAGGGTTGGTATTCCGGATTAAACCAATAAATTCCAATGCCGACAGTCATGCAGCAGAGCAATAATAAGCCCAGGTATTTTGTTAAGGATGTTTCACTCAGTAATGCCAGTGTACAGAGCAGTAGGGCGGCCACATTCATCAAAGTGTGCGCCCAACCGAAATGGACAAAATTAGCGGTGAGTAAGCGCCAGTATTCGCCTGCACTTACTTGCAATGGTTCCAGGCTTAGCCAGTTAAAAAGGCTTGCGTTTGCTGTTGTGAATATCAGCATGACTGCGCTGAGGGCGATGCTGACACAAACAGTGGGTGTAGCGGTAATTGGTTTCATCAAGGTTGAAATGGCGCTCGTGATGGTTAGTGATGATGGTTTGCGCTCGCAGATATACTCGCATAAACTGCCGAAAAATAAACACAAAAAGGAGCAGTAAATGAAAAAAGCAGCGGTATATGTGGCTAATCGTCTTTGGGTAATCATTGCAATTTATCTGACCAGTATTGTTATAGCCGCAGAAATGTTTTCGGTATTTGAGGCAAAATCTTTTGCTGATGGCTTATGGTGGGCGGTAGTGACGGCGCTAACTATTGGCTATGGCGATCTTAGTCCGGCAACTGTTCCAGGGCGTATTACCGGTGTGTTTTTCGGGCACTTCTGGATATTCGGTATCATCCCCATGATTGTAGCCAATATCATCGTTAAATTACTGGAAGACAAAAACGCCTTTACGCACGAAGAACAGGAGTGGCAAGAAGATATTTTGACGGATATTGCAAAGAAAGTAGGTGTGAAAACGCAAGAGACTCCGCCGGATTATTGAATTGTTTAATAGCCTTAAATTTGCCCAATTTAATAGTTGCCAAGGGTGATTAATCGTCTTAATCTTATGAGTCTAAATTTAGTCTTTAAAAGGTCTTTTGGCGATTATGAATTTCACCAGTCAAATAAAGCCAATCAGCTACCTCAAGGCCAATGCCGCTGAGGTTCTGGAAACCCTTGCCCACAGCCGTGAGCCGTTGGTGATCACGCAAAACGGTGAGGCCAAGGCGGTGTTGCAAGATGTGGCTAGTTATAACGAGACACAGGAAACAATGGCGCTGCTGAAAGTTCTCGCTCTGGGCAACCGCGAAATAGACGAGGGCAAAGTCGCTACTGCCGATGATGTATTTACCCGTGCGCGCAAACGTGGCCGGGATCTCAAGGAATAATGTCACTTCCTGTCAAGTTTACTTTGGGTGCCGAACGTGATTTATTCGGTATTTATGATTACGTCGCCGAACATGATTCCCCGCAAAAAGCCGATCAATTATTAGATCATCTGCAAAAAATCATCACTAACCTGAGCGAAAACCCGGAGCGCGGCACCTTTCCTAAAGAATTGGTGCAGCTTGGCATTCGCGAATATCGCCAAGTTTATTTCAAACCCTATCGCGTAATTTATCGCGCGCTGCAATCGCAAATACTAATTTATTTAATTATTGATGGCCGCAGGGATATGCAATCGTTGCTGGAGAGACGGTTGTTGGGTGCGTAGGTGACGTAATGATTGTAGGGCGGCTTCGCGCAGCAAGCCGCCACAGGTAATCAAAAGGAGCTATCAAAAAATGGACTATCGAAGGTTATGGCACCCAGGCGGAACCTACTTTTTCACAATCAATCTGCAGCAACGGAAGAATAACGATCTATTAATTCGGCATATTGATTTGCTGCGCAATTCTGTAGCTAATTTAATTCGTGACCAGCAAGACTTTAATGCACACATGGATTACATTCATATCAATCCATTTAAGCACGGCTTGGTCGAAAGAGTTATTGACTGGCCTTACTCAACGTTTCACAAATATGTCGCACAAGGCATATATCCCGCTAATTGGGCTGGTGGAATACAAGATTCACTGAAGTATGATGATTAAATTGGCTTTAACGTAGGGCGGCTTCGCGAAGCAAGCCGCGGGGGCATGCCGTGAACGAAAAGCTAAAGTTTAATTTTTGGCGTGATCTGTCTAATGAGGTTAAAAATCGGTTGAAAGGGTTGGAATACACAATTCCAAGTGATTTGGATTTGAGCAGTGGAGCCACCCAGAATTTCTCCGATAGAGTGCGTGCAGAGAAACTGCTTAAACATTTTTGCTCAATCACATTAAGGCGTATTCCAGCTATAAATTACGAGGTGCATTTTTCAGGTTTAGTTGAGTCTGAAAGGGAGAAACTGAGCCGGTGTGAGGCTTTCAAAAATGCATTTATAAATGGAATGGATGTAAATCATCTAATTAGCAATAAAGCTAAAAGTGTGAAGCAGTTTAAAAAAGAGAATTTGGATCTTATGCGGAGCGAGTGGGGCATTTATCATCTTCATTTTGCTGCGGAACGAACGGCGGATTTGCTGTTTGTTTATATATGTGGGGATAATGCTTATTTCTTGGATATTTTGCCCCATGGGCAAGATGCCGATGAAATTGATTTATGGTGCAATAAACATCTGGTGGAAGTTATCCACTCAAATTGGCCTGAAATCATTAAACAGTTTGTTTATCAGGTTTAATTGGTGATAACTTGGCTTACGAAAGCCCTGGCGCTCGTAAAAATGCCAGAGATAAGAATTCAGATCTTTGGGTGCGTGTATCTGACGGGACAGTATATATGCCATTAGGTGGTGGTTTTGCTGCAGATGGTTCGAACTTTCATATCATGCGTTATGTTGATCAGATGCTTAGCAAAATAGAAGAGGCTGAGCTTGATGTTAAAGCTGGATATGTATCGATTAGGAAGCAGTTGAATTTGTTGGATTCGGATGATTTAAAACTTAATCTTCTGTTTGACGAAAACATGGAACCATCCATTTACAACAAAAAGCGTAAGGCAAAAATTAACATTTGTAGATTGTAATGGCGGCTTGCTTCGCGAAGCCGCCCTACAGATTGGTCACAAACAAAAAGGCAGCTGATGAGAGTTGCCTTTTTTGTTTTTAGCGGACTACGAAAAATTATTTTGCGCCTGCTGCTTCTAGTGCAATCACATATTCTTCGCCGTTGCGGTGCGCCTTGACTACTTGCAAGAAGGTTTTTCCTTCCGGGCCAACGGCGTTGATGTCTTTGCCGGCTTCGACGAAAAATTTCACGAAGGTGGCAAAGTTTCCGCCGAGCATGCCGCGATAGGCCTTTTCGAGCAGATGGTAATCGGCGTTCACGCCTGCAGGGGCAGGGTAATCTAAAAATGTGGCAATGCGGGCGTCATCGAAAGTTTCGCCGAGGACTTTTTCTTTGTCTTTACGTAAGCTCATTTTTCAAATCTCTTAACCGTTCAATTTCTTAATCAACAATTCATTCAGCGCTTGCGGATTCGCCTGGCCTTTTGAGGCTTTCATTGCCTGACCGACAAAGAAGCCAAGCATTTTTGCGCGCTTGTCTTCCGGTGCGGCGCGATAGCCTTCTACTTGCGTTGCGTTTGCAGCAATTATGTCATCGATAATTTTTTCCAGCGCGCCAGTATCGGAAACTTGTTTCAAGCCTTTGGTTTCGATAATGGTGTCGGCATCGCCTTCGCCGTTAGCGATGGCTTCAAATACTTGCTTGGCGATTTTGCTGGAGAGGGTGCCATCTTTAATGCGCACTACCAAACCAGCAAGTAATTCCGGGGTTACTGGTGAGTGATCAATGCGTTGCTCGGTGCGATTCAGATAGGCGCCCAGATCAGCCATAATCCAGTTAGCGGTAAGTTTTGGCTCGCCGGAAATTTTGGTGGAGGCTTCAAAAAATACAGCGCTGAATTTATCCATGGTGATTTGGCCGGCGTCGTAGCTGCTCAAACCATATTGCTCGACAAAGCGTGCGCGTTTGGCTTCGGGTAATTCCGGCATTTGTTGGCGTACAGTTTCGATGTAGTCATCATCCAGAATGACTGGCAGCAGATCAGGGCAGGGGAAGTAGCGGTAATCGTTGCTATCTTCTTTGCTGCGCATGCTGCGCGCTTTTTTGGTGTCACCGTTGTACAGACGAGTTTCCTGGGTAATTTTTCCGCCGTCTTCCAATACGTCGATTTGACGTTCAACTTCTAACTCAATCGCCTCTTCCATAAATTTAAAGGAGTTGAGGTTTTTGGTTTCGGTGCGGGTGCCGAGTTTTTCAGAACCTTTCGGGCGAATGGAAATGTTTACGTCAAAACGCATTGAGCCTTGTGACATTTCACCATCGCAAATTTCTAATGAAGTTACGATTGAGTGCAATTTCTTGGCGAAGGCAACCGCTTCTTCGGCGCTGCGCATATCCGGTTCGGTTACCACTTCAATCAGAGGTGTGCCGGCACGGT
Source organism: Gammaproteobacteria bacterium (assembly GCA_021151625.1). GTDB lineage: Bacteria > Pseudomonadota > Gammaproteobacteria > Pseudomonadales > Cellvibrionaceae > Cellvibrio. The sequence goes on along the minus strand of JAGKWY010000017.1, from coordinate 22,628 downwards.
TTAAATCGATTCCGCTCATGCCCGCAAAATCTTCGTGCAAGGATTTTCCTGCATCTTCTTCCAGGTGCGCGTGGTGAATGCGAACGCGTTTGGTGCGGCCGCCTTCCAATTCCAAATCAACAAAGCCTGCACCGACAATTGGTTCAGCGAGTTGCGTTGTTTGATAGCCTTTAGGCAGGTCCGGATAAAAATAGTTTTTACGCTCAAACACTGAACGTTTGCCGATTTCAGCATTTACTGCCAGGCCAAACATAGTGGCAAAGCGAAAGGCTTCTTCGTTAGCAACTGGCAGTGTTCCCGGTAATGCTAAATCAACGGCACAAGCCTGGGTGTTTGGTTCAGCACCAAAAGCAGTGCTGGCGCCGGAGAAAATTTTGGTTTTGGTGGCAAGTTGTACGTGAACTTCCAACCCGATTACAGTTTCCCATTGCATGGTCGTTGCTCCTATTCAATGCCAGGGGCAGTTTGTTGGTGGAAGTTGGTAACTTGCTGGAACATATGTGCTGCATTGAGCAATTGCCCTTCAGCGAAGAAGTTGCCAATCAATTGCAAGCCAACCGGTTTGTTATCCACCAATCCGCAGGGGATAGATAAGCCGGGCAGGCCCGCCAGGTTAGTGGCGATGGTGTAAATGTCTTCCAAATACATGGCCACCGGGTCTTTGGTTTTTGAACCAAACTGGAATGCCGGTGATGGCGATGTCGGCCCGAGGATTACATCCACACTCTGGAATGCATCAACGAAATCCTGTTTGATCAAGCGGCGAATTTTTTGAGCCTTGCTGTAGTAGGCATCGTAATAACCGGCAGACAATGCGTAAGTACCAACCAAAATACGGCGCTTCACTTCTGCACCAAAACCTTCACTGCGCGAGCGCATATAAAGATCATTTAAATCTTTTGGGTTTTCGCAGCGATGACCGTAACGCACACCGTCAAAGCGCGACAGGTTTGCAGAACACTCCGCCGGTGCAATTACATAATAAGCCGGCACGGCAAGGTGCGTGTGCGGCAAGCTGACGCTGTGAATAGTTGCGCCGAGGCTTTCGTATACTTTAATCGCAGATTCAACATGCGCCGCAGTTTGCGAATTTAAACCTTCACCGAAATATTCTTTCGGTACACCGATACGTAAACCAGTTAATGGTTTATTCAAATCAGCGGTGTAATCCGGTACGTCGCGTTCAACGCAGGTTGAATCTTTTGCGTCGTAGCTCGCCATATCATTTAACAAAATCGCGGCGTCTTCAGCGGTGCGCGATAGAATTCCTGCTTGATCCAGACTTGAAGCAAACGCAATCATGCCCCAGCGCGATACGCGGCCGTAAGTTGGTTTGATACCAGTTAATCCACACAATGCTGCCGGTTGACGAATAGAACCACCCGTATCTGATGCGGTTGCTGCCGGCGCTAAATGTGCAGCGACTGCAGCAGCAGAGCCACCGGACGAGCCGCCGGGCACACAATCGATCGCCCAGGGATTTTTTACCGGGCCGTACCAGCTGGTTTCGTTGGATGAACCCATGGCGAATTCATCCATATTGGTTTTACCCAACATCACCACACCGGAATTTAAATAATTTTCCACGATGGTGGCGTTGTAAGGCGCGATAAACGCGATGCGATCCAGATAATGTTGGGTCACTTCGGTACTGGAAAAGTCTTTGTTGCGCAGACCTTTTACCAGCTCGGCAATGGTGAATTGATGCATTGCGAATATCCTGATTTTTGTCGGCGAGTGTTCGCCGTTTTTAATTTGAAATGGCTGAGATCTCTGGAGAAAAAGAAGTGATAGTTTTCAAGACCATCGGAGACATGGATGTCGACGATGAGCCTACAGGGATGTATTTACGGCGTGTCTTGGAAACTATTACTTCTTTTTCTGGCACTAGATTTGTTACTCAATAACCTGCGGAACCAAATACAAACCATCCTGGGTTGCAGGTGCAATTGCCTGAAAAGCTTCGCGTTGGTTCGGTTCGGTTACTACATCCGCGCGCAAACGCTGCACAGCATCCAATGGGTGCGCCATGGGCAGTACGCCATCGGTATTCACGGCCTGCAGTTGGTCAACCAGCGCCAGCACATCGGAAATACTTTTTGCCGCCTCATCAGCAGCCTCATCGGAAATCTGGATACGCGCCAGCTTGGACAGCTTGGCGATATCGGAACGGTCAACAGCCATGGGGAAGCTCCAGCAGATAAAATCGAAACATGCGGTGAACATGCGGCCAACCCGCGATATACCGCTAAAAACGGGCGCCAAAGGTATCACATTTGCGCCTTGCCCAGAAACCCTGTGGTTGATAGAGTGCAGCCAGTTTTTAACGCGGTGGGCAGTCACTTTTGATTTTGATGGAATTGCACAAAATTTATACGCAATTCGCGCAAATTATCCGACATCCGGTGAACTTTACCTACAAAGTGGGTCGGATAAAAAAACAAATTCACTTATACTGCGCGCTTGCGAAAAAGTGCAGGGAGAGTCCTCTGGTAGCGGATCAGCTATAACAGATCCGGATTATGAGGTCCTTAACTCAGGGAGTGTGGGTCCAACCAGTGTGCCCCGAGTCCAGGCTGGAACAGAATTTTATTTTTTAACCTATTTTTAAGGCCCCATCACATTATGATGAAACTTCTGCGTGGAGCTTTCTCCAACGACCTTTCCATCGACCTTGGCACTGCTAACACCCTGATTTACGTACGTGGCCGCGGTATCGTATTAAATGAACCTTCTGTAGTAGCGATTCGCCATCACAATGGCACCAAAATTGTGGAAGCTGTTGGTGTTGAGGCCAAGCGTATGCTGGGGCGTACCCCGGGCAACATCACCGCTATCCGCCCGCTGAAAGACGGCGTTATTGCTGACTTCCAGGTCACCGAAAAAATGCTGCAACACTTTATCCGCAAAGTGCATGAAAACTCCTGGTTTAACCCATCCCCCCGCGTTTTGATTAGCGTTCCCTGTTTATCTACTGAAGTAGAAAAGCGTGCTATTCGTGAATCTGCTTTGGGTGCTGGCGCGCGCGAAGTACGTTTGATTGAAGAACCTATGGCGGCAGCGATCGGCGCAGGTCTGAAAGTGTCTGAAGCCAGTGGTTCCATGGTGGTGGATATTGGTGGTGGCACCACCGAGATTGCAGTTATCTCCCTGAACGGCGTGGTTTATTCCGACTCGGTGCGTATCGGTGGCGACCGTTTTGATGAAGCGATTGTTAACTATGTGCGCCGCAACTACGGCAGTGTGATTGGCGATGCGACCGCCGAGCGTATCAAGCAGGAAATTGGCTGTGCATTCGCCGGTAGCGAGATTCGCGAAATTGATGTGCGCGGCCGCAACCTGGCCGAAGGTGTACCGCGCAGCTTTACTCTGAGCAGCGATGAAGTATTGGAAGCGCTGCAAGATCCACTCGCTGGTATTGTCCAGGCAGTGAAAAGTGCGCTGGAACAATCGCCACCGGAGCTGGCATCCGACATCGCTGAAAGTGGTGTGGTCTTGACCGGTGGTGGTGCTTTGTTACGCGATATTGACCGTCTCTTATCCAATGAGACTGGCCTGCCGTTTATTGTGGCTGAAGACCCGCTCACTTGCGTGGCACGTGGTGGCGGTATGGCGCTGGAGATGAGCGACAAGCGCAACATGGATCTGCTGTCGTCCTGATAAATGACGGGGGCGATACGTCGCCCCCGCTGCCCTGTTTGCAGGGGTTAATAACAAACAGGAGATACGGCTATTAAACCGCTCTTTGCCCGAGGCTCATCCGCAACCAGTCGCGCCTTCCTGTTCATTGTGATCATGATGGTGCTGGTCGTTGTTGGGCTCTACACCGATAAACTGGAGCCGCTGCGTGAAAAGCTGGCCCAGTTGGTTACTCCCTTTTATCAAATTACCAATGTGCCCAGTCGTATGAACGATTGGCGCAAGGATACCTTTGTCTCCCAGGCAGACCTCAAAGCGGAAAACGAAGCGCTCAAAACCGAGCTGCTTATCCATCAGCGTAAACTGCAGCAGCTTGCTTCTCTGGCTGCAGAAAACGTGCGTCTGCGCCAACTGCTTAATGCCAGCCAGATGCTGCAGGACACAGTGCTGATTGCCGAGTTGATCGGTGTATCGCCTAACCCGCTCAGCCATAAAGTTATTATCAATCGCGGTACTAAAGACGGCGCCTTCAAAGGCCAGCCGGTACTGGATGCCTTTGGTTTGATGGGGCAAGTCACCGAGGTCAGTGAAAATTCCAGCACAGTGCTGCTGATTTCTGATTCTACCCACGCGATTCCGGTACAGGTTAATCGCAATGGCGTGCGTGCCATTGCCGAAGGTACTGGCGATTTGAATAGCCTGAGCCTGCGTCACGTCTCGGCCAATACCGATATTCGCGCGGGCGATTTGCTGGTGAGTTCCGGTCTTGGTGACCGTTTCCCGGTGGGTTATCCCGTTGCTGAAGTGCTGCAAGTTGTGCGCGACCCAGGCAAGGCTTTTTTAACCGTAATCGCCAAACCTATGGCACGTCTGGATCGCAGCCGTCACCTGCTGCTGGTATTTGAAAATCGCGACCAGGCCAGTGTGCCCGGAGCCTTGGCTAAGGTTTCCCAGCCCGCTGCGGCCACTTCAACCTTTAGTAGCCGGGCTACTTCCAGTGGTAGCAGTAGCGCTACAGCCAGTTCGCAGGGCGGGGCACCCTAATGCCCGCCCAGCCCGTTAACCTCTACCTGATTATTGCACTGAGCTTTTTGCTGGCGCTGGTGCTGTCGGTGTATCCCCTGCCAATGGACATTCGCTGGTGGCGCCCCGAGTTTGTGTTGGTGGTGGCTATTTACTGGATATTTTTCATGCCGCTGACCGTCAGCTTTCTATTCCTGAGTGCGCTGGGGTTATTTCAGGATTTGTTAGAGGGCGTACCCTTTGGTCAGCACAGTCTGGGGCTGGTGATTGTGGGTTATATCTGCATTTTGTCTTACCAACGGGTGCGCAATTTTTCGCTCTGGCGCCAATCGGCCTGGATCTTTGTACTGGTGGGTATTGCCCAGCTTACCGATAACTGGGTGCAGGGCATGGCGGGTCGTCCTTTGTCAGGCATTCAGTTTTTGTACCCGGCGCTGACCAGCGCACTGATATGGCCGGTATGTTGGGTGTGGATGAATCGCCTGACGCATCGCCATCAAAACTAATGCGGTTCCGGTTCAGGATTTATCAATAAACCCTTTATTAAAATAAAACATTGTATGTTCAGGAGCGCCTTGTTGTTTTTTGGGCGCTTTTCGTTCTTAGGAGTAGTCAGCCGGTGATTCCCGATTTGTATCTAGCCAGCCAGTCACCACGTCGGCGCGAGCTGCTACACCAAATTGGTGTAAAGCATGCCGTAGTACGTGCCAGCGTGCCTGAGCAGATAGGGGGGGGTGAATCGGCAATGGATTATGTACAGCGTTTGGCTCGCGAAAAAGCGGCAGCCGGTTTTGCTGAAATACAACACCAACAATTGCCTCTGGCGCCGGTGCTGGGAGCTGATACCCTGGGTTTGATTGATGGTGAAGTGTTGGAAAAGCCGCGCGACAAGGTACATGCCCACCAAATTCTGCGCCAGCTCTCTGGTCGTACCCACGAAGTCATTACTGCCGTTGCCTTGCATAGTCAGGCGCAGCAAGCGCAGCGACTGTCTATTACCCGGGTGACTTTTCGCGAGTTAAGTGATGTGGAGATAGATGCTTATTGGGAGACCGGTGAGCCGCAGGATAAGGCCGGTGGTTACGGAATCCAGGGCTTGGGTGCAGTGTTTGTGAAGGAAATCCACGGCAGTTATTCCTGTGTGGTGGGCTTGCCGATTGAAGCGACCTGTGAATTATTACGCGAGTTCCAGGTGCCCTGGTGGTCGTCGGGAGTAGAAACATGAGCGAAGAAATTCTGATTAACGTATCCCCGGTGGAAACCCGCGTGGCTCTGGTGGAAAACGGGGTGGTGCAAGAGTTTTACATCGAGCGCAGTCACGGTGAAACCTATGTGGGCAATATTTATAAAGGCAAGGTAGTGCGGGTATTGCCAGGGATGCAGGCCGCGTTTGTTGAGATAGGTCTGGAGCGCACCGGGTTTATCCATGCCGCCGATATGATGCCTGAGCCGCCTGAAGGTGAAACACGCCGTACGGAAGTGCCGGACATCCGTTCGCTGGTGCGCGAGGGCCAAACCCTGTTGGTGCAAGTGGCTAAAGACCCGATTAGCACCAAGGGTGCGCGTCTAACTACCCACTTGACCCTGTCTTCCCGTTATCTCGTTTATATGCCCAATGCCAATCACATTGGTGTGTCCACGCGTATTGAAGATGAACCCGAGCGCGAGCGCCTGCGTCAGGCTGTTGAAACAGCGGTAGCCGAGCAAGAAATTAAAGGTGGCTTTATCGTGCGCACGGTTGCGGAAGGGGCCGATGCTGAATCCATAGTGGCGGACATCCCCTTTCTGCTGCGTCTGTGGGAGGATCTAACCCAAAAATTACCGGGTCTGGGTGTGCCGGCGGAACTTCATCGCGATATGCCGCTCTATCTGCGCGCATTGCGCGATATGGCGCGTGCACCGATTGATAGGGTGCGTGTGGATTCGCGCCTGACCTTCCAGCAAATGCTGGAGTTTGCGTCCAAGTATGCGCCCCAGTTGATCGACTTGATTGACCTTTACAGTGGCGATCGTCCATTGCTGGAGCTATACGGTGTGGAAGAGGAAATTCACCGTGCACTGGAGCCGCGTGTTGCGCTTAAATCCAGTGGTTATCTGATTATCGAGCAGACCGAAGCCATGACCACGGTCGATGTTAATACCGGCGCTTTTGTTGGTCATCGCAACCTCGAAGAGACGATTTTCAAAACTAATCTGGAAGCGGCCTCTGCGATTGCGCGGCAATTGCGGTTGCGCAATCTGGGCGGGATTATCATCCTCGATTTTATCGATATGAAAGACCCTGAGCACCAGCGCCAGGTGTTGCGCACTTTGGAAAAGGCGCTGGAAAAAGATCACGCTAAAACTCGCATTACCGGCGTATCTGAGTTGGGATTGGTGGAGATGGCGCGCAAGCGCACGCGCGAATCCCTGGAGCAGATGCTCTGCGAGCCCTGTCCGGTATGTCAGGGGCGCGGACAGGTAAAATCTGCAGAGACTGTGTGCTATGAGATTTTCCGGGAAATCCTGCGCATGGCGCGCACCTATGACAACGAGAAGTTTCTGGTGCTGGCATCGCAAGTCGTTGTAGATCGTTTGTTGGACGAAGAAGCGGCCTATGTGGCGGATCTTGAGGCCTTTATCCGGCGGACGATCGAGTTCAGGGTTGAAGCTGTCTTCCATCAAGAGCAATACGATATTGTGTTGGTTTAATTTTTTGGCTGGGAAACCCTGACGTTTAATGAGTCGTGCACTTCGTAAACTGGTGAAATGGTTCTACCTGCTGATTGCAATGGCGCTGATTTTATTGGCAGTGCTGGTGCAGTCGGGGCGGAGCTTTTCCCATTTGCTGGGCGACTACAATCAGAGTATTGCCACTTATCTATCCTCCAAGCTCAATGCGCAGGTCAACATCGGCCATATTGAATCGGATTGGTCCGGTTTAAAGCCCAGTCTGGTGGTGCAGGATTTCAGCATCAAAAGCCAGGATGACCAGCCGATTATTGCCCTTAAGCAAGCGCGCTTGCGGCTGGATATTCTTGAGTCCTTGCTGAATTTCCGCCCGGTGTGGAGCAGCCTGGTACTCACCCAGGTAGATATGAATTTTGCCCAGACTCCCGATGGCTTTTGGCAGATTCCCGGATTACCGCGTACCGCTAACGCCGCTCCTGCTAATGCTAATCAGCGTGCGCAGCTGGATGCGTTGGTGGATATGCTGCTCTTGTCTACCCGGATTGAATTCCAGCGTAGCCACTTGGGGTTTACCTTCAGCTCCGGCCAGCAGATGCAGCTGGATTCACCTTACCTGCTGCTGGAAAATGCTGATGATTTCCATCGTCTGGCCTTGCAGATCGATGTGGATGAGCAGCCGCGCAGCGTATATCTGGTATTGGAAGGTAAGGGTGATCCGCGCGATCAACAGCATTTCCTCAGCAAAGGCTATTTGCAACTCAATCGTTTTCCAACCAGTGAGCCTATTGCGGCGGCCAGTGCTTTTTTACTGGGGGGTAAATCTGCACTTCAGGGTGAGGGGCAGGTAGATGCAAATATCTGGTTTGAAACTCGTGCTGGTGGCAAGGGGTATGACCTGGTTGGCAGCTTGGGGGTGCAGCGTTTAGCTTTGCCGCTGGGTGAGCGCAACCTTGCACTGGATGATTTTGCCACTGAGCTGACCGGATTCTGGTTGCCCGGTGGTGAATGGCGCCTGGGGCTCCAGCAAATTAATACCTCCTTGAAAGATCAGCAAATTGCAGACCTTAACCTCGCCGCCAGTTCCGCCGGGTTCCAGCAACCGGTAAAGGTGAGCCTGGATAACCTGGATCTTGAGCGATTAACCCATATGCTTGATAGCGCGGGTGTTCTGGGCTCCGGGCGCTTACAAGAAGTATTGCGTACCCTGAGTCCGCGCGGTCAATTGCGCAATGTGCAGTTAAGCCTGCCAGTGCAGCAGCCTAAAGACTGGCAATTGCAAGCCAATCTGGATCAGGTCGCGGTGAATGCCTGGCAGGGTGTGCCTGCACTGGTGGGTGTGGATGGTTATTTGCAAGCCGGACAAAAAGGTGGCTTTGTCGATATAGATTCCCGCCGCGGCTTCTCTATGCATTACTCCCCAACCTATGCAGCCCCCATGGTCTACGACTCGGCCAAAGGCCAGGTGGCCTGGCATTTGCTGCCGGAAAACAACCAGATCTATGTTAACAGTGGTTTGTTGGAGTTTCGCCAGGGCAATGAGCTGGCGCGTGGCTATATGTGGTTGGGGCTGCCCTGGAAGCGCAATACCGGCGATATAGATTTGTATCTGCAAATTGGCGGGCAGCAGCTCAATGCCAGTCTTTACCAAAAGTACACACCGGCGACTGTGCCGGCGTCCCTGGCTGACTGGTTAGCCAAAAGTGTTGGCCTGGAGAACCCGGGCATGGCGAGTCAGGCTGGCTTTATCTACCGGGGTACGCTCAATACCAAAAATGCCATGGCGCGCAGCTATCAGTTGTACCTGGACTTGCAGCAGGCGTCGCTTAACTATCATCCTGGCTGGCCGGGTTTAACAGATATGCAGGGGCGCTTGTTGGTTACTGATGCCCAGGTAGCCGCCAGTGTCAGTGCTGCCAGGGTATTGGGCAGCCGGGCTGAGCAAGTGGAGGTGCGCGTTAACCCGCGTGCGAAGGGACGTGGTTCGTTACTGCAGGTGCAAGGTCAGGTTAATGGTTTGGCTAGCGATGGGATAAGGGTCTTGCGCGAGGGAGAGATGCGCAAATACCTGGGTTCCAGTCTGGATTCCTGGTCTATGCAGGGCGACATGCGGGCAAAGTTGGAATTGGATATCCCGATCGGAACGGGCGAGGAGAAGCCTACTGGGCATCGCCAACAGGTAGATGTAGACCTTCAATCCCCCTTGTTTGAGCTGCAGAACTTGAACCTGAGTGTGACTGATTTGAATGGCCACATCAGTTACAACAGTGAGTCGGGTATTGGCAGCCGTGACCTGCATGGCCAGGTGTTTGGTGAAGCATTGACTGCCGAACTTAGCACCCAGAAGCTGGTCAGTGAGCAGCAGGAGCCATACAACAAAACCCTGATTAGCCTTGCCGGAGCTGTAGATGCACGCCAGTTGGCTTTTTGGAGCAAGCGCCCTGAAGTCTTGTTTATGGAGGGGGCCTTACCTTATCAGGCGATGGTTGAATTGAATCATCGCCCGCGCCAAAGCAAAGCGGTTGAGTTAAGCCCGGAGGCAGAGGCAGAAAATCTGCAAACACCGGTTGAGTTTGCCAATAAATCCTTTGCCGCAATTACGGTGACCAGTGACTTGCAGGGTGTGAAAGTTGATCTGCCTGCCCCCTACGGTAAGACGGCGGAAGAAACCCGGCCCCTAGTGTTCCAATACTGGTTGCAGGATGCCCAGGCGCAAATCCATCTGGCCTATGGTGAAAATACGCAAAGCTTGCTGCGTTTGGATCGCCCGCGCAATAGTTTGTTGATGGCCAATATCGCCCTGGGTAGCGAAGCTCAGCTGGGTAATGGCAATGAGTTTGTGGTGTCCGGCTATGTGCCGGATGTGGATTTGGATCAATGGAAAGCTGTGCAGGCCCGCTACCTGAGTTATGGCGAGCAGTTGAGCCCGGTTGTAGTGAATTCGCTCAAGTCGCCAGCTAGTGCCCATGAACTGGAGGAGCTGTTGGCTACAGAATCGCAGGCAGAAGGGCGTATTGCTGGTCTACCGTTCAGGACAGATCTGGTTATTGGGCATTATGAGTTGGGTTCACTCAGTTTTGATGACCTTAAGGTAATTGCCTCGCCTGTAGATGCTGGCTGGAAACTCAAAGTAGCCAATCCACAGGTGGCGGGGGAGCTACTTGTGCCTTCGAGCAAGTTTGCTCCGCTGGAGGTCAACCTCGAATATTTGGCGTTAACCAAAACCGCATTGGGTGGGGATGAGGCTGCAATTGCGGAGGAATCACCGTCCGAGGAGGGGGTGGTTGCGCCACCGGTTGGCACCACTGAGCCTGAGCTGCTGGATCCGCGCACTGTGCCGCTGGCCAACGTCAGCATTAAAAACCTGTCGCTGGATGGCGACAACTTCGGTAATTGGTCATTGCAGTTGCGTCCCAATGATAAGGGGGTGCTGATTGACCAGATTCGCGGCAGTATTCGTGGGGTCACCATTGCCGGAGTTGAGCAAGATCGTGGTGCGCAAATGTATTGGCAATACACACCCGACGGGATGCAAACCCGCTTTGTAGGGATTTTGACTGCCGGGGATATGGGCGCTGTGTTGCGCGAGTGGAAGAAGCCGGACACCATCGAAAGCCAGTCGGCGCGTTTTGATACCGACCTTTTCTGGCCTGGATCACCACAGGATTTTGCGCTTGTCGCTCTGGGTGGTGAGATGCGTATTCACATGGAAAATGGACGCTTTAAACGTGATGCCAGTGCTGGCGATGGCATATTAAGGCTGTTGTCGATCCTCAACTTTGACTCGCTTGCGCGCCGTATGCGGCTAGACTTCTCCGACCTCTACAAAAGCGGTTTGGCCTACGACGAAGTCAACGGCAAGGTGCGTTTCAACCAGGGCATTATGGTGTTTGAAGATCCGTTGTTAGTGCGCACGCCTTCGAGTGGTTTGCAAATGGCGGGCACTATTAATCTGCGCGATGAAACCATCAATACCCGTCTTATTGCCACCTTACCGGTGACCGGCAACCTGACATTCTTTGCCGCCTTGGCCACAGGCCTGCCTGCTGCTGCCGGGGTTTACCTGGTGAGTAAATTATTTAAAAAACAGGTCGATCAGGCCACCAGCCTCAGCTACGCCATCACCGGCAGTTGGGATGAGCCCAAGATGCGCTTTGACCGCTTATTTGAAAGTGAAAAAAGTTTGCGCGATAGTGTGAATAAACCAAAAATTGATCAGGAAGATATGCAGCAAAAACAGCCACCTTGATTGGGTAACGTGGGTTTATTAGCTACAAAAAAGCGCCAGTTATGGCGCTTTTTTTATGAGGAAAATTTGTGGGCAAGAATTAATTTCCCTGGTTTATTAATAACTGGATTTGACTGCCTGGTGGCGGCGCTAAATCTAGTGTTGCTTTGTAATCCACGCCAGTTTTGCGCCAGGCCTTTTCCGCATCAAATATGTGTTCCGGTTTTGCTTTTACTGTGCTGAGCAATTTTCCTGACGCATCAATAATATGTAATTGCAAATCTGCTACGGGGTAAATCGCACGCTTGTGGCGATGGAAAATTTTCGCAGTAAAGTAAGCTTCGTTGTTGGCCGATGTGATTCGTGCTGCAGTAATTTTCCAATCGCTGTTTGTATCCAGCTGATAAGAATATTGATCGCGCTTTTCTTGCCCCGCACTTTGCACCTGGGTGCAGGCGCCGAGCAAAAAGACCAGCATGCCAAGGCTTAATAACGGTTTTGTGTGATTGAAAATATTCATTGCAAATTCTCTGCTGGATTTTCTGAAAGGTGAGATGACGCAAACGGATTTAATTCGCCAGCGGCGAGTCGCAACTGATAATGGCTGCGCAATGCGTCCACCCGGCTTTCCACTTCCGCGAGTGCAGCGCGGGCGTGCTGCTGCTGGCCGAGCAGTAATCCCTGTAAATCCTGTTCGCCGAGGCGATAGGCTTTTTGTAACAAGCGCGCATTTTCACCGAGGTTATCAGCTATCTGTTTTGCCAGTTGCCAGCGCTGGAATTCGCTCCGGGTTTGGCGATAACGATTTTCTGTTTCAGCCCTGAGTGAGCGTTGCAGGATTTCTTTATCGGCGCGGGCGACGGCTTCTTCGGCGTAACGCTGGCGCATGGTCTGGCTGCGCTGGCTGCCGGGAATTGGCATGTTCAAACGCACTCCCACAATACTTTCCTCCCCAAAGGATTCACGCCCGCTAAACACCGCCAGGCTTGGATCGGGAATACGGTCGCGCCTTGCTTTATCTGCGGCTGCACTGGCCGCGTTGAGGCTGGCATTGGCTTGTTGCAGTTCGGGCTGGTTGCTGAGCAAACGCTCCTGCCATTGCGCCAGTTCACCTTGCAGTGCTTGCGGTTCAGGGATTGCTTTAAGGGCTGCGCTCTCGATACCAGGAGGATCGAGCTTAAGAGTGTCGAGGGTGAGGGCATCATCCTTTGTTGCAAGAATGCCGGTCGGTTTTTCACCATCACCGATTGCGTGGGCAAATGGCGGTAAATTGGCAATGGGATAGCGGATACGGAAAGCCGTCCAACGGTTAGTTGCCTCCTGGCGCGAGGCATTGATTTCGCGCTCCAGGGCCTGGCTTTCTGCCGCCGCAAGGCGTGCATCCAGCGCCGGTGCATCACCCGCTTTAACCCTGTGTTCCACTGCCCGTAAGTTGGTGTGGGCAAATGCTAACTCCCGCTCCAGCAGGGCCAGGCTGGCGCTGGCATGGAGTGCATCAAGGTAATCATTTATTAATTCACCTACCGCATCACGCAATCCGGCTTGCTCATTGGCATCGGCGAAACTGCGCAACGCATCGGCTTGGCGACGGCTGGCTGTGCCTTTGCCTGGCAGGCGAAAACTGCGCTCCAGTTCCATATTCCACTCGCGCGATTTATCCATACCTGCCAGTTCTGGCTGCTCATATTCTCGCTCCTGGCGCTCATAGGTTACAGTCCATTCGTAACCGGAGTGAGCGGTTTGCGCCGCTTCGGCCTCCAGGCTGCGTTTATGTGACTGGACTCGCTGGATAGCGGGATCATCAGTCAGCCATTGGGCAATTTGGCTCTGGGAAATCAATTCGGTTTGGGCGAAAGCGCTGGGGGTAAAACCCAGGGCAATTACCAATGTCAGCGGTTTTAACTTTGACGATTTCACTAGAGTTGCCCCTCTTCCAACACTGGCGTTAGCCAATAGCGCAGACCGGAGCCGCTGAAGAGCGCCCCCAGATCGTCGATGAGTTGTCGTGCAACAGATTCAGGCACTAATACTTGAACCAATACTGCATGGGCACGCCCGAGAACCTGTTCACAGGCATCCAGACCGTCATCGCTATGTCCGCCATGGCTTGCACAACTCTGGCTGGTAAAGGTGAGGTCGTGCGGGCTTTGCAGTAATTGGTCGAGCAGTTTTTCTTCCAGCGCGGGAGCGCCCAATAAGGAAAGGCAGACGAGACTCATAAGGGCTCTCCTTGGGTTAATTTCAGGTCGATGGATTTTTCATTGCCGGCGTTGCTGGCAGCAGGGAAGGCGAAGCGCGCATAGAGCAGCGGCAACATCAACAACGTAAGCGCTGTGGCAGTAATCAAACCGCCGATCACGACTATGGCCAGCGGCCGCTGGATTTCGGAGCCGGGGCCAGTGGCAAAGAGCAGCGGGATCAAACCAAACGCGGTAATCGTGGCGGTCATCAACACCGGTCGCAAACGGCGTTTGGCACCGGTGCGAACCACCTGGGCGAGGGCCATTCCCTCTGCATGAAGCTGGTTGAAGTAACTCACCATCACCACACCATTGAGCACGGCAATTCCCAGCAGGGCGATAAAGCCCACGGATGCCGGCACCGACAGGTATTCGCCTGACAGCCAGAGCGCAACAACTCCCCCTACCAACGCAAAGGGAATGTTGCTGAACACCAGCAATGCCTGGCGTACGGAACCGAAGCTGGAAAACAGCAAGATAAAAATCAGCAATAACGCAACCGGTGTAACCAGGCCCAAACGGGCGGCGGCGCGCTGCTGGTTTTCAAATTGTCCACCAAAGGTGAGGCGATAGCCTTCGGGTAAATCCACCTTTTGGGCAATAGCAGCTTTGGCCTCATCGACAAATCCCACCAGGTCGCGGCCACTGACATTGGCGATTACCACGCTGTAGCGGCTGCCCATTTCGCGGTCGATTTTCACTTGGCCTTCCACCCGCTCCAGGCTGGCAATGCTGCTCAGCGGCACTGATTCGCCGTTGGGTGCGAGTAAATGCAAGTTGGCAAAATCGCCCGGGGAGCTGCGTAGGTCGCTATTGCCACGGAGCTGGATTGGTGTGCGACGATCACCTTCGGTGACGGTACCGAGCACTTCACCTTGTAATTGTACGCGCAGGAAATCCTGCACCTCGGCCATGGAAAATCCGAGCTGGCCAGCGGCGAGCCGGTCGATATTGACTTGCAGGTATTGCACACCATCGTTGGTCAGTGTGTAGGCGTCTTCGCTACCGTCCAGTGTTTCCACGACGGTGAGGATATCGCCAGCGAGGCGGTTAAGCGTGTCCAGATCCGGGCCGAAGATTTTGATCGCCAGATCGCCGCGCACACCCATGATCATCTCCGACACGCGCATATCAATCGGCATGGTGAAGTTGTAGGCAATGCCGGGCATGTCAGCGAGCACAGCGCGCAATTCGTCCAGCAGTTCTTCCTTGGTATCCATCCGCCATTCGTCTTTGGGTTTGATGGTGAGGAAACTGTCGGTCTGGTTCAGGCCCATGGGGTCCAGGCCGATCTGGTCGGAGCCGGCGCGCGCCACTATGCCGGTTACTTCCGGGATATTTTCCAGGATCGATTTCTGCAAACGTGTATCTAGGGCGACGCTTTCCTCCAGGCTAATCGATGGCAAACGTTCCAGGCCGATCACTATGTCGCCCTCATCCATGGTTGGCATAAAGGTTTTACCGGTAACGCTGTAAACGCCGACGGCCAGCACAAACATAACGCCAGCGCCGATAAATACCGGCTTCTGATTGTTAAAGGCCCATTCCAGCAGCGGCGCGTACAGTTCCTGTAATTTGCGCGGCAACCAGGGTTCTTCATGGCTGACTTTGGTGAGCAGGTAAGAGGCAATCACCGGGATAACGGTGAGTGATAGCAACAGCGAACTGGCCAGTGCAAAGACGATGGTCAGGGCCACAGGTGCAAAGAGTTTGCCTTCCATACCCTGTAAGGTCAGTAATGGCAGGAATACGGTGATGATGACCAGAATCCCGGTGGTGACCGGAGCGCTGACTTCACGCAGGGCGCGATAAATCAAGTGCATGCGCGGCAATTTGCTACGTTCATGAGCCATATGCTGGACCAGGTTTTCCACGACCACCACGGCGGCATCGACCAGCATGCCAATCGCAATGGCCAAACCGCCAAGGCTCATCAAATTGGCGGACATACCGACCTGGTTCATCATCACAAAAGTGGCGAGGGCAGACAGCGGCAGGATCAGCGCCACTGTAATTGCCGCGCGCAGGTTACCGAGGAATACGCCTAGCAGGATCAGTACCAGCGCAATCGCTTCAGCTAGTGCTTTGGATACAGTAAATACCGCTTGGTCCACTAGGGAGGCGCGGTTGTAAAACACATTCAACTCGGTACCTTCCGGCAGGCTTGATTGTATCTCGACGATTTTCTGCTCCAATCCGGCGACTACCGCACGAGCATTGGCTCCCGCCAAACCCAGTACCAGCCCCTGCGCAACTTCGCCTTTGCCATGGGCGGTTACCATGCCATTGCGGGTGAGTTCGCCGATGCGCACTTCTGCTACATCACTTAAGCGAATGGGGGTGTTGTCGCGCAAGGCGATGACCATCTACCCATTCGAGCAAGCCTTTGCGCTCCATCAAGCTGAGCTTCGGGTTATCGATTGTGAAATGGAACATCTCTCCCAAAGGGGTAGTAATGGGAGCCATGCCACCTTCGAGGCTGCCGGGTAACTGGTCGCTGATACCGGCAAGGCGCTCGGCAACTTGCTGGCGTGCCCAGTAAATGTCGGTGCCATCGGTAAAATTCAGGGTGATATCCACCAGCCCGTATTTCACCAGCGTACGCAGCATTTGCTGGTTGGGAATCCCCAGTAATTCGGCTTCCACCGGCACCGCGATACGATTTTCTACTTCTTCCGGTGTCATTCCCGCCGCTTTGTAGATCACCTTGACCTGGGTAGTGGCAACATCGGGGAATGCATCAATCGGTAGTTGACGGAAGGAGTACCAGCCGTAACCGGCCAGCAATGTCGTCATAATCAGGATAAACAGGCGCTGGGTCAGCGCGAATTGGATCAGGCGAACCAGCATCTAACGCGCCTCCGCTAATCGGGCTTCCGGCGATTGTTGTTCAATCGCAGCGGATTCCGGTTCGCTATCCAGATGGCTTAGCCAGGCGGCTTTCAGTGCAACTACGCCAGCCGCCGCAATTTCAGCACCGCTTTGCAGATTACCGCTGACCAATGCGCGTTGGCCGCCACTGGCGACAACTTCGATGGGTAAAGCGTTAAAGCCCTTATCAGTGCGGATAAATACATAGGCTTGCGCACCGCGACGGGCGATAGCGTTCAAGGGTAAATCCCAGGTTTGGTCTTTACTCAGTGGCAGCAGGGCTTGTTGATAACTGCCAGGTAGGAGTTGCGCGGGGGGATTCTCAATAAGGCCGCGCAGCACGCGAGTTTGTGCGGCAGAGGTAATCGGGCTGAGGTTAAGCAATTTTGCTTCAGTGCCGTCGGCCAGTTGGAACAAGGTATCCGCTGGCCAAAGCCCTGCCTGGCTCGCAGGAATTTGCACATCTACCCACAGCTGGTCGCGCTTTACCAGACGCAGCAATGGCAAACCATCGCTATTGCGCCAGCCGGGTTTGGCGGCCAGCTCGGTAACTACACCGGCAACCGGTGCACGCAAGGTCAGGGTATTGCTGGCTTTGCCTTGCTGGATCAATCCTTCAACCCCTTTTTCATCAACACCCGCTGCAGCCAATGCCGAACGGGCTTGGGTAAGTGCAGCGCGTGCATCGCGCTCATTGGCTTTGCTTTCCTCAAGGCGGCGGCTGGGGATAATTCCCTCGGCCAGCAGCTCCTGGTCACGCTCCAGGTTTTGCTGCGCCAGCTTGCAGCGGCTGTGGTTTTCAATCAGCGCGAGGCTGAGTTCACCAAGGCTCTGGCTGCTGATAACCAGCAGCGGATCACCAGCGCGAACCGGCTGGTTTTCCAATACAAGCACTTGTTGCACCAGGCTGTTTTCCGGTGCGCCCAAACGATATTCCTGATGGGGCGGCAATACGATTTGCGCCGGATAACGACCACTGGCGCTGGCAGCTCTACTTTCCAACTGGATGGTTTCTATCCCCAAATTGCGTATTTGTTGATCGTTAATGGGGATAGGACTTACTTGTGCTGCAAGTGCAGAAGCTGGAACTGCACACAGGGATACCCATGCAGCAGCCATCAACCAGCGGCGAGCTGGAAGGGCAAAAACAGAAATATTCATAAAAACCTCACAGCCGCTCAGGCATCAACAAGATGTAGCGACGATCCATTTACACGGGAATAAAACCAAATGGCGAGCCTGAAATCAGGCAGTTAGTGAGGTCGGGGGAGCACGCAGCGGCGGACGCAGGCCTTGGGCAGTTTGCGGATGAAATGAAAGTATTAACGGGGTTTTGAAATAGCCTTGTTGAATCAACAGCAGGATAACCAGACCGACCACAAGCAATGCTGCAAGGTTGAGGTTTTTTGCCGGCGTGGTGTTTGAATCGGTATCTACATGGGGACTGGCTTTATGGCCATAGGAATCATCGAGCGAGTCCTTGAAGAGGGAGCTATCCAGCGTTGCCGGGCTACCGTCCAGAGGGATGTGACTGTGCAAGCCCAACAAGCTGGCGCAAAACCAACTGAATAAGGCTGCAAAGGTCACTATCTTGGCGATTTTCCGGATTTTCACAGGGATGATTTACTATCGGTTAAAAATTGACACGAAAGGCATCTTAACCTTGACCTTAAGGCCGGTCGAGCAAGTGCGTGGATTTTTGTGAATCTTTACACGGCCATCTTAAGTGAACCTTAAGATGGTCAGTGGAGGGGGGGGATTAATCCTGCAGTTCGAGCTGCTCGCGGATAAAACCAAATAGCTTGCGTGCACTTGCGGCGGGTTTGTTCTCTTCGCGTTCTTTTTGTGCGGCGCGAATTAACTGGCGCAAGTGCTGGACATCGATGCCTGGGCAAGAAGTTACCAGGGTTTGGAATATCTGCTTGTCACCTTCAATTAACAGGTCGCGATAGCGCTCAATCTGGTGCTGGCGATGTACATACTGATCGTTGCGGTTCTGCATTTTATTTGACCTGGGATTTGCTCAGGATGTAATCGTCGGGATTGATATCGTCGTAGTTGTAAACCATGGTGGTGCCGTTGGCTGAAACAGTAAAAGGGCGCGCAGCTTAGTGTAGTTGCCGCTTAAGGACAACCTTTGTGCTGGCTATAGATTAAACAATAGGCGATTTATTCGCCTTCTTCAAACCGATCTGCGATCAGGGCGCGAATAGCACTAAGGGCAGCTTCGGCATCGTCGCCTTCGCTGCTGACTTGCAGGGCAGTACCGCAACTTGCTGCTAGCAACATCAGTGACATTACGCTTTTGGCATCCGCCCAGTTGCCTTCGCCCACGCGCACCAGAATTTTGGCCGTGAATTTATTGGCCAGGGTGGCGAGCTTGGCGGCGGCACGGGCGTGTAAACCGCGTTTGTTAATAATGTCGAGAGTGTCTGTATGCATTGCCTGGTTCTGTGTGTGAAATCAGTGTTTTTTGTGTTTGTTAATATCGCGATGACGAACTTGTACATCGCTAAAGCTTTGGTCGAAGTGTTTTTGCAGGCGCTCAGCTAAATACACAGACCTGTGCTGCCCGCCGGTACAGCCAACGGCAATGGTGATATAGCTGCGATTGTTGGCCTGGTAGCGTGGCAGCCAGCGCGTTAGGTAATGCTCTATATCGTCGTACATCTCCTTGACGGTTACCTGCTCCTCCAGAAAGTCGATTACGTCCTGATCTTTACCTGTCTGGGGGCGCAAATTGGGTTTCCAATGTGGATTGGGCAGGCAGCGCGCGTCAAATACCAGATCCGCATTCACCGGCACTCCATGTTTGAAACCAAAGGATTCGAACAGTATCGCCATGGTGGATTCGCTACGACCCACTACTCGCTCTTTCACCAGGTCGCGCAATTCATGCAGGTTCAGGTGGCTGGTATCTATCACCTGATCTGCAGTATCGCGAATAGGCTCCAGCAAATGCTGTTCAGCGGTGATAGCTTCTTCAAGGCTGGTGTGTTTGTCAGACAGCGGGTGTTTGCGCCGGGTTTCGCTAAAGCGCTGAATCAGTACCGCCGGCTGCGAGTCGAGGAACAGGGTACGAAATGGCAGGTGGGCATCCTTTAGGGTGCTGATCATCTGCGGGAAAATCGCCAGGTCTTGCCAGGCGTTGCGCACGTCTATACCAATGGCAAACTTTTGCTTGTCGTCTTTGTGAATCTGGATTTGGGCAACCAGTGCCGGAAGCAGACTGACGGGCAGGTTATCGATACAGTTAAACCCCACGTCCTCAAGAACGTGAAGTGCCGTACTTTTTCCCGAACCTGATAGTCCGCTGACAATAACCAGATGCATAAGCCTGACTCCTAGGGCGTTGCAATTGCTGCCTGGTAGAGCGACTGGTCGCTCTCTGCTTTGCGCAGCCGCTGGCGGTATTCCGGATTATTCAATGCGCCTGCAAGGGTGGCCAGGGTTTGCAGATGCTCATCGTGAGCATCTTCCGGCACCAGCATCGCAAAGAGTATATCCACTGGTTGTGAATCTATGGCGTCAAAATCAATCGGTTCAGATAGCGTAATTAACGCACCTACGGTGCCGGTGCAATTCTCCACGCGACAGTGCGGGATGGCCACACCATGGCCGATCCCGGTAGAACCCAAGCGCTCGCGCCCGATAAGGCGGCGAAATAATTCATCGGCATTGATGGCTGGAATATCCTGCGCAATAGTATTGGCAAGTAATTCCAGTGCACGTTTTTTGCTGCCGCCCTCTATGCCGCACAGGGTGCGGCCGGGGCTGATAAGGGATTCGATTTGCATAGCTAACTGATGCCGTAGCATCCTCGGTTGTGCGCTGCGATCATTTTATTAACGATGGCTGCGCATTTTTTCTTTGTGTTTAATTAATTGACGATCCAGCTTGTCTGCCAGTGCATCAATCGCCGCATAAAGATCTTCGTGAGTAGCGTCGGCATGAATATCTTTGCCGCTTACATGAATGGTTGCTTCCGCTTTTTGAATCAGTTTGTCCACTGAGAGAATTACGTGAGTTGTAGTAATGCGGTCGTGGTGATTGCTCAGACGTTCAATTTTACTGGTGACATAATCTCTTAAGGAGTCGGTGACTTCGAGGTGGTGGCCACTGATATTTATTTGCATAGGTACTTCCTCATAATGTGACTGACCAAGTGGGCCAGTCGATCAATAAAATCGATGCAGTATT
Source organism: Gammaproteobacteria bacterium (assembly GCA_021151625.1). GTDB lineage: Bacteria > Pseudomonadota > Gammaproteobacteria > Pseudomonadales > Cellvibrionaceae > Cellvibrio. Next base: position 1,760 of record JAGKWY010000017.1, on the reverse strand, counting down.
GGTTCTGCATGCAATATCCCTATCCAGTTTCCCGAATAACAAATTAAATCGTTTTGCGTTCGTTTGATGGCGGAATATTTAAGGATTCGCGGTATTTGGCAATAGTGCGGCGCGCTACCTGAATACCTTGCTCGGCAAGTAAGTCAGTGATTTTACTATCGCTCAGCGGCTTTTTCGGATTTTCCGCATTCACCAGTTTTTTGATAATGGCGCGAATCGCGGTTGATGAACATTCGCCGCCGCTGTCGGTACTTACGTGGCTGGAGAAAAAATATTTCAGCTCGAAAATACCTTGCGGGGTGTGCATGTATTTTTGCGTGGTTACGCGCGAAATAGTGGACTCATGCATTTCCACAATTTCAGCAATATCGTGTAATACCAGAGGCTTCATCGCCTCGGGGCCGTAATCAAGAAATCCGCGCTGTTTTTCTACAATACAGCTGGCTACTTTTAACAGGGTTTCGTTACGGCTTTGCAGGCTTTTTAGAAACCAGCGCGCTTCCTGTAAATTATCTTTCAGGAAGGTGTTATCGCTGCTGGAGTCGGCGCGTTTAACCATGGAGGCGTAATCGGCATTGATACGCAAACGTGGTGCAATTTCCGGATTCAACTCAACTAACCAGCGACCATCGCGTTTTTCTACAAATACATCGGGCACAACATATTCAGTGTCGCCACTGGCAATCATATCGCCCGGGCGTGGATTCAAACTTTGGATAAGTGCGACAGCCTGACTCAACTCTGCTTCTTTTAATTTGGTGCGACGCATCAACTGGCGATAATCGCGGCTGCCAAGCACCGGCAAATATTGCTTGGCAATTAATTTGGCCGAATCGAGAAACGGTGTTTTGGGATCAAATTGTTGCAGTTGCACTAATAGGCATTCAGACAGGTTTTGGCTGCATACACCGCAGGGATCGAATTGTTGCAGGCGATGTTGCACTGCGACGACTTCATCCAGTTCCAGTTCTTCAAACTCATCGCGCATGCCTTCGAAAATTTCTTCGAGCGTAATTGACAGCATGCCACTGGGTTCTACGGCATCGATAATTGCCATCGCCAAAATGCGATCACGATCCGACATAGGGGTGAGGTTAAGTTGCCACATCAAGTGGTCATAGAGTGAATCAGTTGCTGCACGGCGACTTTCAAAATCGTTGTCTTCGTTGTCGTAATTGCTGGAACTACTGGAGGATGATGCCTGGTAGACATCGTCCCAGCTTGTATCTACGGGCAAGTCGCTGGGAATGGCTTCACTCCAGTCACCGCTATCGGCGCTAAAACTTTCGCCTTCGCCGTACACATCAGTATCACCGAAGGATTCGCTGTCCCCAAAACTGTCGCCATCGTTAAAGCTATCGCCTTCGGAAAAGTTGTTGCTTTCCTGATAGTTATCGCTGCTCGAGGAATAGTTATCGGCTGCGCTGAAATCGGTAGGCGCCTCGCCGTTATTCTCGGCGGTAACTTCTTGCTGGCGGGTGTAATCAGCATTGTCCAGATCACTGCCTTCGTAATCGGCAGTTTGGCTGGGGGAATCAAAACCTTCTTCCACTTCAAGCATTGGGTTGGACTCCAATGCTTCCTGAATTTCCTGTTGCAAATCCAAAGTAGAAAGCTGCAAAAGGCGGATAGCCTGTTGCAGCTGGGGAGTCATGGTCAGCTGTTGACCGAGTTTGAGCTGGAGCGATTGTTTCATTGTGAGGTAGACAAACCCTTATGGCGCAGAAGCGTTATCAAAGCGCAGGATGAAAACAACAGAT